>CAIXPZ010000029.1 GCA_903921455.1 uncultured Verrucomicrobia subdivision 3 bacterium | reverse complement strand
GTAGTTGCCAACCGGAGCCGTGTTGATCGCTCCGCCGCTTGCCAGGCTCACGCTCGTCACGCTGTCGCCCGAGACCAGCGCACTCGTCGTAAATTCATTCCCCGCAAAGGTCAGCGTCGTGTTGTAGACCTTGTTCGTATTGTTCGCCAAGATCGTCAGCGGCGCCGGCGTCACCACCACCCGGTTCGTCAGATACGCCGCCGTGTAATTCGTATCGCCCGGTGTGAAGATGACCGTCAGGGTATTTGTCCCCACCGGCAGGATCACTCCGTTCGTCGGGTTGTAGCTGAACGTCCCGCCCACCGTCGCCGTCGCGCTGTTCTGGTTCGTTCCCAACGGTGTCCCGTAAACCACGTTCGTTAACACCGGCCAGGTCACCACCGGCGACGCTTTGCTGATGACCGACACGACCGGTGAGCCGGTGTTGTTCGTCGGATTGGGATCAGAGGTCGGGCTGCCGCCGCTGGCAATATTGGTAACGGTTCCCGACGCTGTCGAACTGACGGTGAGGGTCAGGTTGGTGGCCGTGTTCGCCGCGAGATTACCCAGACTGGACCAGATGACTTGATTGCTGGCGTTGGTGGTCGTCGTCGGAATGGAACTGACGAAGACCAATCCCGCCGGCAGGGTGTCGGTCACGAGAATGCCTGTGGCCGTGGACGGACCATAGTTCGTGACCGTGATCGTGTAATCAAAATTAGTGCCATAACCAATCGTGGCGGGACCGGTTTTACTCACAGCCACATCCGCAACCGGCGTCACGCTCGTCGTCACCGGCGGCGTCACGTTGTTGGTGGCATACGGGTCGGTGTCCGGCGAATTCACTTTGGCCGTATTGGTGAGCGAACCGCTCGCGGGTGCCTTCACCGTCAAGGTCAGGTTGGTCACCTGGCTGTTTGTCAAGGTTCCCAGGCTCCAGATCACCGCGCCATTGTTGGTGATGCCGCTGCCCGAGGCCGAAACAAATGACACCCCTGCCGGCAATGTGTCCGTCACCACCACGCTGCTCGCGCTCGATGGCCCGAAATTCGTCACGCTGATCGTGTAATCCAGATTGCTCGTCGCCGGCACGCTGCCGGCGGCGCTTTTGCCGATTCCCAAATCCGCCACGGCTATCACCGTGGTGATCACCGGCGGCGTGGTGTTATTCGTCGGGTTCGGATCATTGGACGGCGTGCCCACGCTCGCAACGTTGGTCAGCGAACCACCCGCCGGCGCCGTGACGGCCAAGGTCAGGCTGGCCACCTGATTATTCGTCATGGTTCCCAAGTTCCAGATGACCGTGCCGCTGTTGGTGGCCCAACTGCCGTTCGCGCTGACAAAAGTCACGCCCGCCGGCAGGGTATCCGTCACCACCACCAAACTGGCGGGCGTCGGACCAAGATTCGTGACGGCGATGGTATAAACCAGATTGCTGGTCGCAGCGACGGAACCCGGAGCCGTTTTGCCAATTGCCAGGTTCGCCAGATCGGTGACATTGACGGTGATGATGGCGCTGGCCGTCCCGCCGTGGCCGTCGCTGATGGTGTAGTTGATGGTGGCCGTGCCAAGATTGGTGGGCGTGAAGGTAAGGTTCGTGTTGCCCGGATTGATGACCACGAGTCCGTTGGTGCTCGTGGCGTTGGTGATGGTCAGCGTGTCGCCGTTGTAGTTGGTGTCGTTGACCAGCGGATAAATGTTGGTGGCCAATAAATACAGCGCCGAGACGGTGTCGTCCACGGCAACCGGCAGCAGGCGGTCGTAGAAATTATTGTTCGTGGACGTCGAGGCGCTGACGGTGAGCGCAATCTGGTTGTTGTTCGGTGGCTGCGAATCGCCGGTGCTGTAATAGCCGTAATAGTCCGTCTCCTGAATGACGTAGTGGCCGGGCGTGATGCCGAAGAAGGAGTAAGCGCCGTTGGTGCCGGTGGTGATGCTGGCAGCCACCGGTTCACCGGTGTCGGCAATGCCGTTGGTGTTCACGTCCTGCACAAGGTCGAGCGAAACATTGGCTATGCCGGTTTCCGAAATGTCATTCGTGCCATTGCCATTGGCGTCATACCATACCGTGCCGCTGATGGTGGAATACAGATTCGGCGCGGGCAGATAGTCAAAGAAGTTGTTGTTGTTCGTGGCCGTCAGCGTGGCGAGGTTGATGGCGAGTCGGTTGTTCGCCGGCGCCGTGCTCGAGTAACCGGGCTGGTCGGATTCCACAACGACATAATGGCCGACATTTAAGTTGAGCATTTCGTAATAGCCATTTGCATCGGTGGCGGTGATTTGCAGCAGCGTGCCGGGTATGCCGGAACCGGCGTCTGTGTAAAGCTCCACGGTGACACCCGCTAGCGGCAGGTCGCCGGCGGAAAGCACGCCGTTGGTATCTTTGTCGTTATAGACGAAGCCGGTAATGGTGCCGGAAGCCGTCGTCACACCAATGGTGCTGGTGGCCGTCGGCACCGGATTACCGAAGACGTCCGTGGCAAAATCAGCGGTGGCGGTGTTGTTCGCCGGATTGCCCTGGCCGATGACTTTCATCGTGACGTCATTGGTGATAATCGCGTTGGTGGCCAGCGGGGTCGGATAGGCGAGGTTCGTCCAGATCAGCGTGCCGAAGCCCACGCCATTCGTCGGTATGGTCGAGGAAACAAACTGGTAATACACGCCGCTGAACGTGTCTTGGAGCGGCAGATTATTGATGGTCGTGTTGCCGACGTTTTTCACGGTGATGCGGAAAGTCACATTGCTGCCGACCGGCAACGGCGTATTGGTCGGGCTCAGCAAAACTTTGGTGACGTTCACCGCCGCGTTGTTGACCAGCAGCGTCACAAAGTCGGTGTTGGTGGCCGTGCCGCCGTTGGCCGTCGCGAAATTCGTCGCGATGCCCGTCGCCGCCGTGGTGGTGAAGCTGACGGAAAGGTTGGTGCTCTGGCCGGGCGCGAAAGCGCCGAGGTTGGTCCACGTCAATACGCCAAGGGCCGCCGTGCTGTTCGTGGGGCTGGCCCCGGCAAAGGTCAATCGGCCGGATGGATAATTATCCGTAACCACCACATTCGTGAGAACCGTGCTGCCGGTGTTCACGACCTGCAAATTATAAGTCACCGGCTGGCTGACGCCAACTTGACCACCCGACGGCGAGACTAGCGTCTTGCTCACGCTCACGCCGGGAACGCCCGGCGCGGGCAGGACGATGGCGGTGGCGCTGGTGCTGTCGCTCGTATCCGTCGGATCCGTGTAATTCACCGTCAAAATGGAGCCCACCGGCGCATACAAAATGCCGTTGTTGCTGGTGCCCACGAGGTTCGTGCTGACGTTGATGGAATTGGTGAAAATCCCGGTGTTCACCCCCGTTTCGACCAGTGTATTGGTTTCCGAATCACCCGTGCTGCTGGTGATGATGGCCATGACGGTATCCACCGTGGCCGCGTTGGTATTGCGGTTCAAATCGGTGACCCGAACGCTGACCACACTGCCGGCGAGGTAACTGTTGGTGGCCACACCATTCGCGCCAGCGGTGAATTCCGTGGTGCTCGGTGTGCCCAGGTCGAGGAAGACCGTGGTGATACTCGCGGCCAGCGAAGCCGTGACGCCTTCCGTGCCTTCACTCGCGGTGGCCGCGATGCTGTAACCGCCGGTGGTCGGACCGGTGACCCATTGGAATTCATAAGTCTTCGAGCCGCTATTGGTGGCCACCAAATACGCATCCGTCAAAGTATTGGTGAAACTGGATCCCGAAGTCGGCCCGGTCACCGCCAGGCGCAGACTGGTGATGTCATAGTTGCCAAACGGGTCGCTGACATTGGCGCGGATGTAAAGCGTGGAACCGGCGATGGGCGTGGTGACGAGATTATTACCCGGATACGCCGCGTCATAAATGCCCAGCGTGTTGACTTGAATCACCGTGGACGCCGGCAACACAATCACTGACGGCGCATTGGTGCTGTCGTAGTTGATGTGGTAAACCACGCCGGATTGATTATTGGAAATGACGTAGGTGATGAGCTGGCCGGCGGGAATCGTGACATTCGTCGACAATTGGCCGCTCCAGACAAGGTTGCTATTCGCGTAAGTCACGTTGGTGAGCGTGATGAAATTCGTCCCATTGTAACTCAGCGTGGCCGTGATGGCCGGGTTCGCCGGCATGGAACCATTGGTGATGGTGATGAAATTTGTGATGGTGACAGTGCCGCCGGACGGCATCGTGAACGCGGAATTGAACGCCGGCGTCTGGGCAAACGACGTTACATTCGTGCCGCCACCGCCACCGCCCGCCGCAGGCTTGATGGACACGGCGATCGAAGACCACAGCCCGGCAACACCCACGGACCATGAATTCGTAACGCTGGTCGCCCCGGGGGTCAGGCTACCGCCACCAACCGGATCAACAGTCGTGACTCCCCAGAGTCTAGCCTGTCCGGTTCCCGTGGCGTTGCAAGCCGTGCCGCCACGGCTGGCAATGACATTGACAACCTGTTCGCCAGCAACTGATCCAATCGTGATGCTCGGCGTCGTGCTATTGCCGTCGGCAGTGTTGGTGCGGCTGAATGGCGTAGTCTGGTCAACCCCGGAAAAAATCAGGGCGCTGGCGGTAATCCCGCCCAGGCTGCCGCCGGCAGTAATCACCACGTTGGAAGTGCCAACACCTGGATTCAAAGCTCTCCATAATTCCATGCGCTCGGAATTGCCAGTGTTACCGGTGTCTCGCCAAGAACTAACCAATGACAAGGCCTGACCGCCATAGGTGATGCCAGTAACCCCGTTTGCTCCCGGCGGGTTGAAAGAAACCGACACGAGCAAGAGCCGGTTATTGACATTGCTCACCGTCACATTGGTGATTGTCAGGGAGGCACCGGAAGCAAAAGTCGTCACGTTCGTTGCCACAAGCACAACCGATCCGCTGCCCCCCCCCGCTACCCAAATCCACACTCGTGTAAGTCGTTCCATGGCCGGTGGTGGCTGCGGGGTTCACCCGGTTCATCAACTGGGTGCCGTTGGTCGAACCGTTGACGCTCAGGTAAAGCTGCTTGTTCGGCGTCGGCACCAAAATGGCGGCGGTGTTGGTGGCGCCATCAAAATAGACCGGGTCGATATAACTCACCCACAACGTATCGCCGGGCAAAACATGCAGAATTCCATCCTGCGACGTCAGGCCGGCGGTAAGCGAAGTCGGCAGCCCGCTGATATTGCGGAAAATCCCGCTGTTCGTGGTCGTCTCGGTGAGGGTGATGGTCTGTAAATCCAGACTATTGGTGTCGATCACCGTCACATTGATGGTTTGCACCGTATTGGAAGCCGTGTTGCCCACGGCATTGGTCATCGTCACATAAACATTGGTGCCGGCGGCATACAGGCTGACGGGCGTGCCATTGGTGTCGCTAAATCTGAGCGCGACCGACGCCCCATTGGTGGGTGCCGGCGGAATGTAAGTCTGGGAGATGATAGTTGTGCCACCGATGTTGACGCTGTTGCTGACCGCGCCGCTGGCGTTGACGCGGACGAGGTATTGGAAGGTGCTGGTGCCCTGGCTTAAGATAATCGGAATGGTGTAGCCCGGCGCATCCAACGGAAACGGCGTGCCGGTAACACTGTCAGGTATCGCCGTGCCATTGAGCGAGGTGGAGTTGGTGACGTAGGTCAGATTGGTGGTCGGCGCGTCAATCACCACAATGTTGCCAAGGGGCAATAACCCCTTATTGTCCACCTGCACGGTATATTTGATAACGTCGCCGATGCTCAACCCCGTGGGCACGGCGTCCGTGACGATGACGGCGGATTTAATCAGCACGGGCACGGGAAACGGAATGACCGTTGTGCCGGCATCAATGTAAGGATTTCCCGGCTGAGCCGTATCGGGATCTTCGCCCCAGGCGGCGGTGAGCAACGTTCCATCCACAGTGAAAACCCGCATGCCCGTTTGGTTTTTGCTAGGGTCGAATATCTTCTGACTTTGTAACGCGACCACCGTGAAATTCGTGTCGTATTTTTCGATATTGCTGCCATTGGTGTAGGCCAGCGGCCCCGCATGGTCACCCTTGTAATCCACATATATCTTTGTGTTCGCCAGCGCCGTGACCCAGACCGGACTGCCGTTCACCGTGCCATCCGCGCTACCTGGCCCCCAGCCGACCGTTCCCTCGGTGGTCAAACCACCCTTGGGCACCAGCGTGAAACCCCAGTTGTAAGCCGTGTCGGCGGTGTTGTTCGCGGCCACAGTGCAGAGGGCATAAAAGTTTTGACCACCCGCGCTCACAAAGCTTGCCCCGGAGCCGATGGGCATTTGAAATTGAAAAACTCCGTTCGTTCCCGGCACGGAAAAACTGCCGGAACCAACGCGGGTGCTGTAATTGATGGTGATCGGGCTGGCACCGGGATTGTAAAGATACACATAAGCCGGCTGCGATCCGCTCACCGCCGAACCGACTGGGGTATAGTAGGAATTATCCCACGCACTGACCGGGTAAAGCGTAAACCAGTCGCTGGCATAGCTCGCGCCGACATGGCCGATAAGGAGATCCGCTTGAATGGGCTTGGTCGCCGTGACCCTGCCCCCTTTCATGATGCCGCCGTTGACCAGATAAGATTCGCCCTGGTTCAACACGTTGGTAGTCATCCCGACGCCGTTGCCATTGGGGTCAATGACCACCGTGGTATTATTTTGCGCCGCCATGATGAACATGCCCACATATTTGAACAGGTTGTTGGTCAGGTTCTGACCGACCGGACTGATGTAATTTGTCCCGTAATCAATCGTGGACAACACGCCCACCGCCCCGGCAAAAACCGGTCCCGTCGGCAGCGGCCAGCCCGCGCGGGAAATCACCAGGGCTTTGTTGGCCCCCACCCGGTCACGCGCATCATACAAAATGGTCGAGGGATTGCGCGGCAACGCCACGGAATTCGTTAAAGTGATGACTGTGCCAGCTGGCAAACCAACGGGATCATTGGTAAATCCAGGACAAATGCCATTGGCATTATTACCGTCGCCCCAGATTTGCGTCGTGGACTGCGTCGGATTGCCCAGATCCACCTCATAGCCATCCTCCCATTGGTCGTAATTGATTACCGTGCCGGCTCCGGTGACCACAATCGAAAAAGTTGAAAGAATCGTCGTGCCGGTGCCGGCAATAATTGCGTTGTTTGCCTGGTATATCTGGGCCTCCGGCATCGGCAGGTAGAATTCCTGCACCAGATTCGCCGCCTGCGCCGGCATCGCCGCGACCAGACACCAAATCATGACCAGTGTAAAACCCGCCAAAAGGCGGACCAGTTCCTTGCGCAAGTAATTCATAATGATACAATAGGGATTATGCCAACAAGCATCTGCTTGTTGACTGCGTTGCGGTGAGGAACCGGTTATGTTCTGACAGCAAGTTGGCTCTACTTTGATTGATGACGGCCAGCCAACTGACTGCTTCTGCCTTTCAGCAAACAAAATGCCACAGTGACAAAAAAACATCGTTCACTGCAAAAAACATATCGTTTACTGCGGCGGATTTTCTTCGAATTCAAGCAACATGCAAGAATAAATGTTAATAACTTGTAAAAAGTCGACTTATTTCACTGGATTTCAACCATTTAAGCCAACCAGAATTAATGAAAAATGCCAGAAAAAATCCCTGAATTCCGGCAACCGACCTTTCATCCCCCAATCTTGGGGGAATTTTGTATTTGGGTCATAGATCAAAACGCCTTATTATTGGACACATCCTTCAAATACGCCGTAAATTTTGCCGGAGACCCGATAACCCATAATAAAAACCCGCTGAATCAGTGATTGTGGTGTTTTTCTGGCGTATATAGTGAAAATAACTAAATAATCAGAAAACTATAACGTAAACGTTTGCGCCATCCTTGTTGCAAAGTCTGCATTCTTGCGCAATGCCGCGATCTGGGCTTTGCGGGTTTCATAGTTGTGTCGGTCAAGTCAGCAAAGTGGTTTTTGGCGATAGTGGCCACAAGTTAAATCGAGGCAGCGAGAACGATTCGCTGGCAACGGGAAGGGTTCGTGCTAATTCGTAGTATTCGTGTCGGAGACCTTTGCCGGATTCCCTAATCCCACTGGCGGAAGGGAATGCCGTTTTTCTCCATGAAATTTCCGCAGCGCGGGCAGCGTCCCGGATCTTTCCACGCCTCCACCAGATGCTTGGCCTCGACGGGACAGGTCGGCAGAAATTTTTGCCACACCAGCCGCGGGCCGGCCGGAGCGTTTTCGCGCAAGATTACCGGCGGAATTTCTGGCCGGAAAAAACCGGGGAACTTGGGCGGCCGGCCGGGGTCGTCCGCCAGCCGCCGCTGCCTGATGAATACGTCATACAGTTCTCGGCAGTCGCGGCACGTCACGGTTTGGATTTCACAATGCCAGCCGCTGTCTGTCCCGCCAGCGATATTTGCGCGGTAATGACAATACGAGCATTCAAAGTGATACGTCCGGCCCATGAATCGGAATTCAAATACCCGCAACCGCGCCCCGACGCAAGCGCCGTCACATCGGTTTTGCTGCCGCTATGAATCTCTTCACCAGATCGGATTCATTTTCCTTGAGCCAGACCGCCCCCACGCGAATCGGCGGCAACGCCGGCTTCAGCGGCAACAGTTTCACCCGCGCCCCGACAATGCACGCCAGACTGCTCGGCACGAGCGCGATTCCTCGCCCGGCCTCGACAGCGGCGATGATGCTGGTGCCGCCTTCATGCTCCTCGGCAAAAATCGGCTTCAGGCCGATCGCCGCAAACAGTTTTTTTGTTTCGACGTGATATTCGGGATAATCCTTCCGGCTTAAGCCGATTAACGGTTCCGGCGCGACTTGCTGGAGGGTGACGGCGTTCAACTTCGCCAGCGGATGATTTGGCGCAGCCGCCACGACCATTGCATAGCGAGCCAGTTCAAAATAGGAAAGTTCACGCAACATTTTTGCCGGCGGATGCACGGTGAGCGCGACTTGCAATTTTTTGGCGCCCAATCCCAACAGCATCTCTTCTGACGATAAATCATGCAACGCCACGCGCACGTGCGGAAACTGCTCCTGAAATTTTCTCAGCACTTGCGGCAATATCTGCACCGTGAGCGACGGCGCATAGCCCACGTGGATTTCCCCGCTGCCATTGTGTGCGACGTCGCGGGCTTTTTTCACCGCCGCCTCGGCATGTCGCAACACTTCGCGCGCCTCCGCCAGAAACACTTTTCCCGCCGCCGTGAGCCGCACGGATTTCGCGCTGCGCTCGAATAGCGGAAAGCCGATCTCTTCTTCGAGATCGCGGATCTGCCGGCTGATGCCGGGCTGCGAGACGCGCAGCTGGAGCGCGGCCCGCGAAACGTTTTCCGCCTCGGCGACGGCGACAAAGTAACGGAGATGGCGTAATTCCATAAAAATCAAATAGCGAAACCGTCCACTTGTGACACGTCCTCCAACAACTTGAGCAGTTGTTCAATCCGTAATTCAAGTCGCGTTCGCTGGCCGGCAAAATTATCCAATATTCCGGTGGCCATCCTCCTTGCGGCTCCGACTTCTATTTGAACTAAAGCTTGGTGAAGTTTTTGTTCAAAGTAATCCGCACTCAAGGTGGACTTGAGAAAGCGAAGATTTCCCTCCCTCCAACCAACGTCGAACATTATTCCACCACAGTGCCACAAAGCAGGCGGACCGCCGCCTTGGTCACGCGTCCACGGCTCAAATACCGGGTTCTTGTCATCCTCATACATGAGTGCTGAAGCGTATTGAAAGGCGGCGATAGCATGGCCCGATGTTTTCGTTTGCCACCATTCAGTCCAAAGCGTTTCAACATCTGAAAATAGCGCGCCATAAGAGACAAGTGTTTGAACCCACTGATACGGCGACGCGCCCATCCCAGAAAAATGAAGTGAGGCTTCAGCATCCAGCCGATCCCAAATGCTGTCTCTCATGTAAGCAATGAAGGCGCTGCGTTCAGCTTCAGAAAAAACTTTGGTCAATGCACCCCCTTTTAGAAGCGCGGGCCAAAATTGCTCCACAAAACCGCCATAGCCGGCTACGGAACCTTCAAATAAATCTTTTCTCCATGCAGTCAAAAAAACGGGCGTTAAATACCGGAGCAGTTCGGGCTGAAGCTCCATATATTGCATATCAAGCGCATAGTCTGCCAAATCAGAACCACCGGGGACAGCGCCCCCAAGATTGCACAAACGCCGGTAGTGGCCGGGGTCAAAATCAAATGGGCGTTGCGTAATCTGCCTTGGAATTCCGGCAGATTGAATCACGGCTGTGACATCTTGGATTGAAGCCCGCACGTTCGTTTATTCGAGCATAGCTTAAAGTTATGCTCAGGCAAGCAACATGGTATTTCACAGAATCGCCGGACGCGCGCATAGTCGTGACATGAAAATGATTCGTAAAGCAAATGAACGGGGCCACGCCAATCATGGCTGGCTGGACAGCTATCACACCTTCAGCTTCGCGGACTATTATGACCCGAAGTGGATGGGTTACCGCAGCCTGCGCGTCATCAACGACGACCTCGTGATGCCGGGCATGGGCTTCGGCAAACACCCGCATCGCGACATGGAAATCATCAGCTACGTCGTGAGCGGCGCGATCGAGCACAAGGATTCGATGGGCAACGGTCGCGTCATCCAGGCCGGCGAATTCCAATACATGGCCGCCGGCACGGGTGTGCAGCACAGCGAATTCAATCCGTCGCCAACGGAGCCGCTGCGCCTTTTGCAGATCTGGATCATGCCCGACGAAAAAGGGGTGCAGCCGCGTTATGCCGAAAAGAATTACGCGACTGCGCCGACGGGCAAGTTGCACCTCGTCGCCAGCAAGACCGGCCGCGACGGCTCGATGGAAATCCATCAGGACGCGGATCTGTTGCTCGCCAAGCTCGAAGACGGGCAGGCGGTAAAGCATCCGCTTGCCCAGGGCCGTCATGCGTGGGTCCACGTCGCGGAAGGCGAAGTGACCGTGAACGGCTCGACGCTGACCGGCGGCGACGCCGTGGCCGTGAGCGATGAAAATGAATTGAACATCAGCGCCGTAAAACCGTCACAGGTGCTGTTGTTCGATCTGAACTAAAGTAATCGGAGCGCGGGTGACTCACCCGCGCTCCTCACTAAAAACATGAAACGAACATTACAAATTCTCGCACTAGCCGTCGCGCTGGGTGCCGTCGGGATCTGGTTAGCCACCGGCGCAAACCGCGCTTGGACGAAGACTGAAGTTCAAGTGAAGACCCTCGACGAAGTCACTGGCATTGAAGGCATCAGCTACCGGAAAAAGTTCCAACCCGGCGTGGATTTTCTTGGCGCCGCCTTTGGCGGTGCTGCCCTGCTCGCCGGCGCATCCCTTTTCTTTCGTAAACCAAAAACAAATCAACCAACCAAATAATAACCATATATAAAATATGAAACTGACAAACATCATTCCCCTCCTCACCTTGACCACGGCGGTTTACGCCGCGCCGCAATCCTTCGACTATAAAGATCCGAAGGGCGTGAACAATGCAGTCTTCAAACTCGACGCCCCGCTCGAATCCATCAACGGCAGCGCCAGCGGCATCAGCGGCACCGTTTCGTTCGACCCGGAAAATCCGGCGGCGACCACCGGCAAAATTGTCGTGGCGAGCGAATCATTGACCGTTCCCAACCCGATGCAGAAAGAACATCTGCATGGCGCCAACTGGCTCGACGTCACGAAATATCCCGAAATCACCTTCGAGGCAAAGTTGCTTGCAAACGTGAAGACTGCTGACAATGTCACCACGGCCGATGCGACAGGAACCTTCACCTTGCACGGCGTCTCGAAGGAAATCACGGTCCCCATCAAGCTCACCTACCTCAAGGGTAAATTAAGTTCGCGCGTGCCGAAGCTGGAGGGCGACTTGCTTGTCGTTCGCGCCAACTTTGTCATCAACCGCGAGGACTACAACATCCAGAAGGGCCAATACCAAGACAAGGTTTCGACAACGATTGATCTTTCGTTGAGCATCGCCGGGGCATCCGTCACCAAGTAATCCATTTATTCAAAAATTCACCGATCAATAAATTATGCCAACTATAACTGTCATCTACTTCTCCGGCGGCGGTCACACGACGAAGCTTGCCGAAGCGGTCCACAAAGGCGCGGCCGCCGTCGCCGGTGTGAAAACCGACCTCATTGCCATCAACGGCGACGACATCGGCAAAGGCCGTTACAAGAACGATGACGTGTTCGCCAAGCTGGAGGCGAGCGACGCGATCATCTTCGGCAGCCCGACTTACATGGGCGGTCCGGCGGCGCAGTTCAAAGCCTTTGCCGATGCCACGGCTGGGAAATGGTTCACCTCGGCATGGAAAGACAAGATTGCGGCGGGCTTCACCGTCTCGATGAGTCCCAGCGGCGACAAATTGAGCACGTTGCACTACTTCTTCACCTTGGCCATGCAACACGGCATGGTCTGGATCGGGCAACCGGAGTTGCCATTGCAGCCGAACGGCGTCAACCGTCTCGGCAGCAACAGCGGTGTGATGGCGCAAGCCGGACAGGAATCGCCGGACGTCGCGCCGAGCGAAGGCGACAAACTTACCGGCGAAATTCTCGGCAAACGCGTGGCAGAATACGCCCTGAAATTGAAGAAATAATCTTGTTCCACCTCGCCAACCAAACCAAAGCCGAAAATTAATAAATGAAAGCTATTACTATCATCGCCCACATTTTACTCGGACTCGTCTTCGTCGTATTCGGGTCGAATGCGTTTCTCCATTTCATCCCGATGCCGCCGCCACCGGCCGGACTTGCGGGTGATTTCATGAAGGCGCTGTTCATGAGCCAATATTTCCACGTCGTCGCCGTCACGCAAATTCTTGGCGGGCTGCTGGTGTTAAGCGTGCGCTTCACTGCGCTGGGGCTGCTATTGCTCGGCCCGGTCATCGTGAACATTTTGAGCTATCACATTTTCCTCAATCACGAAGGCCTGCCGCTGGCCATCGCTGTCGCCGTGCTTGCGTTATTTTTGCTCTGGCAAAAACGCAGTAACTTCGCCGGATTGTTGAAAGGCTGACTAGGAGAAAACCAATTCAACGCCGCCGGAATAAAATCCGGCGGCGTTTTTTATTTTGCCATGGCATTGCCAGCGACGAAACCCGTTGTCCACGCTGCTTGAAAATTGAAACCGCCCGTGATGCCGTCAATGTCCAGCAGTTCACCCGCAAAAAAAAGTCCGGGGCAAATTTTGCTCTCCATCGTTTGAAAATTTATTTCACCCAGCTTCACCCCGCCACATGTCACGAACTCATCCTTGTTCAAACTTTTGCCCGTCACAGAAAATTCCGAACGCTGGATTTGCCTCGCCAATGCTTGCGATTGTGCGCGCGTGAGCGCGGCCCAACGCGCGTCGCGCGCGATGCCCGCCGCCAAAACGAGCTGTTCCCACAAACGCGCCGTCAATGGAAACAGCGGCACGTTCACAAGCAGTTTTGCACCCGCCGATTCGCGGCGCGCTTGAAACTGCGACACGATTTTTTCTTCATTTAAGTCCGGCAGCCAATTGACGAACAGCGGAAATTTGTAATCCAACTTGTGCAACGCCCGCGCGCCCCACGCGGACATTTTCAGAATCGCCGGCCCGCTCAAACCCCAGTGCGTCACAAGTAGCGGCCCGCGTTCCCGCAATTTTGCGACTGGAACCGAAACGCCCGCGTCCGCCGAAACGCCCGCGAGCAAACGCAACCACGGCGTTTCGATTTGAAACGTGAAGAGCGACGGCACGGGTGATTCAATTGTGTGACCGAGTGAAGCCGCCAGTTGTCCCGCCGCCGCCGCGCGGCAGCCGCCGGTCGCGAGCAGCAATTTGTCGCCGATACTTTTCTCGCCGCCGGATAAAAAAAGTTCAATTTTTCCATCTGCATTTTTAACGACGGATTCTACCGCGCAGTTCAGCCGCAATTTCACACCGGCATTTTGCGCAGCTTTTACAAGGCAATTTACGATTGTCTCCGATGAATCGGTGATGGGAAACATCCGGCCATCGGCTTCGGTTTTTAATTTCACGCCGCGCGCGGAAAACCAATCTACGGTGTCGCGCGCCGAAAATTTTTGGAACGGCGAGAGCAGCGCGCGTTCGCCGCGCGGATAGCGCGTGGCAAATTCACGCGGCTCGAAAAGCGAGTGGGTGACGTTGCAACGACCGCCGCCGGAGATGCGAACTTTTTCCAGAAAGCGGGAAGTTTTTTCCAGCAACGTCACGTCCGCACCATTTTCCGCCGCCGCGATGGCCGCGAAAAATCCCGCCGCGCCGCCGCCGACCACGATGATTTGCCTCGAACTCACGCGCGGAGCATCGCAGAATCTTGCTGATGTCCGAAGAAAAATTCTTGGCTCCGCCCAACGTGAACTGCTCGTGCGCGATGGCGTTTATCCAAACGAATACTGGTTCGTTGTGATTCTTTCCAAAAGTTATTCTGCTAACGGAATCAAGCGGATGGCTTGGCCGCCGTTGGCTACAATGTCTGCATAGAGTAGCGTTTTGGCGTCCACAGTCCGTTTCTCGATTTGTATGCCTTTGGTGTCCGGATTGTCAGAATAAATTTCGGCGGTGAATTTTTTCCCCGGCGCAAGGAACGTCAGCGGAATTTGCAGTTTGCCGCCGACCGGTGAAATTGCGCCGACGAACCATTCTTTCCCTTTACGTCGCGCCACGACCGCGCGACGGCCGATTTCACCTTGGACCACAAGGGTTTCATCCCAGGTCGTTGGCAGATGCCGCCAATAATCCAAAGCCGGTTCGTCCGGCACACCCGCAGGCTGATCATACCAGAAAAGAAACTGCCACGGACTGAAGAAAATCGTCGAGAGCGCCAGCTGATGCGCCTTGGTGACTTTCAAACGACTGCTGTTCCAGCAATAGGTGTAATCCGCCGGGCCGGTAAGAAACCGGGTAAAGGGCAGTGTGGCGTTGTGAACCGGCGTGGGAAACCCTTCGTTGCCGCCGACGCCTTCACAAGTCATCAGGTTGGGATATGTCCGCTGGTAGCCCGTGTTGCGAAACTCGTCGTGGATGTCCACCATCAGATGATGCGCCGCTGCTTTGCGGATCGCTTCGTGCAACCAGGCCGTCCAATGCTGGCTGCCGACGTTCACAAAACCATATTTCACGCCCTTGACGCCCCACTTTTCGTAGAGGGGAAGAATTTCATCCAACTGCTTTTCCATCGCGCGATGATTCACATAGAGAATCACCCCAATACCTTTGTAATTTCCGTAGTCAATGACTTCATGCAGGTTCAGTGAGCTTTGGCGCTTGGGCGCAACGTCGCGGGCGTCTGACTGGGGATCATTTTCGGGACCATACCAACCGGCATCTAACAAGATAAACTGCAAATTATTCTTGAGGGCAAAATCAACGCACGCTTCGCCACCCGCCGTAGTCAAGGTTGTCTCGCGAATGACCTTGCCGGGCTTAATCCATGAGGTATCGGTCAGCGCGCACGGATCGTTCAGATTCAGCACCAGATAGTTTTGCTCCAGTAATTTTCCCGGCGTATCGGCCAGCATCACAACGCGCCACGGCGACGCAAAAGGTGTTTGCCCCTTCACCTCGCCGTTGACATCACGTTCAGCATCAAGAAACGCCTCCAGCGTATTCGTCGCACCGGCGGCGAGCCGCAGCTTCATCCGCGCGTAATCCACGAGCCGGGCCTCGGTGATGGCCGCATAAAGATTTTCCCCAACGCGCACCGGCAACGGACGTTCCACCCCCGGTGTGATTTCGCTAATGGACACTGGGCCAACCTTGGCATTCTTAAATTGCCGGCGCAAATCAGCCGGGTCGTAATTTCCCTGTGCACGGTAAGTTGCCCAGGTCGTGTGGTCGCCATTGAAAGCAAACTGTGTGTCTTCGCGAGTGATAACAAAGTCAGTCAATCCCGATTGCTGCGGGAGCGTGTAGCTGAAAGCCACGCCTTCATCGTAGGCACGAAAGACCAATTGCAACCGACGCAGCGGCGAAGTCGTCTGTTGCAAATCAATCACAACTTGATTGTAGTGGTCGCGGATGGTTTCGCGCTCGGCGAACAAAGGCCTCCAAGTGCTGTCATTGGTGCTGGATTTCTGGCCAATGATTTGAAAACTGCCCGACAGCGAACCACCGCTCAATTCCAAACCGAGCCGTGAATCCGCCAACACGAGTCGGCCCGCGCAACACACGTTATAAATTGGACAGCCTTTCGCCTCGCCAAAAGTCTTTAGGTCGAAATGCACAACCACTTTGCCATCCGGTGATTTTAATTCCAAAACCGAGGCTGAGGCAACGCCGGACAACATTCCCAGAGCAGTGACCGCCCGCCAAAAGGTGCGTTTTGAATCATATATTTTCATAAGCTATCTGCCATTTGGTTTAGAAAAGTTGCGCCAGCAAAAAGTGATTTTTGTAAGTTGCAAAATTCCGAGTGAATTACAAATTCAATCCACTCGCGCCGGAGGTTCAATTCCGGCAGAATCCCGTCGATGTCCGAAGAACATTTACCAGCCGCATCGCCGACGCCGCACAAACGCCGCAAGCGTTACAGCGGCAAAAACCCGCGCCGTTTCGAGGAAAAATATAAGGAACATGGCAGCGACACGGCGACGATTGCGAAAGTTGTCGCGGCGGGAAAAACGCCAGCCGGCACGCATCGGCCAATCATGGTCGCGGAAATTCTCGAAGTGCTCGCACCCAAACCTGGTGACATCGCGGTGGATGGGACGCTCGGTTACGGTGGGCACACGCAGGAAATTCTCGCGAAGATTTTACCCAGCGGAAAATTACTCGGACTGGACCACGATCCGATCGAGCTGCCGAAAACCGTAGCCCGGCTGCGCGCACTGGGCTTTGACGAAAAAATTTTCACCGCGCATCGCAGCAATTTTGCCGGCTTGCCGCAAATACTCGCGTCGCAGGAAATCGGCGGCGCGGATTTAATTCTCGCCGATCTGGGAGTTTCCTCAATGCAAATTGACGATCCGGCGCGCGGGTTCTCGGTGAAATTTTCCGGCCCGCTCGACATGCGGATGAATCCGCAGCGCGGCCAGCCGGTTTCGGCCTTGCTGGAAAAAATCAAGCCGGCTGCGCTCGCGCAACTGCTCATGCAAAACGCCGACGAGCCCAAGGCCGTCCAACTCGGCGCCGCCCTCGCGGGAAAATCTTTTGGCACCACGCACGCGCTCGCCGACGCCATTCGCGCCGCGCTGCCGCTTGTGCCCAGGGAAGAATGCCACCTGAACATCCGCCGCACCTTTCAGGCGTTGCGCATCGCGGTGAACGACGAGTTTTCCGCGCTGGAAAATTTTCTGCGCCATCTGCCGGCGTGCCTGAAACCCGGCGGGCGCGTGGCCATTTTGACGTTTCATTCCGGCGAGGACCGGCGCGTGAAGAAAGCCTTTCTGGACGGACACCGTGATGGTCTTTATTCTGAGATCGCCGGGGATGTTGTCCGGCCAACGGCGGAAGAACGAAATTCCAACCCGCGTTCCGCATCTGCAAAACTGCGCTGGGCTAGACGGTCAATTGTGACGGGTGACACTGTTTAATGGCGGGGGCGGCGCGCTGATGGGTTCCCAGCCCGCCCGACCGCAAGCACTACCGTTAAAATGAATCGCCATCTGCCAGGGGAGAAAGGGCGAACCGAGGCGGGTGTTTCCCACAAACTTGACTGACGCCTTCTGAACTGGCAGGATTGGGCGGATGCCAGTTTAGCTCAGTGGTAGAGCAGCTCATTCGTAATGAGCAGGTCGTCGGTTCAAGCCCGACAACTGGCTCCATCTTCTTGACTGGGTAAAACAAAGGATTGGAGAGGGTCAGGCCGGCGGCGGCCGGCAAATTGGACGCCAGTTTCAGCAGGGATTGTAATATCTATTCATTAGGATGTTGTCCGTATTGCCTCCCCCGCGCGCTATCAGCCCGCTTCATTGGGAGGCGTAAAAACCCTGCGGCGAGGAATTGATTCTTCTCCTCAAAGAATTTATGCTGACCCGCTGGTCATGATCAATTCATCGAAAAATCAAGAACCCCATCGCGCTGGGTCGGGGAAGGGTTGGCATGCTTAGCCGATGAAACCGATCCTTTCTAATTCAAAGCTTCAAGCTTTTCTACAGTAAAATCACGCGAGTCATTATGACCGATAACGCACGTAAATATTGGGCTTTCCTTAGTTTTAGCCACCAGGACAATCGCGAGCAGCGCTCCAACACCCAAAATGTGAGTAGCCGGTGCTGGGGCAATTGGTTGCACGACGCGCTGCAGGCTTTTCCCATCCCTGCGGAATTTGTAAGCCAGATCAATGGGCGCGGTGAAATCATTCCGGAACGAATTCATCCCATTTACCGGGATGAGCCGGAACGGCCTGATGATGCCAGCCTGAGCGCGGATATGCGCAAGGCCTTGGAGCAATCCATCTGCCTGATTGTGGTCTGTTCGCCCCGTTCAGCCAAAAGCCTCCATGTGAATGAAGCCGTGCGTTACTTCAAGCAACTTGGTCGCGGCAATCAGCATATTTTGCCCATCGTGGTTGCCGGCGAACCCAATGCCAGCGATGGCAACACGCCCGGCTTCTCGCCGGAAGATGAATGTTTTGTGCCTGCGTTGCGTCACCCGGTGTCGCCGGATGGCTCGGTGGATACCACCCGGCGGGCGGGTCGGCACATTTTTGTCGACGCCCGGCATGGGGTTGAGAAGCGTGAAATCCTGGGAACCGATCACCGGCACGCCGAAGCCGATTTGGAGATGGCCAAGATCCAACTAATCGCCTTGCTGATCGGAGTCGGGTTCAATGGTTTATGGTGGCGTGAACAAAAACGCCATTTCTGTGACCTGGCCGAAGCCCAACACCAAGCCCGCGAAGCCCTGAAACAAGTCGTGGAGGCCCGGCGTCATTTGGAGGAAGCCCAGCGGCAAACCCACGAGGCAAAGCAACAGGCGCTTGAAACACAAAACCTGCCGCGCGATGTGCATGGCCAAATCCAGGAAGCGCAAAGCCAGGCCTTAGCCGCGCAGAATCAGGCGCGCGAAGCCCAAAAGCAACTTCAGGAAGTTCAAAATATAGTTCGGGACACGCAAGCCCAACTGGAGGAATCCCGCCAACGGGCGCTCGCAGCCGAAAGCAAAGCGCTGGATGCCCAGAATGAGGCGCGCGAGGCGCAGAATCAAGTTGCCGAGGCCCGTCAGCAAGCCCGCTCGGCGCAGGATCAGGTTCTGGAAATACAAAATCGGCCTCAAGACGTCCCCCCCCGGAATCAGGATGACCAGGAACTGGCGCGCACCACCCAAAGCCAGCTTGAGGCGGCGCGGAATCAAGCCCTGGACGCCCACAACCAATTCTTAGCCGCGCAAAGCCAGGCCCGGGAATTTCAGCAGCAAGCCCAGTCCGCTGAACGGCAACTCGAGGCCGCCCGCCATCAAGTTCGCGAGGCGCAAAGCAAAGTCTTGGAGACGGAGAAACAAGCACTAGCAGCGCAGAACCAAGGCCGGGCAATCCAAAATCAGGGCCGGAACGCGCAACGGCTCACCAAGGTTTTTGCCCTCCTGGCCGTGCTGGCTTTGATCACCGCCGGCATCGCCGCCAGCATGGCCTGGCGGCAACGCAAGGTTGCCAGCCAAGTCGCGGCCGGGGCGGCGGCTGATTCGGCCGGGAAGTTTAATCCGGCCCCAGGCGGGTTGGACTCGGCAACGATCGGGCAGGTGCTGCGGAACATGGGGGGAGCGGAACAGGAGGAAAATCGGCGGCGCAGTCTGGAGGCGCTGGCCGCCTCAATTCCATTGTCAGAAATCCCCCCGGCGCTGCAGGCGTCTTCGGTTATTGCGAACGATCAGCAACGGAGCCATTTTCAGAAGTGGCTGCTGGTGCGGCTGGGCTGGGCGAATCCCGTGTCCGCCATGACCTGCGCCGGGGCCATCGGGGATAAGATTGTGAATGATGAGGGAGGGAGCGATTCCGGCCTCTATTTTCAGCTCGCCGTGCTGGACAACTGGCTGCCGACCGATCTGCCAGGGGCCTTGAGCTGGGCTTGCCAGCTGCCCGCCGCCGATGCGCGGCAGCGCGCGATGGATACAACCATCCACTGGCTGAAATCTCAGCCGGACTCCGAATCCAAAAACCAGGCGCTGGCGACGTGTATTGAGGCGCTCGCAAAAACCGATGTTCCCGGAGCGTTGGCCCTGGCGGAATCCCTTCCTGACGGAGCCTGGCGCAGCGCGGTGCTTGCCCGGCTATGGATAAGAACCGATTCGCTGGCCGCCTGGGGATGGATCAACAGCCTGGATTTGCTGGCAGAAACCACACCGCCCCAAAAAACCGCATGGCCATGGGCACCGCTTCTCCTGAAGTCACATTTTGTCAGCCCGATTCGGTTGCCGGATGAATCGGAACTGTTGTTGAATTCAACGAACGCCGCGTTCCCAACCCAGCCGTAGGACTGGGGCGCACCACTAGGCGAGCGGGCGAAAAGGAAAAACGGGGAATCAGAAAACGCCTTTTACAGAGTAGGCCGGCCAGGAGCCGTCGCAAACTGCAAATAAAGTGGAGCCAGCTGTCAGGATTGAACTGACGACCCGCAGTTTACAAAACTGCCACGCGGAAACGGCCAAAAACCCAACAAATACAGCTTTCCATTTCACAACTGTTAATCGCTTTGGCTGTAAAGTGTTGGAAATTAACCCGCCAAGATTGGCAGTTTTGTAAATCGTTTATCACCCTACGGTTGTGAACATTAGGGAATCAATTCAACGGTGGCTTACCGTCAGCGGTCAAACGGTAAAGTCAGGGACACGCACTTACTACGCGGACATTGCCAATCAAATTTTACTGCGTTGGCCGGATGTCGAGCAGGACGTTTCAACTGTGACGGAAAGGCAGATTTTAGACTTTCTCCCGTCAATCGCGCACTACTCAGCGCCGCGTTTCAACTCCATGGTGTCACTGTTGAAAGCCAACTTTCCCGCCGCCGCCGTGCTTCATTGGAGGCCGGTCAAACCAAAGGAGCGGGCAAACTTGTCACAGATGCAATTCCGCACGCTCTTAAACGAGCTTGACGACCGCCCAAAGTCTCACGCGGGGTTGATCGTGCGTTTTCTCGCTCAAACCGGCTTGCGGATAAACGAGGCAAGGCAACTCAAATGGTGTGACGTGCATTTAGATTTTATCATGGTACCGGGAAGTGTGACGAAAAACGGGAAGCCCAGGCACGTCCCTTTTGTGGCTGGCGTCGAGGACACTTTAGAACGGTTGCGGGCAATCAGCCGGAGCGACTACATCTTGCCGGCAAAGGCGGCAAGGAGGTCACTAGCCACGGCCTGCAAGCTGGCAGGATTGCCGCCGCTGGCTCACCACGACCTGAGGCACATGTTCGCTACGCGGTGCATCGAAAGCGGCGTTGATGTCCCCACTGTGGCCCGCTGGCTGGGGCATCAGGACGGGGGCGCATTGCTGGGAAGGTTGTATTTTCACCTTGCAGACGCCCATTCCCGCGAAATGGCGGGGCGGGTGCGAATTTGACGCGCTAGGATTCGATTTAAGGCGCTTTGATTGCCCGCCCGCTGTCGTCACCCTCCCCAAAAGAAGTGTCCCGCTGGCGAACCAACACGCCAACGGGACGGGGCAAGGCGGGAACCAACTACCCGCCTTTAAGCAGAAACGCAGTTGCAATTTGCGGGATGGTCGGGAATCAACTCTTTCAAGCAGATCGGACAGGTGACCGCCGCCGAGGCGACGACGGGAGGCGCTTCAAATGTCACAGGCAGAATCCCCCTACCAGGTGCGGGGGCTGTGACCAGCGCGGCAGTCTCGACGGCGGCATCCGGCAGCCACGCGGGGTCAATGGCTTCCCCTGCGAGCTTGGATTGAAACTCTAATTCCATGTCGGCAGTCCATTCGCCCGCTTGTTGCGCGGACTGGCGAACCGATTGAATGAAGTCGAAACCGGCTTTACCGGCTGAAATGATGGCGGGGAGGTTGGCGAGAATCAGGGCAATGACAGCTTGCATTTTAGTGTTTGGTTGAGGTTTCGAGGATGAATTTTTGAGCCTGCGACGTAGCAGACTCGACAATAGCGAGCGAGTTAATGAGCGCAGCATAAGCGTTGGTCGTGTTGGTGGCTTTGTAGGTTTCTTTTACCGCGTCAGCACTGGCCACGATGGCAAGGCCGCGAGGTAAAGAGTTGGTCAATGGAACCATGACGACGGGCACGCGCAGCCATTCACAGAACTGGTGAAAGGCGGGGGCGTTCGTTCGGAAAAAAGATCGGTTGGCGTCGTCAATGTGGACGGCACTGTCAAAGGTCGCATTGGCCACCGTGATACTTTGCTCCGCTCTGACGACCACGGCCCGCGCTCCCGGCTTTAGGGGGACGCAGCCGGTCATAAAGAGCGCCGCCGCGCCAATCGCTATTAAAAGCGGGAGGGGTGGCGTTGATGGCGGCGAAGCTGGCGGGGGCGTTGCGGAGTGGCTTAGGTGACCCCACAGCCACATAACGCCCGTAGTGGCGAGCGCGAACATGTCCGGTCCATTGATGAACTGGACAATAAAGGCGCTTAAATCCTTCGCTGGCTGCGTGTGTGACGCACTCCAGGCGATGATGGCACCCGAAACGAAGTTGAGGATTAAACGGACAAGTGAGGCGATTTGATTGCTATTCATGGTTATTTGTTGGCTAGGTTGTTTTCGTGTTGGACGGAAAGAGTAGCTTTGACGGCGGCAATGTCCGTCTTGAGTTCGACCACCGCGAGCACAAGCCAGCCCTGCGAGCCGAGCACGGCAGAAACGAGGATGGAAGCGAGCCAGACGGGAATCTTCATGCTTTTTTGCCTTTCGCCAGAGATCCGCGTAACAGGGTGAAGCCGCCGAGCCACGCGAAAGCCACGGCGGCGAGCACGAGCCAGACCCACCACGGGAAAGCCTTGAAAATGGACTTAATCATGTCACCAATCACGCCGAGAGGCCCGCCAACGATGCTGCGGGCAGACTGGTCTAGCGAGTCGGTAAAGGCTTGGTCAATGGCAGCAGATTGCGCAGCAACGCCAATGGGGGCTTGCGTGGCGTAGTCCGTTTGAACCGCATCCCAATTTGAAGGGGTGTAGTATTTGCCGCCGACACCGTAAAGGCTGGCGTTTGAGGCTTGCAACTGAGCGTCAGCCGCCGCCGCTGCGTCAGCGTTGGCGGAGTCGTATCCAGTTAACCAGTCAGGTAGTAGGCTCATAAATTTGGGAACTGTGACAGGCTCACAATTTGCGGTTGATAATCGGGGTTGCTGGGGTCTAGGCCAGCCGTGCGAGTGAGCGCCGCGATGTCTGCGAGCATTTGCGCGGAAATGCCGCTGGTCGTGCGCCCTGAATACATCAACAGGGTTTCTCCCGTCGCAGTCGGCATCAGCAAAAGGTTGGGGCTGCCACTCGTGCCGCCCACCCATGGCCCGCCCGCGTTGAGAAACGACGGGAAGCCGGGAGCACTCCAAGAAACACAGGCCGGATAGATCGACGCTTCCAGCGGTTGCGTGTAGGGACTGACGGCGGGGAGCGCCGAGGCGTATTTGGCGAAATACTCTGCGGCGTAAATCTGCGGCACCGGCTCAATGTTCGCGGGGACATCGGCAGTCAGGAACATCAGGCAGTAATCCAGACCGGGATAATTCGTGTCGTAAACGTGACCAAGGGCGTTGGTAGCGGTGGCCACATATACGCCGTTGGTGCGGTCGTAAAATAAAATCTGCGTGCCCCAGACTCCGTTAGTCTGCCCCACATTCACCCAGCCGTTATCATGGCCGCGAATGATGACATGACGACGTGTGACCAGAACACCAGGCACGCCGCCGCTTCCAGACAAGCCGCCGTGACCATCGCCCGTCAGATACGTTTGAAAAATGCCGGTCGAACCGTAGGCCGGATAAATCAGGCAGTTCGTATTTCTGACGACGTTGGAAATGGAATCCCACGACACATATTGCCGCTCTGATTTGTTCGTCTGTGACATCACGTTAGACCAGACCAGGCAAGGCAGGTTGCCGGGAGTCTTGACGGCGAGCCATTGGAGGGCGGCAGGCAGCTTTGAATTGACCTGCGGGGGCGCAGTGCTTTCCGTGGTCAAAAAGATTTGCGCGGCGTCACAGTTGACGACCAGCAAAGCCAGAATGAGCGCCAGAATTTTCATTGCGGGATGAAAACAAAACCGTTGGTCGTGCTGTTCACTTGGAGCGAGAAACGAGCGCCAAGGGCATTGGTAAAAATGAAGGTCGAGGACAACTGCGCATTAAACACCAGCGTTGCCGCCGTGGTGTTGGTGCCGCTCGTCACAGATCGGAAGAAGCGGTTTTGAGTCGGGTCGGTCGGGGCCATGACCCACCAAAAACCGCCGCTCTGCCAATTCGTCTGGTCGGGTAGCGTTGTCCAGCTGGTCGAGGTCATGTTGGTGACGTATTGCATGGTTGGAACCGTCGCCGCTGTGACCTGAAAAGTTAGGTTGGTGCCGGAAAGCGAAATGCTGTTGATAACCGAGCGCGCGCCAGCGGTTATGCCGGGGGTGAACGTGGCGAAAGTCCCAACGTTGGCCGTCCAGATCATTTGCCCGTTTTTGGTCGTCACATTCCAGACGTTATCGAGCACGAGCGACTTGCCAGCCAGATTGACGGTAGCCACGGCAGGGGAGTTGGCCCAGCCGGGGACAGCCGCCGCCGCGATGGTGCCAGCCTGTGACAGAGTGACCGGCGAGCGGTTATCAGTGGCAGGCGCAACAAAGATGGTCGAAGTTGAATAATCATTCGTCGAGCCAACCTGCGAAGGATTGACGTAAGAATAAATGACGACGTTGGTCGAATAGTCGTTTCTGCCCGTCGAATCCATCAACTCAACCAGGCAGGGAACATTGGTAGGGTGAGAAAACCACGTTGCGCCGCCGTCAGACGACGCCATGACGTAAGCGCCGCCCTGCGGCAGCGTCATCCCGGTTGCGGTCGTTTGCAAATAAACATCATATCCAAAATAGCTAGGCACAGCGCCAAGGAGCATGGTCGTGTTTGTGGCAAAGGTGTCAGGCGGGTAGTTGGTCACCATGGACGCATAAAAGCCGCCGTTGGCCAGTCCCTTGCTGTAAAGCGTGCCACCAATGACCGTGAAACTGTTGGGGTCAATGTTGTAAACGATGTCCCCAAAATAGGTTTGCGGCGTCGTGCTCTTCGCGTGAAAAACACCGTATTCGTCAAACGAGCCGGACACGATGTTGTTGGAACTGGTGAACGTGTCGGGGGTGAGCGGTGCCCCGTCGAAAGCAAAATTGCCGACACTCAGGCCGCCGCCGATGTTGCCGAGCAGGGCAAATGCGCGAACTGTGACCAGCAGAAAGAAAATGGAGAAAGTCTTTTTCATTGTTGCAAGGCGGCAGACATGACGACTGACGAAAGGCTTGAACCGAGCACGGTGAACGACAGCAGCAAGCTTTTGCCCGTTGGCACAGATATGAAAGTCGCCGCGCCGCTGTTTAAGTTGATCGTGCCGGAAGGCAAAACAACATTCATGGTCGCCCCGATAATCCAGTCTGTTCGCTGGACTAGAACGTAAACATTTTGGCCGCTCGACAGGTTGGACAATGACAGCGTGGCGTTTTTTGTTCCGCTGTTTGTCGCCGTGACCGTCAAACGCTGAATTGTCGCCGCCGATGCGTTAATGGTGAGACTGGCTGTGTTGGTCAAGCCGCCGAGGTCAACGACGTTGTAAAAGACATTCGTTGCCGTGACCGCCGCGAAGCTCGCAACGCCGTTGCTTTGGGTCACACCAGCCAGCGCCGCCGCCGCCGCACCGTTGGCAATGGTCGAAACTTGGGAGGCCGTCTGATAGCCAGACGGGTTGTTGGTCGGGTAGTAACCGGGAAGCAGCGCGGTAATGGCGTTGCTCGCCCCAGTGATGGCCGAAGCGTTAGCAGCGGTCACAGTTACCATGCGGTTGCTTGTCGTAAGATTTGCCGCCGTTTGAACTGTGACCGCCGATGCCAGGGCGTTGCTGGTGGTCGTGACCGCCGAGGTTAAAGCGTTGCTGGCGGTCGTCAGCGCCGAGGCCGTGGCGTTGTTCTGAGCGACAGCTGAGGCGATGATTTGGGCAACCGTCGCCGTCTTGGTCGCGCCCGACTGATTCAACGGGACAATTTCAGTCCCGGCTAACGGGGTGGTTGCCGAGGGGAGCGCGGACACTTTGACCACGTTGGTTTGTGCCGAGGCCGCGAGCGTGACCGCCGCGAGTAAAAAAGAAAGGAGTTTTTTCATTGGTTAATTTGCGCCTATCGGGTTGCCGTTTTCATCCGTCAAAATAAAATTATCCTCAGTCTCTAGCGCCGGATTCTGCGGCGTTGCCGGGGCTGGTGGTTGGGTGTAACCGACGCCGCCCTGATTGCCCCGCCGATTTCTGCGGCAGGTTGGTTTTAGGGTGGTCGTCTGTGTTTGAAAAAAACGGCTCACACGTTTCTGACAAAGATTTGACCGACAGAAACCCAAGCAATGCCACCGGCACCAGACAGGATAAACTTGGCATCGGTCGGGTAGGCAAAATCATCGCCCGCGTCCATGGTCTTGAACGTAAAGCCGTTTTCGTCGAGCACGTTCAAAGAGGCGGGGGAATTTTTCGAGACGGCGAAAGTAATCATTTGCCGCCCATGGCCGTTGTCAGTGCCGGGAATCGGAAAGGCCATCGCGTCAGTAATCGCCAGAAAGCCCGCCGCCGTGCAGGCAGGCTTTCCGCCCGCAGCCGCCGCACCGTTGGCAATGCCGAGGTTGCCGATGGCGTAGGTTGAGGCGTTGCTTTGGGCCGTGTCCTGAGCGTTTACGGGCAAAATGTCAAAATCAAATGTGACCGAGGCAACCACGCCAGCGGTAGCCTGAAAAAAGATGCGGTCACAGTTGGACAATGGCCCTAGCCGGTCGTTTTTGGTGACCGGCTTCCAGTCGTTGCCGTCGAGCGAATAGCTACAAGCCGCCGTGACCTTGCGGAAGATAAGGTATTTGAACGTGCCGAGCGTTTCTTGCTGCGGTGCGCCATTGGCTAAAAGGTTGGTGGTGCGCTGGCTCATGATTTGTTGCGAAAGAAAAAGAAATAGATACCAAATCCAACCGCCGCGATGACGGCGAACAGTCCCCACTTGATTGTGGAAGTGTTGCCGAGGGCAGCCGTGACACCGGGGCTAGGCGTTGTCACAATCATGGGGCCGAAACCACTACCGCCCGATCCAGTGGCACCAGACAAGGCCGTTCCGATGGTGGCCACGTCGGCAGCGGTCACGCCGTATGTGTTATACGCGATGTTTCCTTTTGCGCTAACGGTCGTATTACCGGTCGTGACCTTGTTGGCGTTTTTGGTGGTGGCGCTCGTCGTCGTGTTGCCGAGGGTGTTTTTACTGCCCTGAGCCGAGACGCCATAGCCGCTCGTGGTCGCGGTGTTCTGCGTGTTGGTCGCGCTTGGCGCACTACCACCGCCGCCGCCTAAGATGCCGCTGAGTAATCCCATAGGTTATTTGCCGCGCCGAAACGCGAACATTAAAACGCCGCCGATGATTAGAACCGCCGCCGCCACGATGACGACCACGACAGTTTTAGAAACGCCCGTCCCGCCTTGTGTGACATTCCCAAAGGTGACAGGGCCAGCCGGGGCAGCCGCGGCAGCGCCGCCACTACCACCGCCGCCGCCACTTAACAGGCTGGCACCCAAAGAAAGAAAGTCCATAGGGGGGTTAACCGCGTTTGCCGCTACGGGTGAGAAAAACGATGCCACCGATTACCACCAGCAAACCAACGCCGATAATAACCATGGTTTGCGTGCTCATGCCGCCGAGGGTAGCGCCGAGGCCGGTAGTCGGCTTTTGCGTGGTCGCAGCGGGCTTGGCAGGCTTGAGCGCGGAAATGATAGGCGCAGCCGCGCCCGCCAACTGTGACAGATTGTTGGTAAGGTTACCAACCCAGGTGCCGCCAGTTCCAGCAGAGTCAATGGGGTCTTCCATAAGAAAATTTATTTGTGTTTCATTGGTGACCGGCTGGCTTCAACCCCAGCCGGTCACAGTGATGAATTATCAGGCCGCAATCGGGCCGTAGATTTTCGGAAGAACGGTGATGGTCTTGGACGCATCGTTGGCCGTGGCCAGCGTGGCCAAAATGGACAGCGTGTTATTCGGGTCCATCGGCAGGCCCGTGGTCGGGTCGTCGTTGCGGTCAAAGATGATGTCAAACCGATTGCGCGGGATGGCGTCAACATTGATACCGGCCTTGCGCAGCGACACAAGGTTGTCTTCCCAAGTCATGGTGCGGATGATCGTTTCACCCTGTTTGACCACAACTTTGGTGATGGCGTCGGCTTCCGTCGCCAGCGAGACCGATTGCAGCATTTCGCCTTGCACGTTGTTGATACCGTCAGCCACTTCGATGTCACCAGCGCCCGCGTATTGCTTGGGCAGGCGCTTTTCCTTCGACAGCCGCACGACGGAGCCGGGGACGGCGAGCGTCTTGTCATATTCGACGTTGGCCGCGATGGTCGCCGCCGAGAACGTGCCAGCCACGCCCGTAACGGTGTTCATCGTCAACTTGAGAATCACGCCGCCGATGTTGCCGACCACCTTGCCATTGGAACCAAAGGCAGTGGGGAGGGCCATCTTCGCCGCCGCAATGTAAGACTTGCGGAAGTCCTCAGCGAACAGGAACGGCAGGCCGAAAACCGCCGTGGTCGCCGTGTTGTTGGCCAGCGCCGCTTGGATGGCGACATCAGCGGTCGAGCCGATGAGCACCGGCAGGGCACCGTAAACAATCCCGTTCACCGCCGCCGTCACAGCCGCACCGGCTTGGAAATACTGAACCGTGCCGGCCAGCGATTTTTCATCCAGAGCGTTCAAGCCCTGGGCGCCGAAAAGCTCTTGCAGCTTGCGGGTGCGCTGGGGCGAGCCGTTCACAAGGAACGTGGCCAGCGAAGCGGCGTCTTCCATTTTGGGGACGCTCTTGGTTGCCGCCCCCGTAGCCGTCCGGGTGACGGAAAGTTGCAGCAGCACAGCGCCGAGGTTGACGTTTTCTGGAATTTCCAAAGTCCAGTCAACGCTGTTGTTGGCGTTCAAATTCGGGTTAACGATTTTGACCACCGGCTGATTCAGTTCAAGAGGCATATTTTTTCCTTATACGGGGGATTGAGATTTACGGTTTGATTGACGCTCAGGCAGCCTGATTCGCAACAGTCTTGCGCAGGAAACCTACGCGAAAAACAATGGCGATGACCACGAGGGCAACAATGACGGTGGGGAGGGCTTTTTTGACGGTATCCATAACAGTTTTGAGCCGCTGGCTCGGTTGCAGTAGTCCGCTTCCGTTTTTTGGTCACAGTTGGAACATTAGCGTCCGACTGTGACGGTTGAACTTCCGCGAACCGTATGAAGCGACATTGCCACCAAATAAAAATTTGGGAATGGGTCTAATCGTTGGTAATCCTTGGGAATCGTTGGCCATCGTTGGCGACCCCCAAAAATTCACCGCAACCGGCGAAGTTTTCCGGTTTTGTGGTCTAGCTCGTAACGGTAGCTAACCCCGCTTAGCCGATTTTGCGCGATGCAATGAGCGCGGACATGCTCGACAAAAACCAGATTCTCTAGCTCTGTGACCGGAAAGCTCGACATGTTTTCCTCAAGAAATTTTGTCAGGTTGCGGCCCTCTAGCCGAAAGCCGATAAACTCGGTGGCCTCACGAATAATCGTTTCGTGCATGTAGTTGGGCGTCTGTGTGGTCGCCAGCAGGCCAATGCCGCGCTTGCGCCCGTTCTGGACGATAGCCCGCAAGCAAATGGGAATGAAGCTAGGTTTACAGAACTTCCAAATTTCGTCAGCTTGCAGAATTTTCCGCCCTGGTATGTCACAGGCCCGCACCCATGCCCACTCACAGAATTTTTCAAAGGCCCGCTGGCTGGCTTCCGTCTGTGCAATGTCGCTGCCGGGAAAAAGCACGGTCGGGTTGAAGATGACCCAGCCGGTCGGGATGGCCGCGTTAAGCTCTGCCACCGTCGAGCAGGCCCGATACCCTAGCCGCTCGGAAAACTCGCCCTCTGGGTCATACACGAAGCGGCAAGAGTAGTTCCCATTGAGCAGGCACATGTTAGCAACCGTTGACTTGCCGGAACCGGAGCGGCCAGCCACGACTAGCACCTCGTTGACGTTGGCAAATTGCAGAGCCATTAAGCGGGCTGGCTCGGCTGTGTCACAGTCTGGGGCTGTGACCGCTCGGCTTTGCTCTGCCGGATGGATTTGACCGCCGCGCCGACTGCCATGCTGTGAGCCAGCATCCCGGCGACGAAGCCGCTACCCTTTAGGGCTTCTTCGAGCTTGTCCGGCGAGCAGTTGAACCAACGGCAAAGAAACCTGACAACCGGCTCGCTGCCATCAACCACCAGCTTGCGGTTACGAGGGAGCATAGCCACAGCTGACTCATATTGGGCTTGAGTGTTGGCGTTGGCCCCAGCCTTTTCGGCTTCCCAGCCAACCCAAAGTTGACCGCCGTTAGAAATGGTGTCACAAATTGCCTCAGCAGCCAGCTTACAACTTGCGGCGCTAAACGACGCATCAGGAGCAGACACAAGTGAAACAGCAGCTTCCGGCACAGGCGCAAGCAAAGGGTTGTCAGTGACAGCCACAGGCGGCGCAGCGGGCTTGACAGCCACAGGCGGGGCCGGTGTGACAGCCGGTGGAGGCGGCAGCAAAACGCTTTCAGCGGCGGGGGTAAATTTGAACTTAGCCAACTCTTTGCGCTTTGAAGCGCCGAGCACGCCGCGCTCACGAGGCGAGAGCACATCCCCTCTGGCTTGCTTGGCGAGCACGTCTGCCAAGCTAAGTTTGACAGATTGTGGTTTAACTGTGACAGCAGCGCCGCCCGCTCCCGTAGAGTCTCCTGCCAGTCCGGCTTGGGTTTCGGTTTCAACCATAGCTTTATACGTAAAAGCCCCATGAGCTTTCTTCTTTTTTGGTTTGCTCGCCCGCCTTGGCTATCTGCTCGGTTTGCAGTTGCTTTAGCTTCTCAGCTTCCCGCTGTTGGGCGGCGGCGGTTTCCTCGGCTGATTTGCTCCGGTCTTTCAGCACCGTGATTGCTTTGGCCTGTGCCTTGTTTCGGCGCTCAAGCAAAATTTCACGCTCGGATTTTCCGTTGGCTGCCACCTCGGCAGCTTTGGGCGGTGTGCCGTTGCCGTCGCCCGCGTCGGGGGTTAGAGTTTTCATTAGAACAGAAAGCCGCTTTTAGCTGGCTTCTTTACTTTGGTTCGTTTGAAGGCACCGCAGCGGCCCTTAGTGGCGAAGCGGCCCGACTTGCTGCCACGGCAGACGGTGCGTTTTGATTTCCAAGTTTTCATGGGGAGTTTAGCTAACGGTTGAATTATAGCCCTTAGCTTTCAAAGCTGTTCGTTGGTAATCGTTAGCCATCGTTGGCAATCGTTGGTAGCTAAAATAATTCCGGCTCTTTAGCTATCGGGGGGGGGCTAGCCACAAGCAAGCTGGGGTTAACTGGCCTTAGCCTCTCGTTGTCGTCGGGGTTGGTTAGGATTGCCGCGACTGGAAATGTTTGGCCAGCCTCAACCTCAAATCGTTTCATCAGACAACGCTTGCCGTTGTATTCGACAAATGCGCCGGGGTAAATTCCATCCTTGGCCCATCGCTCAAACTCCCAGGCGTAGCTGGTCGCAATGGCAATCCTCAGATTGTTAAAAATGTTTGCGACGTATTTTGTCGCATCGTCGTTGGTGATCTCGACCAGCGCCGCCGCCCGCTGGCTTTCGGTGGCATCTTCGCGGCGCATCGTTTCAAAGTGCTCACAATTCGGAAAAGCGGAAATTTCCGGCTCGGTATCATCCCGCTCGGCTTGCCGGAACTCCGACCAGTCAATTTTGATTTTAAGCTTAGCCTCCGCGTCGGCTTGATTTTTGAAAGTCCTCACTTTTTGCCGCTCCGTGTTGTAGTTAAAAACCACCTCGTAAGGCTCGTGCCCATCGGCACGCCTGGCTCCGTGGTTAAAACCTGTGACCTTGACGTTTTGACCATCGCGGAAAGGTGTGACCGTGTGAGCCGGAACGGTGATGACTTCCAGCGCGGAAAGTTGCTCGTGTGGAACGGGCAAAGCTTTTGGCCGGGGGTTGGTCGGGATGGTCACTGGAATCTCGTGCTGAATCACGAGGTTGAATTGTTTCGGGCAGGTGGCCGCAATCGCTCGACGTTGCCTTGAGACGCGCTGGCGGCACGCGGGGGAGGCCAGACGGGCTTTCCCGTGGACGGACTCGCCACAGCCGCATTGGCAGAGCCGGAAGGGGCTTACAGTCCTTTCCAGCATCGTTGCCACGGCAAGGGCCGTCAGAACCGGCAGCGGCATCGTTGGCCAAAGTCTCAAAATCTGTGTCACACTTGAATCCGTCAGCGTGGCACCCATCAAAAGTTGTTCGTCAATCATTTTCATTAGAAGCCTCCCCCGTTTTACTGGCGAGTTTACAGCGCAACCGTGACAAGGCGTGGGCGTGGCTGCTACGCTCTGCGTCCGTTAAACGCTTCTTTTCCTGCCCCTTTGTTCCATCCGAGCGAAGCGAGCCATTAACATCCCCAGTCGTCACCCTTGAGCGAAGCGAACTCTTAAATTCCCTCCTCTTTTCCTTAATCTTTTCTTCCTGAAAGGAATTAGATATATGGTGTGCCCCTCGCGTGGGGCAATCATTTGCCCCTCTAAGACCGTAATCATTTGCCCCTCTTGGGGGGCAATCAATTGCCCCTTTTGAGGGGCAATTGGGAATCAAAAAAAAGTGATTAATCGGCGGACAGCCGCGCAAACCGTCACACTTCAAATAACCGGCGTCCACTAATTCGGCTATGCGTCGGCTGGCTGATTTGTCATCAGAGAGGCCGCACCATATCGCCGCAACCGACCACGGCAGCGGAAAAGCCTTTTCCAGCGTGGCTTTAGGGTCAACGTAACGATAGGAACAGATACGAAATAGCAGCCGGAGCGCACCGTCACTGATAGTTAGATCGCGCTCCGCTTTTATGCGTATTTCGCCAATGGCTTTGGCTTTGGTCATCGCTGGTGTCTCCCAAGTGTGACAGTCGTTGCGATTGCCAAAACCATGCTGGCAACTGGCCAGTTGCGCCGGAGCCATAGACCGCGCTCCCACCGTGACGATGAACAGCCCGGGAATTTTGAAAGCCTAATCACTTCCATGTAATGCAATTCCTCGTCGGGAGTCAGAGCGCACTTGGCTTGCAGTTTTTTCCAGAATTTTTTCATGTGCCAAAGCCCTTGAACCATGCCGGGGCTGTCCAATCCTCAGCGGCCGGCGTGTCGTCACAGGTGAGATTGTCGTTAAGCGGGTGCGTCGTGGCGACGTCAGCCCAAATGACCGTAGGGCGACCGCGCTGGCCCGTGACCCGACCACAGGGCCGGATTTTGCCCGCGTCGGCTAGTTCGGTGAAGCGGGGCCATACGTGCTTAAGCGCCTTGCCGATGCTGTGAGCGACTTCCCGCGCCGTTCCTCGACCGCCCATTTTTTGAAGGTGCAGAATGACCAGCTGCCGCATTCCTTCGCGGCGTTGCTCCTGAGTGTAGAGTTTTAGAGGGGAGATTGTTTGCATGTTTGCGGGTGAAGATTGACCAGCGTTTAATAAAGTTATCAGCGTCAGAACGTGACCAGCGGTGGCTATGGTAGCCGTCCAATGTGGGCTTTAATTTCAGCAGATTTTTGCGCTGCCCGACCGACCACACCGAGCAAGACATTTCGCTGGCGAGGTCTTTATTTGTGAGCATCATAGATCAGGGGAGTTGTTTAACTGTGACCTTGAGTTTTCCAAGCCCGCCCGTGTTGGCGCGGTGTTGGATGTCGTCAGCAATGGCTTTGGCGAACTCTTGCGCCGTGGGAGGCCGCAACATAGCGCCGTCGTCGTCGAGGCGGGCCGAGGCCCAGCCGGTGAACTCTAAAACGATTTTAATGGGCTTGCTCATTCTACGCCCCCCCTTTCTGCGTGTTGCACTTGTCACACAAGACTTGAAGGTTATCGGCTAGGAACTGGTTAACGTAGAACGAGGCCCGCGCCGATGAACTCATGCCGCCGTGGTGTGATTTTGGCTCATTGTCGGCTTTGATTAGGTCGAAGGTTAGCCGGTCGGTAGCGCCACAGTGTTTGCAGACTCGCCCCATTGCCTTAAACAGTAGCAGCCGCATTTTGTGGTAGTAGGTGGCTTGTCGGCTCATTGGAAACCTCCGCGATAAATCACCCATGCCAGCTTGCCGAGGCACAGGCCGAAACAAATTGATAGCTCAATCCAGAAAAGGACAACGGTTATACGATTCATTGCGCCGCCTCCGGTTTGCCAGTTGTCCAGACGTTGGCTGCGTGACCGCTGGTGTTTCTGCGGCGAACTCCTGATTTGTAAATAAAGCCGAGCTTGAATAGCTCTGCCACACGAGGGCGGATTGACAGAACAGACTCGCCTAGCATGTTCGCCGCCTCGTCGGCAGTCAGATCGTGAAACCGGAGCACGTCCAAAACCTTTTCGCGCAACTTTTCCGCGTCGGCTTTGACTGAGAAAGCCGCCGCCGCGCTCATGCCTCCAACCTTGAATCCCGGCGTGCCGTGGTAGGGTGATTCGAGAGAAATCATAAAATTATTGGCTGAACGGGATTTTTACATGGGGGGGGGGTGGAACTGTGACGGGAACAGAAATCATCCTTGCGGACGAACATGAACGGCGCGGGGTGGAAATAGCAGCGGCCATGGGTGTCGATTGGCTCACGCCGTTTTGCGTCCGCGAGGTTGCGGAACTTTCTAAACCACATGCAAGACTCGCAAGCGGGCGGGGGCGGCGTGATGTCTACGCTACGCGATTTGGGAATACTCATACCGGCTTCCCTCCCTGATAGCTCAAGGACGTTTCCAGCATCAGCACGCCGCGCTCGATGGCGAAGCGTTTGGTGTAGCCGTGCTTTGACTTCAAGCGGCGAAGTGCGCCGCGCACCGGAGCAGACAATTCCAAGCTGGTCTGCTTCCGTTGTGGTTTTTTGGTGATGGAATCAGGCATAAAAATTAGTCCCAAATGGTGGTCGGCAATTCGCCAGTGTAGCCAACGTGCTTGGCCGCGCCATTGACGCCGCAATAGAGAATCCAAGAAACGACCACCACCGGATTGTGGAACGCGGGGGCGTAGTGCTCTTGGACTTTCTGAATCAGGGCTGTGAAGCGGGGGCCGGGGGTGAGAACGATTTGAAGCTTTGTTTCCGTAGCGGTTTTGGTGGTCGTGTCGCTCATTGCTAACGACACTAACAAAGCTAACAACGTCAGTCAACACCGAAACTGTAAAAATCTTTACAAAACTATATTGAGTGATAGAGTTGTTATGCAGTCCAACCGCTAACAAAGGAGAAAAGCATGAAAAAACAGTGCAATTTCAGGATTGAACCTGAAAACGAGAAGCGGCTGGAGGTAGCGGCAAAGAATGGCTTGAACCCCTCCGAGGTTATGAATGACCTGATTAGGGAGTTTTTTAAGCCATACATTGAGCGGAAGGCAAAGAGCCTTTCTCAATTAGCGAGCGCCTCCAACTAGCGAAAGCCAGTGGAGAGCAGCAGGGCAGTAAGCACGCGGGAAACTCTACAAAAAGAAGTGGAGCCAGCTGTCAGGATTGAACTGACGACCCGCAGTTTACAAAACTGCTGCTCTACCACTGAGCTAAGCTGGCGTATGACCTTGTCAAAAATACGATTCTATCCATCGGCGTGAAAAGGAAAAAATCACGCGCTGCTGGAATTCCGACCGGTTATTCGCCGTGACAATTTTCTTCCCCGTCGTTCGCCGCGTTGTAGAATGGCCTCACCATTTACAAAAGGAAACCAACATGGCCATTTCACCTCTTGCCGGCAACGCGGCGCCCCCATCGATGCTCGTGGATCTCGCCCGGATTGAACGCGCCTATTATGAGCGCAAACCGGATCTGGCGGATGTGAATCAAATGGTCAGCTTTGGCACGAGCGGTCATCGCGGCACATCGCTGGAGGGGACGTTCACCGAGGCGCACATTTTGGCGATTTCACAGGCGATTTGCGATTTCCGCGCCAAACAAGGCACCAACGGCCCGTTGTTCATGGGCAAAGACACGCATGCGTTGTCCACGCCCGCGCAGCGCACCGCGCTCGAAGTGCTCGCCGCAAACGGGGTCCAGACTGTTATCCAGGAAAATGACGGTGCGACGCCGACCCCGGTGATTTCACGCGCCATTCTGGTTTACAATCGCGGCCGCAAAGTAGGCCTTGCGGATGGCATCGTCATCACGCCATCCCATAATCCGCCGCAAGACGGGGGTTTCAAATATAATCCCACGAACGGCGGCCCGGCGGATACGGACGTGACCAAATGGGTGCAGGATCGGGCAAACGAACTGCTGCGCGGCGGCAATGGCGGCGTGAAACGCATGCCGTTTGCGCGGGCGCTGAAATCGGCGAATACCCAAGAACAGGATTATATTCTGCCTTATGTTGAGGACTTAAAAAATGTCGTGGACATGGAGGCGATTCGGTCGGCTGGTTTAAAGCTGGGCGTGGACCCGCTCGGTGGCGCGGCTTTGAATTACTGGGAGCCGATCAATGCGATCTATCAGCTCGACATCACATTGGTGAATCCGAAGCTGGATCCAACGTTTTCGTTCATGACGGTGGATCACGATGGGAAAATCCGCATGGACTGTTCGAGCCCTTACGCAATGGCGGGACTGGTCGGGTTGAAGGATAAATTCCGGCTCGCGTTTGCCAACGACCCGGATGCCGACCGGCACGGCATTGTCACGCCATCCGCGGGCTTGATGAACCCGAATCATTATCTCGCCGTGGCGATTGGCTATTTGCTGACGCACCGGCCGCAGTGGTCGCAGAATGTGATCGTCGGCAAGACGCTGGTCAGCAGCAGCATGATTGACCGCGTGGTCGCGAAACTTGGCCGCAAGCTCTGCGAAACGCCGGTCGGTTTCAAGTGGTTTGCGCCGGGATTATTTGACGGCTCGTTTTGCTTCGGCGGCGAAGAGAGCGCCGGCGCCAGCTTCCTGCGGCGTGACGGCACCGTGTGGACGACGGACAAGGACGGCCCGATCATGAATCTGCTCGCCGCGGAAATCACCGCCGTGACCGGCAAAGATCCGGGCGAACATTTTCAGGCGCTGGCGGCAGAATTCGGCACGCCATATTACACGCGCATTGACGCGGCGGCGACGCCGGAGCAGAAAGTAAAGTTGTCCAAGCTTTCGCCGGAAGCTGTGAAGGAATCGCGCCTCGCCGGCGAAACCATCACCGCCAAACTCACCAAGGCGCCGGGCAACCACGCGGCCATCGGCGGCTTGAAGGTCACGACGGAAGATGGGTGGTTTGCCGCGCGTCCGTCGGGAACGGAGAATATCTATAAGATTTACGCGGAAAGTTTCCGCGATGAGGCGCACTTGCAGTCCATCGTGAGCGAGGCGCAGCAGATCGTGAATAATTCACTTGGATGAGCCGATGAACACAGCTGGTCTGGAATCACAAATAAGTGACCTCGCTTCAGGAAATATGCTGGGGCGGGATGCTGGTGGCCATCACGATGGTCCTCCATGCGTTGGGAATGCTTTCCATTTCACGCGTGAACGCGAGGTGGAAACACCGGTTGGGTAAATAAGTTCAGTCGTTTTTTGCCGGGGTCAGCACGCTGATCCTGGCCAGCTGGATGATTCTGGTGTTGCATCTCGTCGAGGTGGCGGTTTGGGCGGCGTTTGTTCGTTGCAGGGCGCATTCCCCAACGCCAGCCTTTGCTTTTATTTTTCATTGAACGAATACACCACCGTCGGCAGCGATTTTAGCCTGCCGCAGCATTGGCGGTTGCTGGAGGTCATGATTGCCACGGCCGGTTTGCTGACGTTTGCCTGGTCCACGAGAATCTTGCTGACACTGGCGCAGGACTTCCATGAGCAACAAATGAAATGGTTGAAACAGAGCGGACAGACAGAGTCGCCCAAAAAGCCGGTTTAGGAAAACGCCACGCCCGGCTGATTTGGGTCGCTCGGCAGGCAGCGTGAGCTTGACTTGGGTGGAGCCATTTGTCTCTAATCCGCTCAATCGAAAGTCGTGCCAAACTTATTAAGTTGAACTGTTTTATGATGCGTCCCATGTCTTTTCAATTTCCCCTGGTCTGGTCTTTGCCCGTCTTGCTGTCCGTGATGGTCGGTTGCAAAAAAAGCGAAGCGCCAATCGGTGCGCCGCCGACGGTGGAGGTCATCGCCGTGGAGCAACAGGACGTGCCGATTTACGGTGAGTCGGTCGGCACGCTGGCGGCGGATGTGAACGCCACGATTTCCGCGCAGGTGAGCGGCTATCTCATCAGCCGTAACTACACGGAAGGCCGGATGGTGACAAATGGACAGGTGCTTTTCCAGATTGATGACCGTACCTACCAGGCCTCGCTGGATCAGGCCGAAGCCAAGGTCGCCAAAACCAAAATGGACGTGGAGCGCTACACGCCGCTGGCCAAAACGCAGGCCATCAGCCAGCAGGAACTCGACGACGCCATTCAGGCCAATGCCGCCGCCGTCGCCGCCGCCGAAGTGGCGCGGCTCAATTATCAATTCTGCAAAATTCTCTCGCCCGTGGACGGCCTGGCTGGCCTCGCGCAGGCTCAGGTGGGCAATTTGATCGGGCCCGGCACCGGCGCGCTGACCACGGTGCAAAAAATGGATCCGATCCGCGTCTATTTCTCCGTGTCGCAACAACTGATGTCGCAACTCATGGAGGAACGGCTGGCGGAAGGGAAAAAATTTGGCGATCCCGGCGGTGCGTCATTGGAGCTGACGCTGGCGTCCGGCACGATTTATCCGCTGAAGGGGAAGGTTCGCTTTTCTGACAATCAAGTGGACGTCAAGACCGGCACCATCCGTGTGGTTGGCGAATTTGAAAATCCGGACCGGCTGCTCGTGCCCGGCATGTTCGTGCGTGTGCGGGCCCTCGTGGGCCTGAACAAAAATGCGCTGCTCGTGCCGCAGCGCGCGGTGGCAGACATGCAGGGCCGAAACCTCGTGGCCGTCGTCGGGGCGGACAACAAAGTCAGCATCCGGCCGGTGATGACCGGCGCGCAGGTCGGCGAACTGTGCGTCATCAAAGGCAAGGTGAAGCCCGGCGAAAAAGTGGTGGCCGAAGGCATCCAGAAGCTGCGGCAAGGCGTGGAAGTGAAGCCGGTTCCCTATGGCACGGCGGCCGGGGAAAACCAGCCTTGAGCCGCACCATGATGCCCGGCCAATCGCACTGACCTATGTCTAAATTTTTCATCAACCGGCCGATTGTCGCGATGGTGATCTCCATCTTGATGGTGATCATCGGCCTTGTGGCGATGTCCGGTTTGCCCGTGGCCCAGTTTCCCAACATCGCCGATCCGCAGGTGCAGGTGAAGGCGACTTATCCCGGCGCCGACGCGCGCACGGTGGATCAATCCGTGGCCACGCCCATCGAGCAGCAGATGTCCGGCGTGGACAACATGGAATACATGTATTCGCTCAACGCGAACAACGGGCAATCGACGCTTACGGTGGATTTCAACATCAAGACCGACCCGAACACCGACCAGATCCTCGCGCAAATGCGGTCGAGCCAGGCGAACTCGCAGTTGCCCGGCGCCGTCATCAATCAAGGCGTCACGGTTCAAAAATCCACCGCGGCGCCGCTGATCATGTTTGCGCTTTATTCGCCGAGCAACACCTACGACGGCGTGTTTCTGGCGAACTACGCGGTCATCAACATCAACGACCAGATGACCCGCGTGCCGGGCATCGCGAGCGTGCAGGTTTTTGGCGCGGGTAATTACGCCATCCGGCTTTGGATCCGTCCCGACCGCCTGGCGCAGATGGGCGTGACGGTTCCGGAAATTATCAATGCCATCCAGGCGCAGAACACGGTGAACCCCGCCGGCCAGATCGGCGGCGAACCCGTGCCGGCGGGACAGGAATTCACTTACGCCGTGCGTTCGCAGGGCCGGCTGGAAACGACGGAGCAGTTTGGCGAAATTGTCCTGCGCGCAAAGCCGGACGGCGCCATTCTGCGCGTGAAAGACGTCGCCCGGGTCGAACTCGGCGCGCAGAATTACAACATGAAGGCGCGGTTGAACGGCAAGCCGTCCGCGCTCGTCGCGCTGTATCAGTTGCCCGATTCCAACGCCGTGGACGCCGCCAACAAGGCCAAGGCGCTGATGGCGACGTTGAAGGGAAGTTTCCCGCCGGACATGGAATACGCCGTGGCGCTCGACACGACGCTGGCGGTGACCGAGGGCATGAAGGAAATCGAGCACACACTGGTGGAGGCGCTGGTGCTGGTCATTCTCGTGGTCTTTGTCTTCCTGCAAGGCTGGCGCGCGACGTTGATTCCGTTGCTGGCGGTGCCGGTATCGCTCGTGGGCACGTTCATGCTGTTCCCGCTGTTTGGCTTTTCCATCAACACACTTTCGCTCTTCGGCCTCGTGCTGGCCATCGGGTTGGTCGTGGATGACGCTATCGTGGTCGTCGAAGCCGTCGAACATCATATCGAAAAAGGGCTGTCGCCCCGTGACGCGGCGTTTAAGGCGATGTCGGAAGTGTCCGGGCCGGTCATGGCCATCGCCATAATCCTCGCGGCGGTGTTCGTGCCGACCGCATTCATTCCCGGCATCACGGGGCGGTTGTATCAGCAGTTCGCGGTGACCATCGCGGTGTCGGTGGTGATTTCAGCTTTTAACGCGTTGACGCTGTCGCCGGCGCTGGCGGCGCTATTGCTGCGGCCGAAAGTTCGCGGCCGCGGGCCGCTGCAAAAATTTTACGACGTCTTCAACAAATGGTTCGGCAAGGCGACGGATGGCTACGTGGGCATCTGCCGCGTGCTCATCCGGAAAAGCTCCGTGGCGCTGTTGCTGTTGCTTGGCATGACCGTGTTGGCGGGCGTTTTTGGCAAAAGCATTGCCACCAGCTTTTTGCCGGACGAGGATCAAGGCTACGTGTTTGCCGGCGTGCAATTACCGGATGCCGCCTCGATGCAGCGCACGGACGACGTGATGCGGCAGGCGGAGGATATTTTACGGCATACTCCGGGTGTGAAATATTATTCATCGGTGGTCGGCTACAGCATGTTGAGCGGCGTGCAGAACACTTACAGCGGATTCTTTTTCATCACGCTGGAGGAGTGGGCCAAGCGCAAGGCGCCGGCCGAACAATACCAAGCCATCATGGCGCACTTGAACCGCGCGCTGTCGAAGATCCCCGGCGGAGTCGGCTTTGCGTTTTCGCCGCCGGCGATTCCCGGCATCGGCACCTCGGGCGGCGTGACGTTCATTCTGGAAGATCGCGAAGGCAAGGGCGGAACGTTCCTCGCCGACAATTTAAAAACTTATCTCGCGGCGGTGAACAAACGCCCGGAAATCAATCGCGCGTTCACCACGGCGCTGCCGTCCGTGCCCCAGGTTTATGTGGATGTGGACCGTGACCAGGTATTGCAGCAGGGCGTGAAACTTCAGGATGTTTACCAGACGATGCAGTGCTTCATGGGCGGCGCCTTTGTGAATTACTTCAACCGCTTCGGCCGCCAGTGGCAGGTGTATGTGCAGGCCGAGGGCGACTATCGCAACAACGCGCAAAATCTCGGTCAGTTCTACGTGCTGAACAGCACCAACCAGATGGTGCCGCTCGGTGCGGTGACTAGCGTGCGTAAAACCCAGGGGCCGGAATTCACGATGCGCTATAATCTCCATGAGTCGGCGCAGATCAACGCCTCGGCCAAGCCTGGCTACAGCTCCGCGCAGGCGATGCAGGCGATGGAGGAAGTCTTTGCCGAAACGATGCCCCAAGGCATGGGCTACGATTATCTCGGCATGAGCTATCAGGAAAAGAAGGCTCAGCAGGGCGTTTCGCCGATGCTCATCTTCGGCTTCTCGCTGCTGTGCGTGTTCCTGATTCTCGCGGCGCAATATGAAAGCTGGACGCTGCCATTCAGCGTGCTGTTGGGCACGCCCATCGCCGTGTTCGGCGCGTTCGCCGGCCTGCTCGTCGGCCGTTACGAAAACAATGTTTACGCGCAGATCGGCCTCGTGATGCTCATCGGGCTGGCGGCAAAAAATGCCATTCTCATCGTCGAGTTTGCTAAGATGGGCTATGCAGAGGGCAAGCCGCTGATGGACGCCGCGCTGGACGGCGCCCGGCTGCGCCTGCGGCCCATTTTGATGACGAGTTTTGCGTTCATTCTCGGCTGCGTGCCACTGGCCAAGGCGAGCGGGGCCGGGGCGCTGTCGCGGCAGGTCATGGGTTTCGCCGTCATCGGCGGCATGACGGCGGCGAGCTTCATCGCGATATTCCTGATTCCGGTCACTTTTTACGTCGTGGAAAATATCGGCGGCGAAAAACACCAGCCTGTGAAAGCGGCGTTGGATAAGCCGTTAGATGGTGGCGCGCACTGATTCGTATTTGCCTGGCGTCAAATTGCCTCAGTGTGGTCGCTGCCAATTAACGGATACGGCTATCGTGAATTGAGGACATCATTATGAATCATGCCAGAGTGACCAGGACTGGGGTTCCAACCAAATCTCATGCGCCGGCTTATGTTGACGGTGTCCGCACCGGCATGAGCTTGGCGGACCTCAAGCAATCGTTCCTCGACAACCTCTACTGCGGTTTGGGCCGCGTCCCGATGGCCGCCTCGCCCAACGATCTTTACACCGCCTTGGCGTTGACCGTCCGTGATCGCGTGTTCAAGCAGGTGGTGCATACCATGGAAACCTACGCCGTGGAGGACGCGCGGGTGGTTGCCTATCTTTCCGCCGAGTTTTTGCCCGGCCCGTATCTGGCAAATAAACTATTAAGCCTCGGCATCACGGAACCGATGCGACAGGCCTTGTCTGAACTCGGCTATAGTCTGGACGAGTTGATCGAGCAGGAAGAGGAGCCCGGTCTCGGCAACGGCGGGCTGGGCCGGCTCGCGTCGTGCTATCTGGATTCGCTGGCGTCGCTCGAAATTCCCGCCGTGGGCTATGGTATCCGCTACGAGTTCGGTATTTTTGACCAGGTCATCAAGGACGGCTGGCAGGTGGAGATCACCGACAAATGGCTGCGCTTCGGCAATCCCTGGGAAATCGCGCGGGCGGAAATCTGCTACGACGTGAAATTTGGCGGTCGCACCGGGGCCTACACCGATGATCAAGGCCGCTATCGCGTGCGCTGGATTCCCGCCACGGTGGTCAAAGGCGTGGCTTACGATACGCCCATCCTCGGCTATCACGTCGGCACCTGTAATCCGCTGCGGCTTTGGAAGGCGGAAGCCGTGGAATCATTTGACTTCGCGGCCTTCAACCACGGTGATTACTACCGGGCGGTGGAGGATAAGGTGGTTTCAGAAAACATCACCAAGGTGCTTTACCCGAACGATGATGTGATGCAGGGGAAAAACCTGCGCCTGCAGCAGCAATTCTTTTTTGTTTCCTGCGCCTTGCAGGACATGATCCGCATCCAGCTGCTGCTGGGCCGGCCGCTCGACAAATTCCATGAGAAGTTTGCCATCCAGCTGAACGACACGCATCCGTCCATCGCCGTCGCCGAGCTCATGCGGCTGCTTGTGGATGAACACGCGCTGGCTTGGGAGGTCGCCTGGCACGTTGCCCAGCACACCTTCGCCTACACCAACCACACGCTGCTGCCGGAAGCGCTGGAAAAATGGGCGGTGCCGCTGTTCGGCCGGCTGCTGCCGCGCCATTTGGAAATCATTTACGAGATCAACCGCCGGTTTCTCGACGCGGCGCGCGTCAAATACCCCAACGACGAGGCGCGAATTGCCCGGCTGTCGCTCATCGATGAAAGCGGTGAGCGCTATGTGCGCATGGCCCACCTCGCCGCCGTGGGCAGCCATAATGTCAACGGGGTCGCGCGCCTGCATTCGGATTTGCTCAAGCAAACCGTGATGCGTGATTTCGCCGAGCTGTGGCCGGAGAAATTTCTCAACGTCACCAACGGCGTCACGCCGCGCCGGTTCGTGGCCGTCAGCAATCCGCCGCTCGCTAAGCTTATCACCGATCGCATCGGCGACGGCTGGTTGCGCGACCTGGACCAGCTTCGCAAACTTGAACCGCTGGCGGACGATGCGGCATTTCAGCAAGAGTGGCGGGCGGTCAAATTAACGGCCAAGCGTGACCTCGGCAGGCTGATTCAACAGCGCGTCGGGGTGGCGGTGAATCCCGAATCGCTGTTTGACATCCAAGCCAAGCGGCTCCACGAATACAAGCGGCAGCATTTGAATGTGCTGCACATTTTGACACTGTATCTGCGCCTGAAAAACAATCCGTCGGCGGAGCTGCCGTCGCGCACGTTCATCTTCGGCGCCAAGGCCGCGCCGGGGTATGCCATGGCCAAGCTCATCATCAAGCTCATCAACGCGGTCGCCGCGGTGGTGAATAATGATCCCGCAGTGAAAAGTCGTCTGATGATTGTATTCTTTCCGGACTTTAATGTGAAGCATGCGCAGCACATCTATCCCGCCGCCGATTTGTCCGAGCAGATTTCGACGGCGGGAAAAGAAGCGAGCGGCACGGGCAACATGAAGTTTTCCCTCAACGGTGCGCTGACCATCGGCACGCTCGACGGGGCGAATGTCGAGATTCGCGAGGAAGTTGGCCCGGAGAATTTTTTCCTCTTTGGCCTCGACGCCGCGCAGGTCGCAGAGTTGAAGGCCGGGGTTTATTTGCCGCATAATATTTATGAAACCAATCCGGCGCTGCGCGAGGTAATGAACTATATCGCGTCTGGCGCGCTGGCCGGCGGGAATGAAGATCTCTTCCGTCCGCTGGTGGAAAATCTGCTGTGGCATGATCCGTTCCTCGTTCTCGCTGACTATCAGGCTTATATCGATTGTCAGGAGCAGGTCAGTGGATTGTGGCGTGAGCCGTCGGCCTGGGCGCGGAAGTCCATCCTCAACGTCGCGCGCATGGGGAAATTTTCCTCGGACCGTTCCATCCGCGACTATTGCCATAAAATCTGGCAGGCCAAAGCCGTGCCCGCGCCAAATCATTCCGCGAGCCCTCCGACCAAAAATTAAAATATGAAAACCAAAGCAATTGTCAAAAAGGCGGGCAAGATCTCGCAGCCGTTTCGCGTGAGCAACGGCGATAAATTTCGGCTGAAGGATTATGATTCCGGCGACACGCTTAAGTTCACGTCGGAAGACAAGCCGCGAGCCAAGGAGGCGCTGGCGCTGGGCGTCAGCGCGCTGGCGGAATTGCAGGACAAACTTTACGCGCAGGACAAGTGGGCGGTGCTGCTGATTTTTCAGGCGATGGACGCGGCGGGCAAGGACGGGGCGATCAAGCACGTCATGTCCGGCGTGAACCCGCAGGGCTGTGATGTGCATTCGTTCAAAGCGCCCTCGGCGGAGGATCTGGATCACGATTATCTTTGGCGCTGCATGAAAGTCCTGCCGAACCGCGGCCACATCGGTATTTTCAATCGTAGCTACTACGAGGAAACGCTGGTCGTGCGCGTGCATCCCGAATTTCTCGCCCGGCAGAAGCTCCCGCCGGAACTCATCACCAAAAAAATCTGGGAGCAGCGCTTCGCGGACATCCGCCACTTCGAGCAATACCTCGCCAATAATGGCATCGTCGTGGTGAAATTCTTTCTGAACGTCTCTAAACGCGAGCAAAAACGCCGCTTTCTAGGGCGCCTGGAGCAGCCGGAAAAAAACTGGAAATTTTCCGCCGCCGACTTGCACGAGCGTGCCTATTGGGACGAATACCAGGATGCATACGAAGATATGATCCGCCATACCGCCACCAAGCATGCGCCGTGGTATGTGGTGCCCGCCGACAATAAATGGTTCACCCGCTGCGTGGTCGCGGCGGCGGTGATTGAAACTTTGGACCGGCTGGATCTGGCTTATCCCAAGGTCGCCCCGGCCAAACAAAAAGAATTGCTCGCCGCCAAGGCGGCTTTGTTGAAAAAATGATCAAATTATGAAATTCGGATACAAGGAAGGTTTGCTCGTGGCGATCGTGTTGGTGCTGCTCTATTTCAGCTTTCTGGTCTTGAAGCCATTTCTGTCATCGCTGTTGTGGGCGGTGGTGCTGGTTTGTTCCAGCTGGCCGGCATATGCCCGGCTGTTGAAACTGGTCGGCAACCGGCATTCGCTCGCGGCGTTTTTGATGACGCTGGGAATGATTTTGATTCTGCTCCTGCCGTTCGTTGTCGTCGGCAGCACGCTGGCGGATAACGTCAAGGATCTCACCACTGCCACCAAAAATTATATTCAACAAGGTCCGCCGGCGCCGCCGGCGTGGCTGGTGAAAGTGCCTGTCGTCGGCCAGCGCGCCACGGATTACTGGCAGAATCTCTCGGCGGACACCGCCAAGCTGTGGACGCAGGCGCAGAAACTGGTCGAACCGGCCGGGGCTCTGCTGCTATCGGGTGGACTGCTGCTCGGCAGTGGACTGGTGAAACTGGCTCTGAGTATTTTCATAGCGTTTTTTTTATTCCGCAGGGGCGCGATCGCCGGCGCGTGGGCGACGGCGTTGGTGCGGCACATCGCGGGCGAGCGCGGCACGCACCTGCTCACCGTGGCGGGCAATACGGTTCGCGGCGTGGTCTATGGCATCCTCGGCACCGCGCTGACGCAGGCGGTGCTGGCAGGAATCGGTTTTATCATCGCCGGCGTGCCCGGGGCGGCGCTGTTGGCACTGCTGACATTTTTTTCCTCCATTGTGCCCGTGCTCGGCACAGCCTTGACTTGGGGACCGGCCGCCATCTGGCTGTTCCATCAAGGCGAAAACGGCTGGGGAAGCTTCATGCTGGTCTGGGGCTTTGGCGTGGCCAACGTGGACAATATCGTCAAGCCTTGGCTCATCAGTCAGGGCAGCAACCTGCCCTTCATTCTGATTTTCTTCGGCGTCCTCGGCGGCGCGTTGACATTTGGTTTCATCGGCGTTTTTCTGGGGCCCACGCTGCTCGCCGTCGGCTATCGGCTCGTGGCGGAATGGGCGGTCACCAGCCGGCTCATGGAGCCAGTGGCGCCAGATAAATCAGCCAGTTGAAAAGGCGAGAACAGCTTATGATTCAAAAAATTGGAATCGTGACCGGCGGCGGCGATTGTCCCGGACTGAATGCCGTCATTCGCGCCGTGGCCAAAGCCGCCACCATGCGGGGTTGGGAGACGCTTGGTATTATTGGCGGTTACGCCGGCCTGCTCGAACCGCGTCATTACCGGCTGCTGGATTACCAGGCTCTCGATGGTTTATTGACGCGCGGCGGCACGATTTTGGGCACCGCGAACCGCGGGCAATTTTCTGCAAAGGTCGGTCACGGGGAAAACCGGCGGCTCCCCGTTGAATTGCTCGACCGGACCAAAGCCGGCATGGATGCGCTGGGGATTTCAGCGTTGGTCTCCATCGGTGGCGATGGCTCATTGAGCATCGCGCAACAGATGCATGAGCACGGTATCCCGATCATCGGCGTGCCCAAAACCATCGATAATGACCTCGACGGCACCATGCTGACTTTCGGCTTTGATTCCGCCGTAGACTGCGCAACGGATGCGCTGGACCGGCTCCACACCACGGCGGAAAGTCACAATCGCGTGATGGTGCTCGAAGTCATGGGCCGCTATGCGGGGTGGATTGCGCTTTACGCCGGGATTGCGGGCGGCGCGGATGCCATTCTCATTCCGGAAATACCGTTCACGTACGACAGTGTCTGCGCCAAAATCCGCGAGCGTGAGGCCAAGGGAAAACATTTTACACTCGTTGTCGTAGCGGAAGGTGCGCGGGAAAAAGATGGGGAGTTTGTCACGTCCGCCTCGCAAGAAAGCAACCGCGAAGCCCGGCTTGGGGGCATCGGCGCCGTTGTGACCGAGGAACTGGGCAAGCGTTCCGGCAAGGAAGCGCGCTGCTGCGTGCTCGGCCATTTGCAACGCGGAGGCACCCCGACGACGTTCGATCGCGTGTTGTGTTCAATGTTCGGCGCGAATGCCGTGGAGTTGGTCGCGGCCGGTGATTTTGGCAAGATGGTGGCGTTTACCGGTCGGGGTATCGGCGCCGTCAGTATTTCCGAGGCCGTCGGACGCTTAAAGACGGTGGCTTTGGACGGTTCGATGGCCCGAACGGCGCGGGCGCTGGGGATTTCTCTAGGCGATTAACGCGACATGATATTACCCGCCATTTTCATCGTTCTGCTTTTTTTCTACGCGCTGGCTTCCGGGCGGTTGGGGCGGACGGTTTTTACCGCGCCCATTATTTTTACGGTCGCTGGTTTGCTCGTCTTTCAGTTCGTTCCTGATTTGCCCGGCCGGGAAGCGATGGCGCAAATTTTCCTCCGCGTGGCGGAAGTCGGGCTGGTGCTGCTGCTGTTCACCGACGCAAGCCGCACGGAACTCCAGGTTTTGAAGAACATCCGCAATCTGCCGTTTCGGCTATTGAGCGCGGGCATGTTGTTGTCCATCTTGCTGGGCGCGCTAGGCGCGCGGGTGGTGTTTCCACAACTGACCTGGTGGGAGGCTGGCATCCTGGCTGCCATTCTGGCACCGACCGACGCCGGCTTGGGACAGATCATTGTCAGCAGCCCGCGGGTGCCGATGCGGGTGCGACAGGCGCTCAATGTGGAGGCGGGGCTCAACGATGGATTGTCCGTGCCGTTCCTGCTATTTTTTATGGCACTGGCGGCCAGCGGCGCGGAAGGCAGTCGGGCGAGCCTGATGCAATTCGTGGTTGAACAGCTTGGCTACGGCGTCATGATCGGTCTCGGGATTGGATTGGCGGGCGGCGGACTGCTGGGCTGGGCTAATCGTAAAGGTTGGATGGCGGAATCACTTCAGCAACTGGGCGTCGTGACGCTGCCGTTGCTTTGTCTGATCGCCGCTGAAAAGACCGGAGCCAGCATGTTCATCGCCGCGTTTGTCGCGGGATTGGCGGTGCAGGTGGGCTTTAAGGCAGCCGGCCAGCACAGTATCGAATTTACCGAGGAATGGGGACAGCTGCTAAACCTTTCCGTCTTTTTTCTGTTCGGCATGTGTGTCGCGCGGGCGTGGCCACAGTTCACTTTGGCGCATTGGGTTTATGCGGGATTGAGTCTGACGGTGGTGCGGATGCTGCCGGTGGCGATTGCGCTGGCAGGCACCAAAATGAGCCGGGCCACCGTGTTGTTCATGGGTTGGTTTGGTCCGCGTGGCCTGGCCTCCATCGTATTGGGCCTGGTTTATCTGGAGCAGGAAATTCACTTGCCCGGCGAAGACACCATCCGCCTCACGGTGATGGCGACGGTCTTGCTCAGCATTATTGCCCACGGCGTGACCGCCCTGCCGGGAATCAACTGGTATGCTGCTAAAATGGCAGCGTTGCCGGCAAATGCCCCTGAGCGGCGGCTGGTGGAACCCACTTTTTCAAAATAAAATTACCACAAACTATGAAAATCACAACGCTGGGCGCCGCGGGCGGCGAAGTCACCGGTTCCTGTTATCTGGTGCAAACCAAGTCCGCCAGCATCTTGGTGGACTGCGGTTTATTTCAAGGCGGCAGAAGCGCCGACGCGTTGAACCGCGCGGCGCTGCCAGCAAGCAAGCTGGATGCGGTGGTGATCACGCACGGGCATCTCGACCATACGGGACGTCTGCCACTGCTGGTCAAGGCGGGTTACTCCGGTCCGGTGTTTGCCACGCCGGCGACCATTGAGATGGCTGCGCTCATCGTGCGCGATTCGGCCCACATTCAGACGCAGGACATCGAGCGCGTGAACCGCAAACGCGAGCGCGCGGGCGAGCCGCCACTGGAGCCGTTATACACCGCCGCCCACGCGGAGGCGGTCATCGAACATTTCAAGCCGGTGCCCTATCAGCAAGCGGTGCCAGTGGCTCCCGGCATTCAAGCGATCTGGGCCGAAGCCGGCCATATGCTGGGCTCGGCCAGCATCCAGTTGATCGTGGATGAGGGTGGTAAAAAAAAGTGCATCGTCTTCTCCGGCGATCTTGGCCCCAAAAGTGCGCCCATCCTGAAGGACTCGGAACCGTTCCGGCAGGCCGACATGGTTTTTCTGGAATCCACTTACGGCGACCGCGATCACCAGCCGCTGGACAAAACGGTGGAGGAGTTCGCCGACATCGTGAAAAACTGCGTTAACACGCGCGGGAAAATTTTAGTCCCGACCTTTGCGGTCGGCCGCGCGCAGTTGTTGATGCTCTTGTTAAGCCGGATGTTCCGCAAGAAACAGGTCCGGCCGTTCCCCATCTTTCTCGACAGTCCGATGGCCGTCGCCGCCACGCAGATTTATCTGCACCACGAGGAATTATTCGACGATGAGACCTTGAAATACATCGCGCAGAAGCCCGTGCGCGAAGATTTAAAAACGTTGCAGGTGTGCGTGACGGCGGAGGATTCTAAAAAAATCAATGACCAGCCGGGGCCCTGCCTCGTCATGGCCGGCGCGGGCATGTGCAACGCCGGACGCATTTTGCATCACCTCAAGGCGAATCTCTGGAAACCGGAGACGCATGTCGTCATCGTCGGGTATCAGGGTGATGGTTCGCTGGGGCGGCGGCTGGTGGATGGCGAGAAACTAGTCAGCATCTTTGGTGAGAAAATTGCGGTGAAAGCCCAGGTGCATACGCTGGGCGGATTCAGCGCACATGCCGGGCAGACCGAATTACTGGCTTGGTTCAACGTCATCGCGCCGAGCCGGCCGCGCGTGGTGCTGACGCACGGTGAAAATGGGCCGCGCGGGATGCTCGCCCAATTGATCCAGCAGCGGTTCAAGTTGAAACCGCAGTTGCCGGAACTGAATGAAGTCATAGAATTGTGAACGCAATATTTTATTCATGGCTATGAAAGCAAAATTGAATGTCCGCCACCTGTCCTTCCTGCTGCTAGCCTTGCTCGCCGGTTGTGCGGTTGGCCCGGATTATAAACGCCCGACGGTGAATTCGCCGGCCCAGTTTCGATTCGCTGAAGGCACGGATACCAATTCGCTTGCGGATCTGCCGTGGTGGCAGGTGTTTCAAGATCCGACGTTGCAGGGCTTGATCCGAGCGGCTTTGACAAATAACTACGACCTCAAGCAAGCCGTGGCGCGGGTGGAGCAGGCGCGCTATCAGGCGGCGTCAGCCCAAGGTGCCTTTTTCCCCCAAATCGGTTATGGCGGCGATGCCGGTCGCGGTCGTAATGCCTTATACAATGCTCCGGCCGGCTTGAACGGAGCGACCAAGGGCTCCGCCCTCGTCAACTTGAGTGCGGTTTGGGAGATTGATTTCTGGGGCCGCATCCGCCGTTCCAGTGAAGCCGCGCGGGCCCAATATCTCGCCACGGATCAAGCGCGCCGCAGCCTTGCAATCAGTCTGATGAGTGAAGTGGCCATTACTTATTTCCAGTTGCTTGATTTGGACCAGGAACTGGAAATCCAGCGGTCGGCCACGAATGCCTATGCCGGCAGTTTTAGGATTTTTCAAGACCGTTTGAGTAATGGTGTCGCTTCGAAGCTTGAGACCGATCGGGCTGCGGCCGCCCAGGCCGGCGCGGCCGCCCTGATCCCGCAATTGGAGATACAGATTGCCAGTGCCGAAAACCAGTTGAATGTTTTGCTTGGCCGCGCCCCCGGTATGGTGGTGCGACGGACGCTGGCCGAACAGTCTTTGGCCGCACCGGAAATTCCCGCGGGCCTGCCCAGCGCGTTGGTGCGCCGGCGGCCGGATGTGCTGGCGGCAGAGCAATTGCTGGTGGCGGCGAATGCGCTCGTCGGGGTCAATCTGGCGAATTTTTTCCCGCAAATCGGCCTGACCACGTTCCTGGGAAGCTCCAGCACGGAACTATCCAAGTTTACCGCCGGCTCAGGAAACTTGTGGAACGTTGGCGGCACCGTGTCCGGCCCGTTGTTCCAGGGCGGTCAGTTGCGCGCCCAATATCGCGCTTCGAAAGCAAAATTTGACGAAGCCAGCGCGGCTTACCAGCAAAGCGTGTTGACGGCATTCCGGGAGGTTTCCGATGCCCTCATCACGCGGCAGAAGCTGGCGGAGGAATATGTTTTCAATGGTCAGGCCGTGACGGCGCTGGTGTCGTCGGTGGATCTCGCGACACAACGTTATCTGAATGGCAAGTCGAGCTACTTTGAAGTGCTGCAGGCGCAGCAGGAACTATATCCGGCCCAGCGTGCGGAAGTCCAGACGCGGACGGGCGAGCTGATTTCGGTGGTGCAACTGTACAAAGCGCTGGGTGGCGGCTGGCCGGCACTGGAAAAGAAATAATTTTACGGCCTCGATTCGCCGTGGCGGTGGCGATTTAACACCGCCGCCGGTTGAGCCTTTCATTGACACCTTCCCTCTGCGTGGCGAACATTTTGCGTGCCCGCTTAGCCGGCCATTTTGGATCATTAAAATTCATGAACACCCAATCCGCCATTAAACCTTTGACGCAACGTCCGGCGTGGAAAGCGCTGGCCGCCCACCACAAAAAAATTGCCAGGCTCCACCTGCGCGCATTGTTCGCCGCCGACAAAAACCGCGGCGAAAAATTGACCGCCGAAGCCACCGGCCTTTTCCTCGATTACTCGAAGAACCGCATCACCGCCGAGACACTGAAGTTGCTGCTGCAACTGGCGAAGGAATCTCATTTGCGCGGGCGCATGGACGCGATGATTCGCGGCGACAAAATTAATTTCACGGAGAACCGGGCGGTATTGCACACCGCGCTACGCGCACCGAAGAACGCAAAGATTTTGGTGGACGGCAAAAATGTGGTGCCGGAGGTTCACGCGGTGCTCGACAAGATGACGGCGTTCGCCCAGCGCATCCGCAGCGGTGCGTGGAAAGGCCATACCGGCAAGCGCATCGTCAACATCGTCAACATCGGCATCGGCGGCTCGGACCTCGGCCCGGTGATGGCTTACGAGGCGCTCCGGCATTACAGCCGGCGCGAGCTGACGTTCCGCTTCGTTTCGAACGTGGATGGCGCGGACTTCGTTGAGGCGACGCAGGATTTAAATCCGGCGGAAACACTATTCATTGTTTCATCGAAAACGTTCACGACACAGGAAACGATAACCAACGCCGGAAGCGCGCGCGACTGGCTGCTAAAAGGCTTGGGCGGAAATATGAAAGCGGTGGCGAAACATTTCGTCGCCGTCTCGACGAACGCGGAAAAGGTTTCCGCCTTCGGCATTGATACCGCAAACATGTTCGGCTTCTGGGACTGGGTCGGCGGGCGTTACTCGATGGACTCCGCCATCGGCCTTTCCACGATGCTGGCCGTCGGCCCGGACAATTTCCGCGCGCTGCTCGCCGGTTTTCACGAGATGGACGAGCATTTCCGCACCGCGCCGTTCGAGAAGAATCTGCCGGTGCTGATGGCGCTCCTGTCGGTCTGGAACACAAATTTCCTCGGCGCGGAAACGGTGGCGGTGTTGCCCTACGAAAATTATCTGAAGCGCTTTCCCGCGTATCTCCAGCAGTTGACGATGGAGAGCAACGGCAAATACATCACGCTCGCCGGGCAGAAAGTAAATTACCAGACCAGCCCGATTTATTGGGGCGAACCGGGCACGAACGGGCAGCATTCGTTTTATCAGTTGATCCACCAGGGCACGCGGCTGATTCCGTGCGACTTCATCGCCTTTGGCAAAGCGCTGACGCCGCTGGGAAGACATCACGATTTGCTGCTGGCGAACGCGCTGGCGCAGAGCGAGGCGCTGGCTTTCGGCAAGACGGCGGCGGAAGTGAAGGCGGAAAAAGTTCCGGCCGCGCTGGTGCCACACAAGGTGTTCGAGGGCAACCGGCCGTCGAACACGATTCTTGCGAAAGAGCTGACGCCGGCGGTGCTCGGCAAACTCGTCGCGCTTTACGAACACATCGTGTTTGCCCAGGGCGCGATCTGGAGCGTGAATCCGTTCGACCAGTGGGGCGTGGAACTCGGCAAGGCGCTCGCGCAGCGCATCGTGCCCGAACTGGAAGGTAAAACCTTGCCGCCGCTAACGCACGACAGCTCGACGAACAACCTCATCCGTCGCTACCGGAAAATGAAGGCGCGGGCGTAAGTTGTTTTTGTTTCGCATGGAAATCAAAATTCTCCCCGACGCCGAAACCGTAGCGCGCGCGGCGGCAAAAATTATCGCAGCCGAGGCGCGGGTGGCTGTAGCGCGGCGCGGAAAATTTATCTTCGCTGTGAGCGGAGGCAAGACGCCGTGGCAAATGCTGCGCGCCTTGGCCGCTGAATCGGTGCCGTGGGCTCAGGTTCAAATCGTGCAGGTGGACGAGCGGATGGCCCCCGCCGGCCACGCGGATAGGAACCTGACGCAGTTGCGCGAAAGTCTGGCGCGCGCGCCGTTGCGGGCTGACCAGATTCACGCGATGCCGGTTGAAGAAGCGGATTTGGATGCCGCCGCGGTGAATTATGCGCGCATGCTGGCGCAGCTTGCCGGGGCGCCGCCGGTGCTGGATTTGATCCACCTCGGTCTCGGTGCTGATGGCCATACCGCATCGCTGATTCCAGGCGATCCGGTGCTGGAAGTGGCCGACCGCGATGTGGCATTGACGGGAATTTACCAGCAGCGGCGGCGGATGACGCTGACCTATCCGTTGATTAATCGCGCGCGGAAAATTTTATGGGTCGTGGCCGGCGCCGAAAAAGCAGCGATGTTCGGGCGCCTGCGCGCGGGGGATGTTTCGATTCCTGCCGGGCGAGTTAATTCGGCGACAGCCTTGGTGCTGGCGGACCGGGCGGCCGCCGGCAATGACTAAACCCGGATTCCGAAATGGAAGCGGGCGCGCGCCCGCGCGCCCATCCAGCGCCCTTGGTTCCGGTCTCAGGTCGAATAAATTTCATTGGACATTATTGTATCATAGTCTATATGATACATCTTGTGCGCTGGCTAACCGGTGGGGCAAGTCGCGCTGCGGCTTGACCTGACCGCGTGGCGGTCACTGGGTGGCGGCTGATCTTTCGGTTGGCAAACGATCCCGTCGCCTGATGCTGCGCCCGGCGACGGGCGGGGATTTCCGTGCAGTGTGCGTGGTCGTTCTTTGACATCGGGATTTTCTGGCGAAACCGTTCTGGGTTGCCCGGGAAAGTTTGTCCGGCTTAGCCCGGCAATCTGAGAACCTTAAAATTCATTTCAGGTCACCTTTGGTAATCTTTGGTAATCTCTGGTCACTTCCACCCGCTGTTGACCGGCGCCGAATCCCTCGGTTTGTCCCTGATTCCTTTGGAAATTTTACCCCCTAAAAATCGAAAAGTGGTAAAGAAATGGTAAAGTTTTGGATGCTCTATCAACCACTTACAAAAGTTGCCTCGGATGCTGGTAAAGTTCTTGGTGCCAGAAAATGGCATCGCAGGTCGCGCGTAAACCAGGTATCCAACTGAGACATTACCCGACTAGGCCTGGTTTCTATGGTTTTGAATCCAACTCTCTGCTAAAATTACGCTGCTGGCGCCGCTTTTTGACTACTATCTTCTGGGGCGACGCAATAAAGACACCCGCTTGCTGTATTTTATCTCCTAATTTGCCAACGACGGCGTTTGCGGGGTTTCCCCGGCTGCACCGAGCATGTGCAGCGTTCGGTTAATGAGATAAGCGCCCCGTGGAGTATCGTTTGGACGACAAATGCGCCAGCTAACGGCACATTCGATTTTAGCGACACCAATGCGCCGATGCCAAACGCTTTCTACCGGCTTATGTGGAACGCACCTAAAACAATCTGAATATAATTAAACCGCCTGTAATCCTCACCCATCATGGGATTTCTGGTTTAACTGAAGTATGTGTTCTGCATTGAGTCAATCCGTGTCCTGAAAATAGACGGCTGACTTTAGACTTATAGAAAAGCAACTGTTTCGAACGAAACATAAGGTGCGCAAGCTGTTTATTTAAGACAATATGTTCCATGCAAGCTCAATTTCATAGATAACTGGACTTTGGCACTGGTAGTGCTAATGTTCCTTTACGCGGTTGCGTCAGGCAATCAAGGGAACAAAGTTGTAATCATATAACCCGCCTGATGCGCAGTTCCGCCGCGTGAACAGAAAGCAAACAAAATGAAACAGACCAAAAACATCCGTAAGGCGGGCTTCACCCTGGTGGAAATCATGATTGTCGTGGCCATTATCGGCCTGTTGGCGGCGATCGCGATTCCGAACTTCGTGAAAGCGCGTGCCACCTCGCAAGCCAATGCCTGCATCAACAACCTCCGCCAGCTTGACGCGGCGGCCAACCAGTATGCGTTGGAAAACGGCAAAAAGACCACGGACACGTTCGTCATGTCCACGGCCCTGTCGCCCTACATCAAGCTGACCACCGCCGGTGCCATCCCGGGATGTCCGGCGGGCGGCGCCTATGTGTGCTCCGTGGTCGGCACCAATCCGACCTGCTCGTTGAGCACGCTTACGCCGGCTCACGCCCTCCAGTAAGATTAGCGGTTTGATTCCAGACCCCGAAGCTTCGGCTTCGGGGTTTTTATTTGTTGGGCCGGGTATTTAAGAATTTGAATAGTGGCATTGCGCGTGCTAAATAAAGGTAACAGCGTTTCCGGCAGGCAATCCGTGAACTGGAATTATAAAATAAATCCGCCCGCCGTGTGTTCACAACGCGAGAAAAAATGAAAACAAACCGGACAAATGCAAAATTGAGTGGTTTCACGCTGGTGGAGATCATGATTGTCATAGCCATCATTGCCCTGCTGTGCGCCATTGTGATTCCCAATTTGATGCGAGCGAGTGCCCGTTCCCAAGCCACCACCTGTATCAATAACTTACGCCAGATCGATTCCGCCATCCAACAATTCTCCGTGGAGGCGGGGAAACATGTGGGAGACACGATTGCCTGGCCGACGGATATCAGCGCCTATATCAAACTCAACCGCCAGGGCTCGATTCCGCCGTGTCCCGCCAAAGGGGATTATACTCTAAATACGGTGGGCACGGTTCCATCCGTCGCGTGCTCCTTAAGCACGCTCAACCCGCCGCACGCACAGGAGTAACAATCCGGAGGTTTGGCTGGCACTGGAAGTGCTCTTATTTGCAGTCAATGTTGGACACAACAGCTTAATCAAGTAAACGGTTGGTTAATACTTGTCTTGTCTGACGGCAGTGTGGTAACAAGTAATTGTGGTTAGTAATGGCATAAATAAATAAATAAAACATAAAAATAAAACTATATGAAAAAACACATCCAAGTTCGTAAGGCGGGCTTCACCCTGGTCGAAATCATGATCGTCGTGGCCATCATCGGCCTGCTGGCGGCGATTGCGATTCCGAATTTTGTGAAGGCTCGGGCCACCTCGCAGGCCAACGCCTGCATCAACAATCTTCGTCAGATTAACTCGGCGGAAAGCCAGTTTGCGTTGGAAAAAGGCAAAAAGACGGGCGACACCCTCACGTTCCCTGACGACCTTTTGCCCTACATCAAGCTGACCACTCTCGGCAGTCTCCCGGCTTGTCCAGCCGGCGGCAGCTATGACGTGGCGGCGGTTGGCACGAACGCCACCTGCACCTTGAGCACCCTCACCCCGGCGCACGCCCTCCAATGATTTAGTTGGGCCGATTTACACCAAAGGTCCGGGGCGTACGCCCCGGACCTTTTTGCTTTTTCAGCGATTATAAATAGATTAATAACCAGCGATGTCACGTGCCCGCATCTTGTGCCTGCTGCTCGCGTTAGCCACGATTTTGGTTTACTGGCCGGCCACCCGGAACGACTTTGTCAACTACGACGATGAATTATATCTCACGCAGAATCCGATGGTTCAACGCGGGTTAACGTGGGATGGCCTCCAGTGGGCTTTTACCCGGATCAATGTCTGCAATTGGCACCCGCTGACTTGGCTTTCGCACATGGCCGACTGCGAATTGTTCCGCCTCAATGCGGGCGGTCACCACTTCGTAAGCATCCTGATTCATGCGGCGAACACCATGCTGCTGTTCACGCTATTGTTTCGGCTTACGGGCGCCCTGTGGTCGGTGGCTTTCGTCGCCGCACTGTTTGCCTGGCATCCGCTGCATGTGGAATCTGTCGCTTGGGCGGCGGAGCGCAAAGATGTTTTGAGCACATTTTTCGCTTTGCTGATGTTATTGGCCTATGTTCGCTATGTTCAAACGGCAGCGATCACGGCGCCCCCCCCCGCCGCAGTTAATCCGTTGGCGAGGCATCAGCTTGAAAACCGGCTGGTTTTTCCGGCGGGGCCATGCGTCAAATATTATTGGCTGGCATTGTTATTTTTTGCATTAGGACTGATGTCCAAACCCATGCTGGTAACCATGCCCTGTGTGATGTTACTGCTGGATTTCTGGCCCTTGCCCAGAACCCGCCCGCTGCGGATGTTATTGCTGGAAAAATTACCCTTCCTGTTGCTGACAGCGGCGGCCTGCGTAATGACCGTGATTGCCCAACAAGCTGAAGCCATGGTCCCGCTCGACCGGGTATCACCGGCAATGCGGCTGGAAAATGTTATCACAGCCTACGGTGGATACTTGCTGAAGATGATTTGGCCATTAAATCTTGCGGTATTTTACCCGCTGCCCAAGCAGATTCCATTTTTAACCGCCATGATCACAGCGGCGGTTTTAATGCTCCTGACCATGCTGACCTGGCTGGAACGCCGCCGCCGGCCCTATTTATTGATGGGTTGGCTCTGGTATTTGGGAACGCTGGTGCCGGTCATTGGCCTGGTCCAAGTGGGCAATCAAGCCATGGCGGACCGTTACACCTACATTCCGCTGATCGGGATTTTTTGGGCCGGGACATTTTTATTCCGGGAACTTGCCGGCCGGCTACGTCTATCGCCGGTTGTGGTTGGCCTGGTCGCCGGCCTAATCCTTATTGCCTGCATAGGGCTGACGGAAAATCAGTTAAGTTATTGGCGGGATAGTCATTCGCTCTTTTCTCATGCCCTGGCGGTGACCAAGGACAATGCCGTGGCTCACCTCAATTTCGGGGCAGCCCTTGAAGATCAAGGCCAACCGGCGGCGGCATTGGCCGAATATCAGGAGACCGTGCGCCTATCTCCGGGCTTGCCAATTGCATATAGTAACATTGGCCGCATTTTGCAAACCCAGGGCAAGCCGGAAGCAGCAGTGGAATATTGTCGCGCGGCCATGTTGATGGAACCTAAAAAACCGTATCTGCACGATAATCTGGGGATCGTTTTGATTGAGGTGGGGCGCTGGGAGCAAGCGATGCGCGAGTTTGACGAGGCGTTGCGCTTAAATCCAGAATATGCCCCGGCGCATTATCAGAAAGGCCGGCTGCTGTTGAAGCAGGGACATGATCGGGAAGCCGTAAACAATCTGCGACAGGCGGTGCGGATTGAAACCAATAAGCTGCAGATGCTGATTTATGTCGCCCGCGTCCTGGCCACCGATGAAGACCCGCAGGCCCGCAACGGAGCGGAAGCATTGATTTATGCGAGCCAGGCCAACTATCTGGCTGGAACCCCGCAACCCGTTTTACTCGATACGCTGGCACTGGCTTATGCGGAGCTTGGGCGGTTTGATGAGGCAATGAAAAACGAGCAGCAAGCCGTTGACCTCGCCCGCAACCATGGTCAGTTGGAAGATGCCGGCGCCATGCAACAGCGGCTGGAACTTTATCAGAAGCACCAGCCATGGCGCGAATCCTTCCGGCATAAGTGATTTTTGTTGCGGTTAAATGAAGGGTTTTTTAATGTCCCACCGCTTGATAGTTCATTCGGATTTAATAAAACCAGACACCGCCATGCGAAATCCATGAGCGTCATTCTTAACACCCAGAAACTGCGCGTAGAATATCGCAGCCGCGATTTGCGTCAGTCCACTAAAGTGGCCTTGCAGGGTCTTGATCTTGAAGTATTCGCCGGCGAAGTCTTCGGCTTCCTGGGACCCAATGGCGCGGGCAAGACCACCACGATGAATGTCCTGCTGGGCTTCGTCCCGCCCAGCAGCGGTGCGGCAAGCCTGTTCGGCATTGATGTCCGCCAGCCGATCGCGCGGCAACGCATCGGCTACCTGCCGGAACTGACCTACTACTACAAATTTCTCACCGCCGAGGAATTGCTCCGCTTTTACGCCAAAATTTTCGGACTTACCCGCGCCGAAACGGACCAGCGCATCGCCGAACTGCTCAAGCTCGTCGAACTCGAACACGCCGCCAAGCGCCCGATTAAATCCTATTCCAAAGGGATGCAGCAGCGCGTCGGCCTGGCGCAGTCGCTCATCAATAATCCCGACTTGCTCATTCTGGACGAGCCGACGAGCGGACTCGACCCGCTGGGCCGCATGAAGGTTCGCGAGATTATTCAGCGCCTCAAGGAGCAGGGCAAAACGGTTTTTTTCTCTTCGCACGAGTTGGGCGAGGTTGAAACCATCTGCGACCGCGTGGCCATTGTCCATCAAGGCGAACTCAAGGCCGTTGGCACGGTTGCGGCAGTCAGCACCGGATATGAAAATCTCGAAAAAGCGTTCTTAAATGTGGTCGGCTTTCAACCCAGTCCTGAACCATGAGCAAAATTTTGGCACTCGCTGGCGTTGTCATCAAGGAACTCTACCGCCGCAAGGATTTCTACGTCCTCTTCGTCCTCACCGCATTGCTCACGCTCGCGGCCGGCGCGGTGAACTTTTTCCACGATGACAAAATTGTCCGCTATGTGAAGGACATTTGCCTGCTGCTCATCTGGGTTTCCGCGCTGGTTATCTCCGTCGTCACCACCGCACGGCAGATTCCCGCCGAGCGCGAGGCGCGCACGATTTTTCCGCTGCTGGCCAAGCCGGTTTCGCGGGCACACGTCATCGCGGGAAAATTTCTCGGCTGCTGGCTCGCCACCGGGGTGGCCCTCGTGGTCTTTTACTTTTTCTTCGCGGCCGTCACCGGTTCCAAGGAACAGGTCTGGCCCTGGGCGGCTTATCTTGAGGCTGTCTGGATGCATTGGATGATGCTGGCCATCGTCATCGCCATGGTCTTGCTGGGCTCGATTTTCTTCGCGGCGCCATCATCCACCTCCACCATCACGCTCATCGCGGTGGGCGGTATTTTGCTGCTGGGCACGCACCTGAACACCATCGCGCTCCAGCAACCGGAGCCGATGCAATCCGTGCTCGCCACGATTTATTTTATGATGCCGCACCTTGAATGGTATGACCTGCGCGACTTCGTCGTTTACGACATGGGTTTGGTCCCGGTGCGGGCGGTGGCGCTGGCAACGCTCTACGCCGGAGTGTGGACGGGCATTTTTCTGCTGCTGGCCTGGTTCGGCTTCCGCCGGAAAAATCTGACCACCTGATGAAACTTTCTCCGCTGTCCGCGTTGGCCGTGTTGTTGGCGCTGGCGTTTACGCTGGCGACCAGCCTGGCGCTGACGGCGGACAACTGGAGCAGCCGCGCCAAATCTGACAATCTGTTCGGCATGCTTTTCGGCGACGGGCGAAAACTTTTCGCCAACCATTTTTTCACGATGGCCGACGTCTATTTTCACAGCGGTTATTACCCTTCCATCTTCGACAAAAATTCCGAGGAGCAGAAAGAAATCATCTCCGCCAGCCACGGCAAAAAGGAATCCGAGGAGGATGAAAAAAATGAGGATTTTCTCGGCAAACCGAAAGACTGGATTGATACCTTCGGCCGCAACTTCCGCATCACGCAGCACACGCACCTGGCGCAGCACCACGAGCGTGAAATTCTCCCGTGGCTACGTCTGGCCGCCGATCTCGATCCGCAGAAGATCGAGACCTACACCGTCGGCGCATTTTTTCTGCGCGAACACCTTGGCCGGGCGGATCAAGCCGAGGCATTCCTGCGCGAGGGTCTGCGCAACAATCCAGACAGTTGCGAGATCCTCTTTGAACTGGGGCGGGTATATTACGAAAGCACCCATGATCTCATCCGCGCCCGGAACGTCTGGCAGCTCGGCATCAAAAAATTCCTCCGATTGTCGCCAGCCAAACAGAAGGACGACAAACTGGTCTTTGAGGAACTCGTGGTAAACCTCGGACACCTCGAAGCCGATACTGGCAACTACGGCGCCGCCATCAACTGGCTTGAGGCCGCCAAAAAAGTTTCGCCCGCCCCCGAATTCATCCAGAAACAAATTGAAGAGATCCGAAACAAAGCGCCCGGAATCATACCGGTCGCGCCGCAGATACTTTATTGAGCGCGCAATTCCGCTTGGTCTTTCCGCCGCCGCTCTGGTTTAATTTCCCCAATGAAATCGCGCTCGGCCACCATCAAACGTCACACGCTGGAAACACAAATTTCCCTCCGCCTCAACCTGGACGGCAAGGGGAAAGCCAAGGTCCGCACCGGCATTCCGTTTTTTGACCACATGCTCACGCTGTTCGCGAAACATGCCACCGTGGATTTGGATTTGCGGTGCGACGGCGATCTAGGTGTGGATGCGCATCACACGGTGGAAGACTGCGGTATCGCGCTGGGCCAAGCCGTGGCTGCCGCGCTGGGCGACAAACGCGGCATCCGTCGCTATGGCCACGGTTTTCATCCGAGGAATCCGTTCACCGGCGAAGCATATGTGCCGATGGACGAATGCCTGGCCCGTTGCGTCGTGGATTTCAGTGGCCGGCCATTTCTCGTCTGGCGCGGGCTGAATCCGTTCGGTTTGAAGAAGATTTCGGACGCAGAAAAAAGTCAGGACGCGTCCAGCATTTTCCGGTTTGGGCTTGCCCGTGAATTTTTCCAAGGCTTCACGAACGAAGCCCGGTGCAACCTGCACCTGGAACTGCTTTACGGCGACGAACCCCACCACATTGTCGAGGCACTGTTCAAGGCATTTGCGCGGGCAGTGGACGCGGCGCGCCAGCATGATCCGCGCATCGCCGGACAGTTACCCAGCACCAAGGGGAAATTGTAACGCCGTGGTCGCCTGAAAACTTCGGCGAAAATTTCAGGCGTTCCAGCACATTTCGTGGTTTGCCCGATAGCAACCTTCCAGCTAAGCTGCCGTCATGAGTCATTTGCAACGCGCCATTGAAGAATCCGTCACTACGCTACGCGGCTTGGCGGCGCTCGAAGAACCGCTCGGCCGCGCGGCGCAACTAGTTTTGCACTCGCTCACCGGGGGCCACAAGTTGCTCGTCTGCGGCAACGGCGGCAGCGCGTCCGACGCCACGCATCTGGCCACGGAATTTCTCTGCCGCTTCATGGGTGACCGCCGTCCGTATCCCGCCATTTCGCTCACCGCCAATGGCGAATTTATGACAGCGGTTTGCAATGATTATCACGCGGATGAAATCTTTGCGCGGCAAGTCTGGGGTCTGGCGGAAAAAGGCGACGTGCTCATCGCGCTCACCACGAGCGGTAAATCTAAGAATATTTTGCGCGCACTGGAAGAGGCCAAACGCAAGAGCGTGGCAAGCATAGCCATCCTGGGCCGCGACGGCGGCTTCACCAAGGGCTTGGCAACGATTGACCTGATCGTGCCCGGCAGCGTGACGGCGCGGATTCAAGAGGCGCAAAAAGTTTTATTCCACGCGCTCTGCGAAATGGTGGAAGAAACACTGCCGAAGGCGTGACCGGCGGCGTCACGCATTGACGTAATTATTGCAGGCGTGGTAAATCAGGATGGCATCAACCACGCTCCAGATCAGCGCGCCAAATGCGGCGCAAATCAGTCCCAATATCCGGTGCGGCTTTGCCGGATTCCAAAATTGGCGTTCCTTTTGCCGTGCCGAATAAGATGCCCACAACGCTGCGAGGGCAAAGGGCACGCCAATCAGCGGCAGCAAACCCAGCAAGCCCAGCGTCAGGCAACGGATCGAGCCTTTCATCATCTTGAGCTTGGTGGCGGGGATGGGGTTCATCGGATTGCGGAGGTTATGACGGTCACCCTGTTGGTTGCCGGCGGGTTGAGCCTTTTATTTTGTTGTTGTTCCAGAAATTTAACCTCGCGGTGGAGACGAAACAGCGCGCGGCTTTCCGCCGTGACAAGAATCATCATGATCGCCAGCAAAGCGATGAAAATGACCGTGGCCATCCCGGCTTCGCTGCGCTTCGGCAGGTAAAGCCCGCGAGCGGGTTTATGATTGAGATATGAGCAGTATATCTTCATGGCTTCGTTGGCACGGCGGCGAAAGTGAATCGCAGCGGCAGGTGGGTTTCCTTGCGGCGCCCGGCCAATTGCAGTTCCCAGCGCCATGCGTTGACGCTGCCACGTGCGTCCGCCGCCATCTGCGAGGCTTTGACTTTTGGCAGCAGTAATTGGGAAATGTTTGAGCCCGGAATTTCGCGGCGCACTTCGCCGGATTCAAAGCGATAAACAATTTGTTTTCCAGCTTCAGGAATTCGCACCACCTCGCCGACTGCCGTGGTTTCAAAGGATATTTCCCCTGTCGCAGTGCGCACGTCTGCGCGCCAGCGTTCACCCGCGTGCAGAGCCGAGGCGATGTCGTCCGTCGCGTATATCACTGCTTGCGAGTGATCCCAACAGAAATAAAATGCCGCTGTGCCAATGGCCATCAGGATGGCGAACACAGCGATGTAAACGAGGCATTCCACCAGCATGCTGCCCGCCGTGCACTTCGTCTTGGAGATGGGTTGCAGCGGTTTCATTTGAGCGTCGTTTCGCGGACGATGGTGCCGACGCCGTGCTTTTCATCGGAATTCCATTCAAGCCGCAGATGCTTTCCGGTTTTGGTCAGTTGAAAATGTCCCGGGGGCAGGCTGGCGACGGCAGCGGCGTGAACCGGGTAATTTTGCGAACCATCGGGTAAGTTGTTTGCCGCGCCTGCCGCAAGAATCTCCATTTCGCCATCGACGATTTCGTTGGCGACGCTGCGGAAATATTCCATTTTTAAAACCTGCCGCTCACGCGCAAACGAATAACCCAGCGGCACTACGGCCAGCGTGAGAATGGCAAGACTGACCATCAAGTCCACTTCCAAAAATCCGCGTGTGCGCTGCGGGGTGACAAATTTAGTTTTTGAGCGGCAATTTTTCATTCAAGCAAGGCTCTATGCAAAATCGCGATCAAGATGCCGAACATGCCGGTGGCGATAAGCGCGACGACCAGGCCGTTCAAAATCACTAGGCCGCTGGTGACCACGTGGGTGGTGGCTTCTTCCTGCTGAAAGGCTTTGGCATCAAGCGCCTCATGCCAACCGCGCAGCGCGTTCAAAAATCCGCCGTGCGCGTGCGTGGCGTTCGTGAGCCGCCAATGAAATTCGCCGGTGTCATCGAAGATGCGGACTGCGTCATCGAGTTTCGCCCCGCTTTCGAGCGCGGTGATGACGCGCTGGGCGCGGCGGCGGCAGATTTCGTTGGCGGTAGATTTACCCGCGAGTCGGACCGCCTCTGCCTCGGGCACGCCGCCGTCCAGCAACACGGCCAGCATGGCGGAAAAAGCGCGGAGCAGCTTTTTTTGTTTCCACGGCACGCGCCACGCAATCCAGTCCACGACCGGCACACTGTGAAATTGAAACCAGCGAACAAATCCCGGTCCGCCGATGTAAACCAAGGCCACGCCCACCAACACAATAAACAACAGGGCTTCAAATCCGACCAAAATGGACGAGTGGTTGAGGGCCAGAACGAATTGTGTGACCGGCCACAATTGGACGTTCATCCCGGCGGCCACATCCTTGAACTTGGGTATGACGAATGTGCTAATCAATGTAATCATCAAGATGGCAATGGGTGCAAACACGAGCAGCATGGCGACCATGTAGTGCAAGGTTGAGCGAACGGTGTCCGGCGCGATGCGGAGGACTTCGCGGCAGGCAGGCAGAACTTTTTTCAGGTCGCCCAGTTTTTCACCAGCTCGGAGCATGGCGTTGACTTGCGGCGGCAGGAAACTTGGCACTTTTTCCAGTGCCTCGCCCAACCGCGCGCCATCTTCCAGATGCGCGGCCAGCAGGTAAAAGCGCACGCCCATCACGCGGTCGCGACTTTCCGCTGCGGAAAGAATCGCCTGCTCAATCGGCTGGCCGCGTTCAATAGCCGTTTCCAGCAAATCGAGAAAAAAACGGGCGCGGTCGCGGCGGCGCATCGGCAGCGAGAGCAGGAAATGTAACAGGCCTGAAATCATCGCCAATGGGACAGTAACGATGACAATAAAACAAACCACGGCGAGCACCCCTTCACCGAAGGCAGCACCGTGGGCAACCACCCCCGCCGCTTGGCCGGAGTCGTAAGAATCGCCTGAAAGATTAGAAATCATATTCGTTCTCTAGCCGCCCAAGTTGGTGACCATTGAGATCATCGGCAAAAACATGGCAATCACCAGAAACGCCTGCGAAATGACCACCGCTCCGAGAAAGAGCGAGGCCATTGGCAGCACTGTGTAAAGTGCGACCTCCGTGCGATAAATCGCCCGCGCATGATAAATTTCCGCTGCCCGCTTGAATCCTTCCGTGAGGTTTTCCCCCGAGCCGGACACCAGCCAAGAGAACATCGGCGGGATCATTTTGTTCCCAGCGGCAATCTCCGAAAACTTGCTGACGCCGCTGGCCAGCTTTTGTTTCCAGCGGTGCAAATCAGCCACGGCTTGCGGGCTGGGCTCAAGCTGTTCTGCGAACCCGATGGCATCTGGAAGACTCACGCCGTTTTTTAAAAGCAGATGGATTGAAGAGGCAATGCGCGACACAGTTGCCTCCTTGAAGGCGGGCAGTCGCCACAGGACTTTTTCGCGAATTCCCGGCAGGAAAATCGCCGCCAGCACAGCCAATAAGATTATTAATATCGCCACGGGAAATGCCCAGATTGCGTCCAACGTGGATAACACAAAAAGCGTGAATCCCGGCATGGTCATTCCCATGCCAGAAAAAATTCCTTTGAACGCCGGACCGATGACCCAGCCCCATGCGCCCGAGAGCACCAGTGAAATCAGCAGTGCCACCACAAGCACAATGAGCGGATAGGTCATCATGCTTTTCAGACGCGTCCAGACTAGGTTCTGACGCTGGAAATAATCCGCGAGCATCGTCAGCGCGCCGGGCAGGTCACCGCTTTGGACGCCGACGAGGATCATGCGCTTGTAGAGTTCCGGCAACTGGCGCGCGGCCAGTGCGTCGGTCATCGGTGTGCCTTTGGCAAGGTCGGCTTCGAGGGTTTGCAACTCGGTGCGGAGCGAGCCGGCGCGCATTTCCTGGCAGAGCCGGCGCAGCGCGCCTTCGAGCGGGATGCCGTCGCGCAGCATCGCGGCGAGCTGCTGGTTGAAAAAGGCAAATTCGTCGTATTTCATAAGCCAAAAACCCTTTTGAATTCCATTTCATTCGTCACGCCTGCGCTTACCAGCGAACGCGCCGAAGCTTCGAGCGATTGCAGGGGCACTAACGGAGTCAGTTCGCGGCGGCGGACTTGTTCGCGCGTTTTTTCATCCACGCGCAGCCATTCGACGAGTGGCACGCGGCCTTGATAACCAGTATGCAGACAAGTTTCGCAGCCGCTGCCGCCACACACGGAACAAACTATACGGATGAGGCGCTGGTTCAAAACCAGTTCCACTGCGCTGGCTACAGCTGAATAATCGGAGCACATAGCGAGCAACCTTTCAAACACGCCGCGACACGAACCGGCGTGCAGCGTGGAAATCACGAGATGACCAGTAAGCCCGGCGCGAACGGCCAGTTGCGCGGTGGCTTCGTCGCGAACTTCTCCGATAATCAAAACTTGCGGATCTTGCCGAAGCAAATGCCGCGCAGCGCGCGCGAAATCAAGCCCGATGGCTTCGTTGATTTCCGTCTGCATCGTGCCGGGAACAACCTGTTCGACAGGATCTTCGACAGTGATGATATGACGCCCACCGAGTTCAGCGAGATGGCGCAGACAAGCGTAAATAGTCGTCGTCTTGCCGCTGCCCGCCGGACCGGTGAGAAAAAGCAGGCCGCTGGTCTGGCGCAAGAAATTTTCCAATTCTGCGCGGGCATTTTCGGAAAACTCAATTTCGTCCAGAGTTTTGACCGAGGTTGAATTGAACAACCGCAGAACAATTTTTTCACCGGTAACGGTGGGATAGGTAGCGACGCGGATGTCGTTATTGCACTTCAGTTCATCATGCGAAATGCGTCCATCCTGCGGCAGCGATTCCTGATATGTCTTCAACCGAGCGAGGAATTTGATGCGTCCAAAAACGCGCTCGGCGATTTCCGCCGGCAGTTCACGTCCAGGGGTGATAATGCCATCGAGCCGGAAGCCGACCTCGGCGGACTTGCCGCGCATCTGCAAATGAATGTCACTCGCGCCCGCGCGTTCGGCGAGGTGGACGAGATGTTCCAGAACTTCCGGCGCGGAGGCTTCGGAATCCTTTTTGTCGGCGGACGTTGGTATTATATGCGCTGGCATAATTCAATTTGCCTCGGCCAGCAGATAACCCATGCCATGGGGGTTGAACATCAGGATGCGCAGGCCGGATTCAAGCTGCGCGGCTTTGGCGCGGAACTGGCATTCGTGTTTCGTGATGGCCTGCGACGCGCTTTGGAGCGGATGAAAACGCTCGCCGACATACAGCATGGCCAGCGCCAACGCGAATCCTCCCGCCCATTGGAACCGCGGTCGCCAGACGCTGCGCGGGGTGAATTCGTCCTGCCGGTGGCGAAGATGCCGACGAACTTGCGACGGGAAATCAATCCAGTATTCCCCGGAACGTTCCGGCACGGGAACGCTTTTCAATCTGGATTCAAGCTCGAAGTCGTTCATGGCTCGTGGGGCGCGGCCGGGGCGCGCGGCTCGTCGTTTTCAAGTGATGCAAATGATTCGCGGCGGCGAACGGTCAGGAGTTTCTTCAATTTCCGTTTTGCGGCAAACACGCGCCACGACACGGTGGTTTCTGAACAGCCCAAAACGTGTGCGGCCTCGGCGTGGTTCATGCCGTCATAAATCGTCAGCACAATGGCGGCGCGCTGTTTGTTAGGCAGTTTCAGGAGCGCGGCCTGCACTTCACCAGATTGAGCGTCTGGAGCACTTTCATCAGCGACCTGGTTTGCCGAAAACTCCTCGGCAGCGCTGGCGTGAACCTGAAAACGCCGCGCCTCGCTCTGCCGCCAGTTCAGGCAGATGTTGACGGCGATGCGATAAAGCCAGGTGGAAAATTTCGCCGAGCCGCGAAAGGAACCAATCTGTTCGTGAGCGCGGATAAACGTCTCTTGCGCGAGATCTTCCGCGTCGGCAAGCGAGCCGGTCATCCGAAATGTCAGCGAGTGAATCATGCGTTGATGATTGCGAACCAGCGTATCAAAGGCCGCAGGGCTGCCACTTTGAGTTTGCAACACCAGTTCTTCGTCGGCGTCGGCCATGCGGCATTCTTTTACTAACTCAGACAAACGGGGTCGCGAAATCCTTTGAATTATTTTTCCGCCAGAAAGTGAAACGTCGACGACGATACCGCCGCCTTCGAGATCGGGAACAGCGAAGGTGGTCATAACAAATTAATTTATGATTGGCGAAACACGCTGTACGAGCGGCGGCACAAATCAATTTGTGCGTATATCAAAAATAGTCCGGTTCGTTACCAGCCTTCCACTTGATATTGCATCCGATACTGGCGATTTGAAATTCAGAGGTCGGTTTCCCTTCCAGCACCGCATCCAGCGCGACGCGCAAATCTTTTCCGGTCACCGGCAGGCCGTTGCCCGGGCGGCTGGCATCAAATTGTCCGCGGTAAACCAGGCGGCGACGGCGGTCGAACAGGAAAAAGTCCGGCGTGCAGGCGGCACGATAGGCTTTGGCCACGGCCTGCGTCTCGTCGTAAAGATATGGGAATATGTAGCCAGCGGTTTCCACTTCGCTCTTCATTTTGGCCGGGCTGTCGGCAGGATAATTTTTTACGTCATTGGAATTGATGCCAATGACACCAACGCCGCGCGGCACGTAGTCACGCGCCAATTGCGCGAGACCGCTGCGAATGTGGACCACGTAGGGACAATGGTTGCACATGAAGATAACAAGCAGCGCTGTTTTGTCGCCCAAGCTGGCAAGCGAGACGATTGTTCCGTCTGTGTCTGGCAGGTGGAAATCCGGCGCGGGCGTGCCCAGCGATAGCATGGTGGAAGGTGTCAGAGCCATGCGCGCAATTTGGCGTGGCGCGTAATTTTTCGCAAGCCATGAAGTTTAAGTTTGTTTCTTTGCACGACTGCAATTTAAATGTTGGTCGTCGTGGCAAAGAACATTGTTTATTTCGATCTGGAAACGCAGAAGTCCGCCGATGAAGTCGGCGGCTGGGGAAATATTTCCAAGATGGGAATGAGTGTGGGGGTGACTTATAGCACCGCCCGCGGCGAATATAAAATCTACGGCGAACCGCAGGTCAACGACCTAATCACCGAGCTGCAGCGCGCCGACCTCGTGGTCGGCTTCAACAATTTACGCTTTGATTACGAAGTGCTGCACGGCTACTCAGCGCTCGACCTGACACAAATCCCGACGCTCGACATGCTGGTCGTGTTGAGCGAGAAACTGGGGCACCGGCTTTCGCTGGACTCTATCGCCACGGCGACGTTTGGCGTTGAGAAAACGGCGGAAGGCTTGCAAGCCATCGAGTGGTTCAAGCAAGGCAAGCTTGCGGAGATTGCGGAGTATTGCTGCTACGATGTGAAAATCACCAAGCTCGTCCATGAATATGGGGCCCAACAGAAACAGCTCCATTACAACAACCGCTTCGGCAAAAAACTTACTGTGCCGGTGAATTGGTGAATTCGTTTCAGCCGCGCGCTTTTAATTCCACGACGGCGGCGTGCAATTCCTTCGCCAATTCCTTCCGATCGTCGGTGGTGCGACGAAATGGCTCAAACCGCAGCGTTGCGCGGATCTGGCGTTTCCCGAGCAGATTCAACAAATGCGGAAAGAAGGTGTGATCGCCCCAGTAACAAACTTCTTGCTTGGCGTCGCCGTCGACTAATTCATACCGAAGACACGCGATGGAAATCTCGTAGCCGCCGCGCAAAGCCGGCTCCAGCAGCGAGGCGCGGAAGGGAAGGACGGTTTCGCCGTTGGAACTGGTGCCTTCAGGAAAAACCACCACGAGAGCACCTTCAGCGAGCGCCGCCTGGATTTCGATATTAGCCGCGCCAACTTGCAGGCGGTGTTCGCGTTGAACGAAAATAGTTCCGCCAATCTTTGCCAGCCAGCCAAAAATTGGCCAGCCGCGCACTTCAGCCTTGGAGACGAACGCCGCCGGCGTCACTGAGCTGATGGCGAGAATGTCAAGATAACCCAGATGATTGGATACGAGCAGCCCGCTTTTCGGAACCGGCCCGGAGACTTCAGGGAAACAATTGAAAATTTGCAAGTGCCGCCGCGCGGCGCGGTGCATCCAGGCGGCGCGGGCGGCGCGCTGGTTCGCGGGTGCATTCAGGATGACGTCAAAAAAATAGTCGAAAATCGCGCCGGTGATTTCAACGGCAACCCAGACTATTCTTCCCGCAGTGCGGAGCATCATCCACGGATTTCAAACGCGAAGGCCGGTCAGGTCAACCGAGAAATCGTTCGCGCGCGCCGGCTGGCATCGCTTTCAGGTCGAGCACGGTGAGAAAATCAATCGTGCCAAACTGCCGATCCAACGCAGGCGCGCCGCAGACTTTTGCGCCGATGGCCAAATAGGCCCGCAGCAACTTCGGAATTTGGACTGCCGCCTCCGCCAGTCGGTCAAGCGGGCAAGCGAATGCGTCCGTCGGCGACGTTCGCCACGGCAGATCAGCAAGGCATTGCTTGCGGCACAAATCCGTGTAAGCCGAGGCGCCCACGGCCGCGTCTTGCGACGTGAGCGAACTGCAACCGATCAGGTAGCGCGCCCCGCGTCCCTGTGCGTAGTCGGCGATGCCTTTCCACAGCAGTCCCAGCACGACCAGGTTGCGATGCTGGCGATGCACGCAGGCGCGGCCGAGTTCGATGATTTCATTTCGCATCGGCTCGAACGCGGCGAAGTCAAATTCCTGTGCGGAGTAGTAACCCAGATTTTTTGCGGCGCGGGTGCCGGCCTGTAAACGGTAGGTGCCGACGATTTCTTGTGTTTCCAGGTGCTCAACGAGCAGGTGATCGCAGACGGCGTCAAACGGATCGGCGTCGCGACCGGTCGCGTATGATTGCGATAGGCCTTCGTTGAGCTCCAGGTTGAAGACTTGAAAACGCAGCGACTGGGCGGCCTCCATTTCCGCCGGTCGGCAGGCGAGCCGGACGGCATATTGCGCCGACGCGCCCACAAATAGTCGAACAGATTCTGGTGCTAAATTCACACCATCACTCTGGCAAAGCCAAGTGACACCCCGGTGACGGTTAAGTTACATTTTAGCGACGGGCCGCGAGGAACTTTTCCACATATTTTCCAAGGAGATCCGCCTCCAAATTCACAGCGTCGCCGACCTTACGCTCCTGCAAAACGGTCACTGCAAACGTGTGCGGAATGATCCAGATGCGAAAACTTTTCTTGGCCACCTTGGCCACCGTGAGGCTGATGCCATCCACGGCCACCGAACCTTTGAACACCAGATATTTCATCACCTCCGGCGGCGCGGCAATGTCGAGCAGGTGATCCTTGCCGGCGCGCTCCCACTTGATGATTCTGCCGAGGCCATCCACATGTCCGGTGACAAAGTGCCCGCCCAGTTCGCCGTTGGCGCGGAGCGAACGCTCCAGATTTACCAGTGAACCGATTTTGCCGAATTGAAAATTCGTCCGTTGCCAGCTTTCCTGCAACAGGTCGAACTGGATCAGCTTGGATTTGCCGCGCGCGGAAATTTTCACCGCCGTCAGGCAACAGCCGTTGACGGCCACGCTGTCGCCGACCTTCACGCCACGTCCGCAGGACGTGGCGCGCACGGTCATTTCAATGGATTTTGCGGTGGGCGTGATTTTTTCAATGACGCCCGCTTCTTCAACAATGCCGGTGAACATAGGAAAGTTATGTTGCCGTGTTTCGACGGCTGGTGGCAAGCCTTTCGCGGGCTAGCCAGATTCAGACCGGTGGCCGGATGCGGGCGGTGAGGAGCAGGTCGGCGCCGAGTTTGCGCCACTTCACCTCGTCCAATGGGAGGGCTTCGGCCAGACTCTCAGCACCGTCACCCGCGACGCCTTTGCGCGCGTCGCGGCCGCCGAGAATTTTCGGCGCGTAGAAAAACGCCACGCGGTGCGCCAGGCCGCCGAGCAAAAATGACGCGTTCACCTCGCCGCCGCCTTCCACCAGCAGGCTGGTCACGTTTTCCGCGCCGAGTTTGTTTAGCAGCCAGCGCAGATTCAATTTTGATCCAGCTATCGGCGCGACCAGGACATTGGTTTTTTTTGCCAACGCCGCCACCCGGCTTCCAGGTGATTGTTTGCTGACAACAATCGTGGTAAGTCCCGCAAAGTTATCGCTCACCACTTTAGCTGTCAGCGGGGTTCTCGCTTGAGAATCAAGGATGATGCGGCGAAGCGGTTTCTGACTTGGAGCTTTGGTCCTCGCACTTTGATAGGGCCGTAAGGTCAGCGAGGGGTTGTCCGCAAGAATCGTGTTGATACCGACGAGAATCGCATCCGCGCCTTGTCGCAGCCTCATCCCGTGCGCGCGGGATTTCTCCCCCGTGATCCACTTGGACTCGCCGCTGGCAGTGGCGATTTTTCCGTCCAGCGTCATTGCCGCTTTCACCGTTACCAACGGTGTGCGATGGACAATCCAATGGTTGAAAGCTTCGTTTAGCTTGGCGCACTCGTCGCTCAAAACTCCATGAACCACTTCAAGCCTGGCGCGCTGCAAAATCTGGAATCCTTTGCCCGCGTGCCGGGGATTCGGATCGGTCGCGCCGATAACGACGCGTTTGATGCCGGCGGCAATGATGGCTTCCGTGCAGGGCGGCGTGCGGCCGTGGGTGCAGCACGGCTCCAGCGTGACGTATAGCGTCGCGCCGCGCGGCGAGTGGCCATGTTTCTGTGCATCGCGGAGCGCCTCGATTTCCGCGTGCGGCAGCCCCGCGCGCCGATGCCAGCCGCGCCCGATGATTTTTCCGCCCTTCACCAGCACCGCGCCGACCATCGGATTCGGCGAAGTGGTGCCGTAGCCGCGCTTGGCGGCTTGGAGAGCCTGGCGCAGGTATTTCAGGTCATTCTTCAAACAGGGCTTGCGCGAATTGTTTGGCGTCGAAAGGCTGCAAATCATCCGGCTGTTCACCGAGGCCGATGAATTTGACCGGCAGGCCGAGTTCCTTCTGGATCGCTACCACCATGCCCCCTTTGCTCGTGCCATCGAGCTTGGTCACAATCAGGCCGGTGAGCGGCACAGCCTTGTTGAATTCCCGCGCCTGGTTCAGCGCGTTCATGCCGGTGCTACCGTCGAGCACGAGCAATACTTCATGCGGCGCGCCCGCGAGTTGCTTGCCGATGACGCGATGCAGCTTGTGCAACTCCTGCATCAAGTTGTGTTTCGTGTGCAAGCGGCCAGCCGTATCAATGAACAGGTAATCCGCCTTGCGCGCGTGGGCGGCCGTCACCGCATCGTGCGCCACGGCCGCCGCATCCGCCCCGTAAGAACCGGCGATAACTTCGACTTTGAGCCGCGCGCCCCAGAGCTTTAACTGTTCGATGGCTGCCGCGCGAAAGGTGTCGCACGCGGCAAGCAATACGGTTTTGTGCTGCGATTGGAGGTAGTGTGCGAGCTTGGCGGAAGTGGTGGTTTTGCCCGTGCCATTCACGCCCACGATGGAAACGATGGTCGGTCCGTGCGCGGCTTTAAGCAAGCCGGGCCGGTTGCTCGAAAGACTTTTTTCAATCTCCGCTCGAGCAATCGCCAAGTAATCTAGGCCCGCCGAACCTTGCGTTTCGTAGGCCAGCCTGACTGCGGCGACGATCTGCGTGGTCATGGCCATGCCGAGGTCGGCGGCGATGAGCGCCTGCTCAATTTCTTCCAGCGATTCAGCGGTGAGCTTGGGCGAACGGGTGACGATGCGCTTGATTTCATGCGTCAGCTTGGCGTGCGTCTTGGCGAGGCCGGCCTTGAATTTAGAAAACAGTCCCATGCTTAAAAATTAAAATACAGGGTGAAAACTATTTTGCCACCGTTGCGCGCATGTGATCGGCGGCAGCCTTCGCGGCATATAATTTTTCCACGTGCTCATAGGGCAATTTCACGGTGCCGATGAGCGGCGCCTTTTTGCTGAAACCGTGGCAGTCGCTACCGCCGGTGACGAGCAAATCATATTTCTCGGCAATCTCCAGATAGCGCTCAGACATCACCGTGGAATGCTTCGTGTGAAAACATTCAATGCCGTCCAACCCGGCGCCCACGAGATCGGGAATGATTTCATCCGTGCGGTTTAAGCCCGGATGCGCCATCACGGCCAGGCCGCCGGCCTGATGAATCAACTCGACGCTTTCGAGCGCGGACATCTTGGTCTTGGGCACCCACGCGGGCCGGCCTTTTTTAAGGTAACGTTCGAAGGCCTCATCCAGATTGCCGATGAGCTTTTCTTTTACGAGCGCGCGGGCGACGTGCGGCCGACCGGGCGACCGGCAATTGGCGAGCGCAAAAACGGATTCAGCCTTGAGCGGAATACCCAGCTGGTTGAGCGCGGCGCACATTTCGTGAATCCGGTTTTGCCGCACGGCTTGAAACTTGCCGATGCGGTCGAGCAGGATCCGGTTTTGCGTATCAAGAAAATAGCCGAGCACATGCACTTCGGTGTCCTCGTGTTCCGCCGTGAGCTCCGCGCCAGGGATAAATCCCAGCTTCACCGCCGCGCAGGCGGCGGCGGCCCGTTCGCAGCCTTCAACCGTGTCATGATCCGTGAGCGCGATACAGGCCAGGCCGGCATTCTGGGCGCGCAAAACCAATTCCTCCGGCGTGAACGTGCCATCGGAGAACAGCGTGTGCAGATGAAGATCCGCGAATTTCATTTCACGTTGCGCGCCGGACGGAGAATTTCACCGCGCACCTTGTCGAGAATGCCGTTCACGAATTTGCCGCTGTCTTCCGTGGAAAACTTTTTGGCGATGTCCACCGCCTCGTTGATGCTCACCACCGGCGGAATGTCGTCGCGGTGTAGCATCTCAAAGATGGCGAGCCGCATGATATTGCGATCCACGGCAGCGATGCGGTTGAAATCCCAGTTGCGGCAATGTTTCTTGATGTGTTCATCAATCGCGTCGCGGTGCTCGAGCACGCCTTTGATAAGCGGTTCGGAAAACAGTCGCGTCTCAGCCTCCTCGACGGTCGGCGGCGGCAGTTCGGTGACTTCGCCCCACTTGGCCGAACCCGATTTTTCATCCTCGATGGCGGCGGCGCGCTGGGAATTCCAGAACGTCGCCAGCTCAAGCTCAACGTTGGCTTGCGGGTTCAGGTCGTGCTGAAACAGAAATTGCACTGCGCGTTCACGCGCTTCGCGTCGTTTTCCCATAAACCACATGCTAAAGTCCAAAGCCCAAAGTCTAAAGTCCAAAGTCAAACAATGTGCGGCTGACTTTGGGCATTGGACTTTGGCCCTGGGGCTGGTATTTTTTCCGCGCATGAGCAAAGTGACCAAACTGCTGCATACGCGCTATCGCGTGAATGATTTGGAGCGCACGGTGAAGTTCTACCGCGACGTCCTCGGTCTGGAGGAAATCAAGCGCCACAAGTCGCCGCGCGGTTCGGAGCTGGTTTTTCTTCGGACCCCCGGCAGCGAAGAGTTGATTGAAATCACATTTTTCCCCGGCAGCGGCCCCGTGCAAGTTCAGCCAGACTTGACGCACCTTGCTTTCGAGGTGGATAGCCTGGCCGACTTTGAAAAACACCTGGTCGCACACGGATTGAAGTTTTCCGACGGTCCGACGACCAGTTCTAACGGCACGACCTTTGCGTTCATTGATGCGCCCGAAGGTTACGAAATCGAATTGATCCAGAAAAATTAGCCGGCGGGCGACCGTCGTCATCGCTCACGCTTACCACGCAAAAGCAAACCCCAAAATAAATCATCATTCACCATGAGCCTCCTGATTGTCGGCACCACCGCACTTGATTCCATCAAAACCCCCACGAAGGAAAACCCCCGCCTGCTCGGCGGTTCGGCCAGTCACGCGGCGGTCGCGGCCAGTTTTTTTTCGCCGGTGAACCTTGTCGGCGGTGTGGGCGAGGATTTTCCGAAGAAATACATCGAGCTGTATCGGAAGCACAAGATTGACCTGGCCGGCCTGCAGATACTGCCCGGCAAGACGTTTCACTGGTCCGGCGAATATGAGGTGAACATGAATAACCGGCGCACCCTCGCGACGGAGTTGGGGGTGATTGAAACCTTCACGCCGAAGCTGCCGGCGGCATACCAGAACGTGGCATTTGTGCTGCTCGGCAACATCGCGCCGGCGCTGCAACTCAGCGTGCTCGACCAGATGAAGAAACCAAAGTTCGTCGTGGCCGACTCAATGGATTTGTGGCTGAACATCGCCTTGCCGGACCTGCTCAAGCTGCTCAAGCGCGTGGACGGTTTTGTGCTGAACGACAGCGAGGCGGAATTGCTCACGAAAGAAGATAATATTTTCGTGGCGCTGAAGAAAATTCACAAGCTCGGCCCAAAATACGTCATCATCAAAAAAGGTTCGCACGGCTCGATTCTCTCCGGCCCGAAGGGCGTGTTCATCTGCCCGGCGTATCCGCTGCATACCGTCGAAGACCCGACGGGCGCGGGCGATTCTTTCGTCGGCGGTTTGATGGGCTATCTCGCCACGGCCAAGGGTTCGGTTGACACGCACATCCGCCGCGCGATGGTTTACGGCAGCGTCACCGCATCGTTCTGCTGCGAAGGTTTTGGCTTGAACCGCACGACCAAAGCCACGCGCAAGGACATCGAGAAGCGCGTGAAGGAACTAGAAAAGCTGACGAAGTTTTAACTCACAAACTTGGGCTCGAATACCGGGCCGAGGTTATGTTTGCGAAGGAGTTCACAAAATTTGGCAATGGCGCGCTTCTCATCCTCGCCAAGATGGTATTGGATGTGCCATTCAAAATAATCGCGCCGGAAATCTTCGTCAAACTCCTCGCGCGTCTCGATGATGTGGTCGAGCGTCTCCATGCCGAAGCGCTTCGCCTGCCGCAGTGCGCCGCGCAAGGCCCTGCTCTCAAGGCTGCGTTGCAGCGCCCAGACCGCATAAACAAAGGGTAAATTTGTCATTTCTGTCCACGCATGGCCGAGGTCGAAGACCGCATGCTCGTGCGGAGCACGCTGGAATTCAATCGCGGTGTCGCCGATGAGCAGGACAAAATCCTTATCTTTCGCGGCAGCGTAATTCTCCAGCGGCTTGAATTCCGGCTTCAACCCGCGCTCGGCCAAAAGCACTTTCAGCAGGTTGACGCTGGTGAGCGAAGCGGTATCGCAGAAAATCTCCTTCGCCTCGGCCAGCGGCTGCTTGTGCGCGAGCAGGACGCTGTAGACTTCGCCGAGCGAACCGATGGCTACGCCATCAAGGATGTCGTAGCGGTCATTGAGCAGAACCTCGGTGATGCTGACCAGCGCGGCGTCCAGTTCATCGCGCCGGAGCATTTCAGCAAGCCTGGCGGGCGTGGCGAAAATGAGTTCGCTTGCGAGGTCGCGCGTGAGCGGCGCGGCATTGAGATACGGCACCGAGCCGATGCGGAATTTGCGGGTATCAGCACCGGTCATGGCGGTTATTTAGCCAGAAGCTCCAGATTCTGGCGCTGGAGGGTGCTGCCCTCGGCGGCCGCGAGATTAGCGAGCGCCTTGTTGTAATCGGCGAGCGCGCGGATTTCCTGCGAACGCGCCGAGGTGAGATTGTTCTGCAATTGCAACACGGTGAACGTGGTGCTTTTACCAACGGCGTATTTTTTCTGCTCCGCATCCAGCGCGGCTTCGGCGTAAATGCGCGCCTGCTTGGTGGCGTCAGCGCCCTCCCAAGCGGATTGCGCCTGCTTGACGGCATTATCAATTTCCACCATCACGTTTTGCTCGAGCTGCTTGAGCTTGAGCAGCAGTTGCTTTTCCGTGGTTTTGGCGGCCCTGAGCTGGTTGCGTGCCTTGGTATTGCTCAACGGGACCGTCAATTGTCCGCCGTAGCTGTAATTCGGACGGCTGCCGTCGTTCATTTGCTGAAAAGAGTCGTTGTATTCGCTGCCGCTGCCGTTGAAACCGTAGCTGCCAATCAGATCAACCTCGGGGAAAAGCTGATTGCGATAATACTTCAACTGGATGCCCTGTTGCTCAAGGCTCAATTTCGCCTGCTGCAAGTCCGGTCGCTCGGTCATGCCCTTGCTCCAACTATCTTGCACGTCGAACAACTGCCGCACCGCTGCCAGGGCGGCCGTCGGCTCAACGTCCACGCTGTGCCATTGCGAATAATTGTCGGTGAGCAGATTTTTCAACGTGTTCTGATCGATAGACAAGGTGTTCTGGGCGGCGATGAGGTTGGCGCGGCTTTGCGCCACCTGCGCTTCGTCCTGCTGCACGTCCAGCGGCGCGAGGCTGCCGACCTGCACGCGCTGCCTGTCCTGATCCAGCTGCGTCTGCGCCAGTGCCAGCGCCTCCTGCTGCACCTTGACGCTTTCACGCGCGTAGATGAGTTCGTAATACGCATTCTCGACCGCCGTGACCGTTGAGATGATCAGTCCGCGTAAACCCTGCTCGGAGGATTTCAACTGGTTTTTGGCGGTGAGAATCTGCAGGCGGTTGCCATCGATCCAGAAATTTTTCAGCAGCGGCTGGGTCACGCTTACGCCAACCGAACCGCTGGAACTGTCACCAAAAATGTTAGTGCTAAAAAAATTTTTGGCGACATGCTGCTGGGAGATGTTGCCACTGAAATCGTAGGTCATGCCCCACGGGGTCAAACCGGTGAGGCCCGAATTAAAACTGTTGTTGTAATCAACCGTGGGCGCGATCAAACCACCACTCGAATCGATATAGGCCCCAGCGTCGCTATATTGGTGCTGCCCGCCGAAAGTGAACTGCGGATCGTAGCCGCCGTAGGCTGAACTCAAGCCAAACTGAGAGATCTGCGGGTTATACCGCTCGATCCGCACATCGAAGTTGTTCTGCAACGCCGCGGCAAAACAATCCTGCAACGATAGCGGGCGCGTTGCCGGCAGGTTCGTCTGGGCGAACGCGGCCGTCACAGCGGCGGCCAAAAACAACAAACTGGCACCGATTTTTTTCATTGGCAAATCAGACGCCGCGCGCGGCCGCAAAGTAACCGAAAGGTTATGGTGCCGGCGCGGTCTCGGTGATGGCGGCGTTTTTTTCCAGCAGATCCAGCACTTTTTCGTGCAGCACCTGCTCGTAAAGTTCATTCACACCATTCCGCTTCTGCAAATCCTTGATGAACTGGTCGAATGGCATCTGATACATCATCGCCAGCTGCTGCGCGCGCTTGAGCACGTCTTCCTGCGACGCCTGGATTTTTTCGAGTTCCGCGATACGGCCCACGAGGAAGGCCAGCTTGACGCGTTCCTTGGCGTTGCCGGCGGCGGCGGCGTAAATCTCATCCTTCTGCTTCTCGATGATATCGCGGTTCACACCGCGCTGGGTGTTCTGGCGCACCAGATCATAAACCACATTGCGCGTTTCGTTGGCCACGGCCGATTCCGGCAGATCGAAATTCACCTTGCTCAACAATTCGCGGACCACTTGTCCACGGAGATTCTTCGAGCGCGAATATTTCAACTCATTCTCCAAGTCCGCACGCACGCCAACCTTGAGCGCTTCCAGATTCTCCGCGCCAAATTTCTTGGCCAGTTCATCGTCGAGCGCCGGCAGGGATTTTTCCTTCACCTCCACCAGTTCGACGGCGTAAACCCCCTTTTTGCCCTGCAGTTCCTTGGTGACGAAATCCGCCGGGAAATCAACATTCACCGCGCGCTGGTCGCCGGCGTTCGCGCCAATGAGCTGCGCGGCAAAACCGGGGATGAATGTGCCTTCGGTCGTCTCGACCCAGAAATTTTTCTGCTCCGTCAAACCTTTCGCCGTTGGCGCGAGTTCCGTGATGGCCTTGCCCTCGCAGGTGCCGGTGTAGTTGACCACGGCAATGTCGCCATTCGCGAGCGGACGGGCCACCGTGTTGTAGTTCGCGTGCTGGCTGCGCAGCAAATCAAGCGCTTTTTCCACATCCGCATCGGTTACGGATTTGGTTTCAAGCTGGGCGGGCAACCCTTTGTAGTCGGGCAGTTGGAAATCCGGCGCGGTTTCAACGGTGGCGGTGAACTGGAGCGCCTGGCCGCGACCAAACTGAACCTCCTCGATGTCGGGATAGCCCACCACCTGGATTTTCTGCTCGTCAATGGCCTTACGGTAAGCGTCGCCGATGAGCTTGCGCTTGGCCTCATCTTTGATTTCCGCGTCGTATTTTTTTACGACCATGTCGCGCGGGGCCTTGCCCGGACGAAAACCCGGCAGGCTGGCCTGCTTCTGGATGTCCTTGGTGATGGCGTCAAACGCCGCATCCACGGCCGTTACGTCGAGTTCCACCCGCACGAGCTTTTTGCACGGGGCCAAATTTTCAACAGATACGTTCACAGTAAAATATGAGTTAAACGAGCCGCGCAGCATAAATAATCCGCAGCCCGATGGCAAATTGTTTTGGTGGCGGAATACGGATGATTCCGCTTTGATGTGGGTGAATGAAGCCAATTTTCTTCATCACCGGCACGGATACCGGCGTGGGCAAAACCGTTTTGACCGCGCTGCTGGCGCAGATGCTATGCAAACGCGGCCTGAAAGTCGCCGCGCTCAAGCCGGTTTGTTCCGGCGGCCGGGACGATGCCATGTTGCTTTGCGCCGCGCTGGATGGCTCATTAACATTGGACGAAATCAATCCGTGGTATTTCCGCGCCGCCATCGCGCCGGCGCTCGCCGCCAAGCTGGAAATGAAATCGGTAAAGCTCGCCGCCGTCCTCGCACACATCCGCGCGATGCTAAAACATTTCGACGTGACGCTTGTGGAAGGCGCGGGTGGCCTGTTGAGTCCGCTGGGCGAAAATTTTGATTCTCGTGATTTGATTGTCTCCTTGCGTGCCACGCCCATCATCGTCGCGCAAAACAAACTGGGCGCGGCGAACCATGTTTTGCTGACGCTGGAAGCCTTGCCAAAAAATCTCCGCGCCCGCGCGAAGGTGATTTTGATGTCGCCGCCGAAACCGGATGCGGCGACGACTTCAAACAAAAAATTGCTCGGTCAATTTTTCCCGCCGGAAAAAATCCTCACGCTGCCGTGGCTGGGCAACTTGGTGAAACTTGCGCCGCAGAAGTTTTTTCGGTTGATTGAACCGGCGGTGGGAAATGCCCGCCAGCACCGCAAGTCAAGGCGCAAAGCATAACGGGCAAAACCGGGTGCGGCACACGATTTTCCTTTTAACGCTGGCCGCTTGACCCAAGAATCTTGCGCGCATGACTAGCCGAGATTCAGCCATTTTACGGATCAAGACGCTTCGATGGATGATTGTCCTTGGGGGCATTTGGGTAGGCCAGTTTACCTTGTTTAGCCCGTCGCTCACCGGGAAAAAGATTTTGCTGCCACTGGATATATTGGCGCAGCAGTCCGTTTACCTGCCGGGCAGTCCAAAAATCCCGCATGACAGTATGCGGGCCGACTTGGTGGTGATTGCCGAACCCGCCCGTCAATTTGCGGTGGCCGAATTTCATGCCGGTAGGATACCTATGTGGAATCCGTATCAGTATGCCGGTTGCCCGGTGGTGTCGCCGAAATTTTCTCCATTCCTGCTTTTAGCATACACCACGCCGTCCCCGATAATTCTAGCTTGGATACAATTATTTGGAGCCACGGTTGGCGGGCTGGGACTTTTTGTTTTTTTCCGCCGCACGCTACGGGTTGGGTTTTGGCCCGCCGCCATTTCCGCATGGTGTTATCCGGTCATGGGGTTTTTTGTTTTCTGGCAAGGCTATGCGCTTTCCTATCCGGTTTTCTTGCTGCCCTGGCTGTTGCTGGCGGTTGACCGAACCATACGGGGATCCGGCAGGCTTGCTCCCATCGGGTTAAGCCTCGTCACCGGACTGGTTCTAGTCAGCGGTGCGCTCGACGTTGCGGGGCTAGTGCTGATGGTTTCAGGCGGTTATGCGGTCTGGTGCATTGGCGATACATATTGGCAGAAATGGCTGGGGAAAAAAGCGCTGCGAGTTACCGCTTTGCTGACCACTGCATGGGTGCTTGGTTTTTTGCTCGCCGCGCCGTTTATATTGCCGCTGCTTGAATACGCGCATACCGGTGCGCGCATGGAACGACGATCCGTCGGCTCCGAAGAGAGGCCGCCGGTGGGTTGGCCGGCCCTGCCGCAAACTGTATTGCCAGATATGAATGGCACAACGCAGACCGGAAGCCTGCGGATCAGCGAAGACAACCAGATGGAAAGTTCCGCAGCGGCTTATGCCGGTTTGTTGGCGACACTGTTCATCGCTCCTTTGGCTGGCTGCAGCCGCCGCCATCGTTCGGTCAATTGTTTTTGGCTTCTGCTTGGATTCGTCGGTCTGGGTTGGTGCCTGAACGTGCCCGTTTGGGTTGCGCTCTTGCGTTTGCCGGGACTGAACATGATGTCCTACAACCGTCTGGTGTTTGCCACATCGCTGGCCGTGCTGGCCCTTGCCGCCGTCGGATTGGATGCGCTTTGGCAGCACAAAGTTCGTCGCCGTCTGTGGTTTTTATTGCCGGTGGTCATTTTGACCGGATTGTTTTCCTGGTGTTGCTATCGTTCTTCGTTTTTGCCCGATTCCATCGCCACCAATCTTGAATCCGTCATTGCTCACAACCAGTCGGTGGGCTGGATTCACGATCTTGACGCCGTCCGACAAGTTCAAGGGTGGTTTTCCGCTTCCTTTAAGTTTTCAGCTTTCCTATGCGGGCTGGGGCTTATTGGCTGGATGCTTATCGGGTTGCGTTCGCGTTGGCCCCAATGGGCCGTTCCAGTCTTGGGAATTTTAATGGTGGCGGATCTGCTGTGGTTCGCCCATGACCGGAGCGCGCAATGCGATCCAGCGCTCTACTATCCGCGCCTCCCCGTCTTGGAAAAACTCAGCCAGCTGGAGCCGGGGCGGGTTATTGCCGTTGACTGCCTGCCGGCCGCGCTCACCCAGACACATAGGTTGCACGACCTCCGGGGCTACGATGCCATTGATCCAGCGTGCTTGATGGATTTGATGAGTCTTGCCGCCGCGCCGACTTTCCGGCCACCGCCCTATGCGTTGACACAATTATTTCTGCCCCAGGGAACCATGACGTCGAATGAAATCCACCTGCCGCCAGTGCTGGATATGCTGGGGGTGCGTTACGTCATTTTCCGAGGAGTGCCGCCGGCGGGAATCCAGCCGTTACTCCAAAGCCCCGACTATTGGGTGATGAAAAACCATCATGCCCTGGATCGCGTATTCGTTCCCCGAAATATTGAAACCGTCGCGTTCGCGTCCGAACAATTACATAAACTCGCGTCCGAACAATTCAACCCCAATGAAGTGGCGTATGTCGAGCAGCCCGTGAATTTAAAAGGGATTGCCGTCGGGCGGGCAGAAATTATCAACGAGCTTCCCGTCCGCGCTACCATTGCCGCCCACATGACAACTTCCGGCCTCGTTGTCATGGCCGACTTGTGGGATGTCGGATGGAAAGCGTTTCTAAACGGTCAACCAGCCCCCATTCTTCGCGTTAACCATGCCATTCGTGGAGTTATGGTTTCCGCCGGCGAAAACACATTGGAATTCCGCTATGAACCAGCCAGCTACCGTCACGGTTTGGAACTTGCCGGATTTGCTGCTGCCATCCTCTCAATCTGGCATCTTTGGCCCCAAGTTTTCGCCTGGCCTGTAAAAAAAATCCGGCAGGCAATACGGCTTCGTTTGGGTGGGGAAAATTGAGCCGTGCCCGATTTTCGCGGCTGGGGTTACGTGGTTGATCAATGCCTGAATGCCGGCGCGTTAGTCGCGCCGAAGGGTTCCCGCCACGGCTGCTGTTTTTTATAGAGTTCCAGCCGTTGCTGAATCGGCTCGAGCTGGCTCATTTTCAAAGCGCGGGCCACTTCCAGCGCGGTTTGCGCGGCCAATTGCGCTTCGTTAAATTTTCCCAACTCGGCGCAGGCCATGCCCAACACGTCCAGCACGGACGGGCGACTGCCGTTGGTGAGCAGATTGGCCTTGGCGGCAAGGGTGAAAGCCATCGGTCCATTGCGCGTGGCAGGATTTTCTGAGGCAGCGAGCACCTGCGCGCCAAAGGTCAGAATTTCAATATTATCCGGGTCAATCCGCAGCGCCGTGCGTAGTTCGACCAACGCGTCGTCGTCGCGGTTTTGTCGAAGATAAATTTTTGAGATCTCGACATGTGGCCACGCGTAATGCGGGTCGAGGCGCGCCGCTTCGGAAAACTCCTTGAGAGCCTCGTTGGTCTGGCCAGCGTTGATGAGCGCCAGTCCGAGGACGTGGTGAAGGAATTGGGTATCCGGGCCGAGGCGCACGGCTTCGCGATGTTCCACCAGGGCTTCCGCCGGACGGCCCAGCCGGTCGAGCATGTTGGCGAGATTATGATGGCCCTGATAGCGGTCGGGTTCAAGGCGCGCGGCGGCGCGGTATTGCTCGGCGGCTTCGGCGAGGTGGCCTTGCTGTTCCAACCCGACGCCGAGGTCGTTGCGGGCGACGTCGTTGTCGGCGGTCACGGCGAGCGCATGCTGGAAAAGGGTAACGCTATTTTGCCAATGCCGAAGCTGGTTTTCCATCGTGACGACACAGGCGGCGAGAATGAAAATAGCAATCCCCGCGAGCGCGGACTTGGAAATTTTGAAACGCGCGGCGAAATCACACGGGGCAAAAGTGACGGCGATAAAAATGCCGACCGACGTCAAATAGCTGTAGCGGTCGGCGAGCGCGGCACCACCAACTTGAACAAGGCCGATGACCGGCACCAGCATGCCGATGAACCACAGCCAGCCGGTAAGCAGATAGGGTCGCGTGCGGTGCAGCCACCAGGCGCCCAATGAAATTAAAACCAGCAGGGCGACCGAGGCTGCGACGGCGCTGGCGGGGATTTTTTCGTGCAGCGGATAAAAAATAGCGAGTTTGGCCGGCCAGAAGGTTTTTCCCAGATATTCAACGTAGGCCAGCGGCACGCTTTTAAGCCGGTAATGCAGCGGGACAGTCACCAGCGAGACGACGGCGCTGCCGCCGCGCTGGGATTGCGCGAGGAACGTAATGGCGCAGGAAGCCGCGGTGATGAGAAAGAATGGCCATTTTTCAAAAAGCAATTGTTTGAAATTTGACATTCTTCGGAGCGGCCAGAAGTCCAGCAGCAGCAGCACGCAAGGCAGCGTGACGAGCATTGGTTTTGCCATCAGGCCAAGCGCGAATGTCGCGAGACTCCACGCAAAATAAACTTTGGACTTTGGACTTTGGACTTTGGATTCCTCAACGTACCGCGCGTAATTCAGCAAGGCCAGCAGCGCGAAAAATGTGCTCAACACATCCTTGCGTTCAGAAATCCACGCGACGGATTCAATATGCATCGGATGCCACGCAAACAACGCGGCAATGAACGCGGACGGCCATAATCTGCCGGTGAGGCGCACCAACAGCAGGAGCAACAATGCCGTATTCGCCGTGTGCAATAAGATGTTGGTCAGATGCGGTCCAGCAGGGCCGTGGCCGAAAAGGCTGCTGTCCATCATGTGCGACATCCAGGTGAGCGGAAACCAATTGCTCGCGTGCATGGTCGTGAAAGCCCATTTGATTCCATCCAGCGTCAGGCCATTTTGCACCATACTGTTATTGGTGACGTAATCATCATCGTCATAAGTCAGATAATCATAACGCACCGCCGGCAGGTAAAGCGCCAGAGTAATCAGCGAGAGCAGCAGCACCGTAAGGCGAAAACGCGACATTCGGTTCTTTTAAGTGATTTCCCTGCCGCCGCAAAGTAAATTTTCCCTGCGAAATTGTTTTTGCATTTTCCGCCGCTGGCAATGATAATCCGCGTGACGGTCGAATGCTCGGGCACCGTCACTTGGCCCAAACCGGTTCCTCACCACCAAGTTTTGAATTTTATGAGCGGGATACCTTTTACACTCATCGGAGCGGCCTCTAATCAGACCGAACTCCTTTATATCTGGGACAGGGCGACCATTGAGGCGAAAGCCATCATCGCGCTGCTCTTCATTTTTTCCATTGCCGCGTGGTTCGTGATGATGTCAAAAGTCATTCAAATGCGCCGCGCGCGGAAATTAAACTCCCTGTTTGGTCAGGAATTCACGTCGCAAAAGGCCGTGCTGGAGATGTTTGACCGCAAACTGGAAGTGAACGGCTGTCCGCTCTACGCCGTGTATCAGGCCGGCTGCGTGCAACTCGATGCGCGCCTGCGCGGGCCGAGCGGCGAACGCGCCAAACAAAACATCAGCCTCAAAAACATGGAGCATATCAAGCGCGCCATTGAGAATGTCGTCGCCAAGGAATCGCTCAAGCTAGAGTCTGGCTTGATTTTGCTCGCGATTGCGGTAAGCGGCGCGCCGTTCATGGGTTTGCTCGGCACGGTCTGGGGCGTGATGAGCACGTTTGCCGGCATCGCCCAGCAAGGCTCGGCCACGATGGCGGCGATGGCGCCGGGCGTTTCCGCCGCCCTCGTCACCACGGTTGCCGGCCTGCTGGTGGCGATCCCCTCGATGTTCGGCTACAACTGGCTCGTCCACAATCTGCGCGCCTTCACGGTCGAGCTGGATAACTTCGCGCAGGAACTGGTTTCCAAGATGGAAACGGAATTTCTCGCCGACGAATAAATTTTGCCATGCGCCGCTTCTCCCAACGCAGTCATCTCGTGACGTTGAGTGAAATCAACATCACGCCGTTGCTGGATTTGGCGTTCGTGCTGCTCATCATCTTCGTCATCACCACGCCGTTGCTGGAGAAAAGCATCGAGTTGAAACTGCCGCGCGGAGTCGGCCAAACAGAAAAACAACTGAAAAAATCCGACATCCGCACCGTCGAAATCTCCAACACAGGTTATTACGCGCTCGATAAACGGAAGATGCAACTGCCGCAGATTATTTCCCAGCTCGCCGGTGAATCCCGATCCAATCCGAATCTCGTGGTTTACATTCGCGCTGACAAGGATTGCCGTTACGATCTCGTCGCCCAGATTATTGACGGCTGTCAGAAATACGGCATCACGCGTTACTCGTTGCGCACTGACCCGACACCCCGATGAATCGTCTCCAAAAAAAATGTCTCATTGCCACGGCAGGTTTTCACCTGTTGCTGGTGTTGATTCTGGTTTTTGGTTCGGCCTTTTTCACCAGCCACAGCAAACCGGATGAGACCCAACTGCTCGACGTGATTCCGTCCACAACCATTGACGCGATGTATAGCAGCGGTGTCAAAGCCGCCCAACCGCCGGCGGCAAAGCCCGTCGTGCAACCACCCGCGCCGCAACCCACTCCACCAACACCACAGCCTCCGCCGCCCAAGCCGGTGGTCACGCCTCCGACGCTAGTGGAAAAGGTGGAGAAATTTTTCAAGCCCGAACCTAAAAAACTTCCGGCCGAAGATTTGAAGCCGGTGGACAACACCGAGCCAGCGCCCAAGACGCACAAGATCAAAGTGGATTTGACCAAGCAAGTTGTCCGCAACACGCCTAAAGTGACGCCGGACACCAGTGATGCCGACGCGCGCGAAGCAGCCAAAGAAGCAAAACGCCACGCCAAGGCCATTGCCAACGCCGCTCGCGCCATCAAAGAAAATTCTTCTTCTGCGACGACGGTGGAAATGCCCGGCACCGGCAGCGTGTCGTATGCGAATTACGCATCAGTCGTAAAAAGCGTTTATGAGCAAGCTTGGACGCCGCCGGACGACACTTCCAGCGACGACGCTAACACTCGCGTCAGCGTGACCATCAGCCGCGATGGCTCGGTGATCACCTCGCGCATCCTTGATGCGTCGGGGGACGCGCGTGTGGATGACAGCGTGCGCCGGACGCTTGACCGCGTGACTTTCGTAGCGCCGTTTCCGGACGGCGCGAAAGAAAAAGAACGGACGTTTATCATCAACTTTAACCTCAAAGCGAAACGGATGCTCGGATGAAAAAATTAATTCTCAACTTTCTAACCATCGGCCTCGCCGCGGTTGCGCTCATGGGCGCGCAGGCGCAGGAAATCAATATCGAACATACTGGGAATTTTTTCGGCCAGAAACCGATCCCCGTTTCCATGAGCGGCTTTACCGGTGAGGGTGTGGAGGTTTTGAAATTTGATCTGACGGTGCAAGGCTTCAGCTTTGTCACGCCGGATGCGGCGCAGTATCTCATCAGCGGCAGCGACGCCGGCAACCTCACCGGCAGCCTCACGGACAAATTTGCCAAGCGCGTGCTGCTCTCGCGCAGCTACAACGGCGCGAGCCTGCGGCGGCAGGCGCACTTGTTTGCGAATGAAATCGTGGAGGCGGTCACCGGCAAGAAGGGCATTGGTCTGACAAAAATCGCCTACAAATCACAGCCGTCGGGCAATGGCTCGGGCGAAATTTACGTCGCGGATTTTGACGGCCACGGCGCGCAGTCGGTGACGACGGATGGCGCGATAGTCGCCAAGCCGGCGTGGTCGCCGGGCAAGCTGGCGGTGTATTACACGAGCTATGCCCGCGGCAATCCGGACATCTTTTACCACAGCCTGTCCACCGGACAGCGGCGCGTGGTCGCGGGCTATTCCGGCTTGAACACGAGCGCGGCGGTTTCGCCGGACGGCTCGAAGATCGCGATGATTTTAAGCAAGGGCGGCAGCCCGAACGTCTGGGTGTGCAATGCGGACGGCACGGGTTTGAAGCAGCTCACGACGGGCATCGAGGACTCCTCGCCGACGTGGTCGCCGGATGGAAGCTGGATTTGTTTTGCGACGAAGCACAACGAGCGGCGGCGGCTAGCGAAGGTTCCGGCGGGCGGCGGCACGGTGCAATATCTCAACACCGTCGGCGCATCCAATCCCACCGAGCCCGATTGGTCGCCGGACGGCAAGTGGATCGCATTCACGTCGCAGATGGGCGACTTCAACGTCTGCGTGGTGCCGGTGGACGGCAGTTTGCCGCCGGCGGTGCTGGTGAGCGGGCAGAACCCGTCCTGGGCGCCGAACTCGCGGACGCTGGTTTACAACCGCTCGATGGGCTACCGGCAGGTGCTGTCTGTGCTTGACGTTTTCACCAAACAATACAAGGATTGTGCGCGAGCGACCGGAAGCAGTTCCCAGCCCGCTTGGGCGAAATGATTTTCTTTTTCGTCACGAATTTTTAACCGCAAATTTAACCAATTAACTGAATAATAAAATTATGAAACTGAACCAGATGACTCTTTCGCTGGTGCTCGCGCTCGCCGCGACGCTGGCCACCACCGGCTGCAAACATACGCCCGTGAAAACCACGCCGATCCCGGGATCGTCCGGAGGCAATGTAGGTGGTGACACCGGCGGCCCTACGGTTTCGGGTGGAGGAACTATCGGAGGCGATACTGGAGGCACGGGCATCAATGCCAAACCGGGTGGTGGCGACACGGCAGGCCTCGACACGTTTGACGGAATGATCAAAGACACGGCGGCGCTCGCGGCGAACACGATCCACTTCGCGTTCGACAGCGCGGCCATCAAGAAGGGCGAGCAGTTGAACATCCAAGCTGTGGCCTCGACCCTGAAGGGCAATGCCAACGACAAACTCCTCATCGAAGGCAACTGCGACGAACGCGGCACCGAAGAATACAATCGCGCGCTCGGCGAACGCCGCGCGCTGGCTGCCCGCGAAGCGTTGGCCAAAGCCGGCGTCAGCCCCGACCGCATCCGTACCATCAGCTACGGCAAGGACAAACCCGCCGATCCCAGCCACGATGAAGCCGCCTGGGGCAAAAACCGCCGCGATGATTTCGTGCTGCTACACCCGAAAGCCGGCGTTTAATTCAGCGAAAAGCTTCCAATTCAAGGCCGCGCCTGACCGCGCGGCCTTTTTTGCGGCTTTACTTAATTCACCCGGCGGCGTAGGGTAAATTCAGAAACAATCATATTATGAACGCAATGCTTGCAGGTTTTTTTGGTGGCTGGGAAATCATCCTGATTCTCGCCGTGGTCTTGATTTTGTTCGGTGCCAAGAAGTTGCCGGAACTGGCGAAGGGTCTGGGCACGGGCATCAAGGAATTCAAGAAAGCCACGCGCGAAGTGACGGACGAGATCCAAAACGCGCAAGTGGAGACGCCGGCCAAGCCCGCGCCGCCGGCGCCTTCGCGCGCTGATCTGCCGGTTGCGCAATCTTCCACGCCGCCGAAAGTTTAACGCCACTCTGGAATGGTTGGCGACCAAGATTCGGAGCTTTCGGAGGAATCCGAGGGCGGCCCTATAAAGTCCTTTCTCGACCACCTTGAGGATTTCCGCTGGGTGATGATCAAGACGGCGGCAACCGTCGCCTTGGCCATGCTGCTCTGTCTCATTGCCGGTAATTATGTGATGGCGGTGCTCAAATGGCCGCTAACCCGCGCCCGGGTCACCTATCCCGGCACCAATCAAGTGGTCGCCGTCAGCTTCGGCACCAACCATCTGGCCGATTTTCAACTCACGACGGAACAGCAGAATTCCCTCGGGCTTGGTTCCAACCGTTTCGTGGCCATCACGGTCGAACCGCTCACCCTCGGGACCAATCAGGTCTTGGGCTGGCGCGTGAACCCCGACCCGAAAGCCGCCGAAATTGCCCAGCACATGAAGATTGAGCTGGTCAATCTGAGTCCGGCGGGTGGCTTTTTCGTGGCGTTTCAAGTGGCGCTTTACGGCGGACTGGTGCTGTCCGCGCCGGTGGTGTTTTATTTCATCGCCTCGTTTGTATTTCCAGCGTTAAAAATGCGGGAGCGTAAATATATTTACCGCGGCCTCGCCATCGGCTCGGCGCTGTTTCTGGCGGGCGTGTCCTTCTGTTATTTCATCCTCATGCCGATTGCGCTGGCGGCCTCACAGATGTATTCGCAGTGGCTGGGCCTCGGTGCTTTTCAGTGGCGGGCGGAAGAATACATCAGCTTTGTCTGCCGCTTCATGCTGGGCATGGGGCTGGGATTTGAACTGCCGGTCGTCATCCTGACGCTCGTCAAGATCGGCGTGTTGAATTACTCGATCCTGTCCAAGGCGCGGCGCTACATGATCGTCATCAACCTGATTCTCGGCGCGCTACTGACCACGCCGGAGGTGATCACGCAGATTGTCATGTTCGTGCCGCTGCAACTGCTTTACGAAATCACCGTCTGGATTGCCTGGTATTGGGAGCGGCGCGACCGAAAACGCGCTTTACAAGCCGGGGATTCGGCGTAAGCTCAAAACATCATCTGAAAATCGTATGCGCAAATTGATTTTTCTTTTCGTTGCCGCCCTTGCCGCCGCCGGTGTCACGGGTTGCTCGGGTCCGGAACACAAGCTGGCCCGCGGCCTTGATAACACATTTGAACTGGTTCGCTGGGGCGACATGCGCCGCAGCGTGGAGCAAAGCGCGGTGTTTTCCGCGCCGGATGTCAGCTATTCCTACGGGTTGATCCATGGCTTTGACCAATCCATCTGCCGGGCCGGCTTGGGCATCTACGAAGTGGTCACCTTCCCCATTCCGTCCTACAATCCGATTTTCACCAGCAAGGTTCCGGCGCAGCCTGAATATCCCGACAGTTACCGGCCCGGCTTGATTGCGGATTCCACCTTTGCAACCGACACTTATACCGGTTACACCGGCGGTGATGTCGCGCCGTTCATTCCCGGCAGCCGGTTCAATATTTTTGTTTTCTGAAGTGAAGTTTTTTTTGCAAGGCGCGCCAACAATCAATGTTGGCGCGTTTTGCTTTCCTGAACTGCCATGCGCCTAGAAAAAAAATCGCCCTGCAAGGTCAATCTTATCCTGAACATCCTCGGCAAACGCGCCGATGGTTTTCACGAACTGGAAACCGTCATGCAGCCGGTGAACGTATTCGATGAAATCCGGCTGGAGCGCGGTGGGGAGGGGATCCAGCTTTCCTGCAGCCATCCCGAACTGCCGACGGATTCCAAAAATCTCGTCTATCGCGCCGCGGATGCGTTTTTAAAGCTGCACAATCTTCGGGCCGGTGTGCGGATCCATTTGACCAAAAAAATCCCGCTGGCGGCGGGCTTGGGCGGCGGCAGCGGAAATGCCGCCACGACTTTGCTGGGCATGAACGAACTTTTCGGCTCGCCGTTGCCCGTCAAGGCTCTTGAAAGCATCGCCGCCACGCTCGGCTCGGATATTCCGTTTTTTCTCCACGACCAGCCGGCGCTCGCGACGGGGCGCGGTGAACAAGTCCGGCCGCTGGAGAATTTCCCGGCGCTCAAAGGCAAGGCATTCTTCCTCGTTCATCCCGGCTTTGGCATCTCGACGCCGTGGTCGTATCAAAATCTCGCGCGGTTTCCCGAAGCTCTGAATGGACGGCCCGGCCGCGCCGAAAAGCTCGTCTCGCTTTTGCAGAGCCGTGATCTGAAAACGGCGGCCGCGGAAATCTACAATTCACTCGAAGCGCCGGCGTTTGACAAGTTTCCCGTGTTGGCGCTTTATAAAGAATTTCTCCGGGAAAACGGGGCGCAGGTTTCACTCATGTCCGGCAGCGGCTCAACAACGTTTGCAATCGCCGAAAACCTGCCGGCGGCGGAACATCTGGCGGAGAAATTCAAGGCGCAGTTCGGCGACAATGGGTGGACGGCGACGGTGGCGATTTGACCGCGGCGCCGGGGGAGACCGCCGCCAAATTCCGATTTAGCTTGCGGCGCCCGGCCGAGCCGCCGCTACGAACGTCGCCGGAACTTTGCCAGCGCGAAGTCAGTCATCTCCTTGGCCGCCGGAATTTTACAGAGCGTCGCGATGAGCCAGTAAAGGCCGCCCGCGATCACCGCCGGCACAAACACCGCGCCGAGTTTCAGCGCCAGCGACGCGTGACCGAGATTTTGCTCCCAGAATTTCCAGCCGCCCCAGGCGAGTCCGCCCGCAAGCAGCGCGGCGGCGGTGATGGGCAGGAGGGTTCCACGCAGCGATCCCATGTCCAGTTTGCCGAACTTTTTTCGCAGCGCGAAAAACAGCAGTCCGGCGTTCAACGCGGAGGTAAAGGTGTTGGCGATGCCGGGGCCGCCTTCGCGCAGCGGAAAAATCAACGCGGCCCCGGCGAGAAAATTAATGACGAGGCAGACGAGGCTGATTTGCATCGGCGTCCTGGTGTCGCCGAGCGCATAAAACGCGCGCGCCAGAATGTTCACGGTGGAAAACATCACCAGTCCGGGCGCCAGGCACGTCAGCGCGTAGGCGACGCGCGCGGTGGAGCCGACGGAGAATTCACCGCGCTCGAACAGCAGCCGCACAATCGGCTCAGCCAGCGCCACCAGCAGCACGCAGGCAATGGCGTTCATAAAAACCAGCGTGCCGAGTCCGTGCCGCAACGTGGAACGAAATTCAGGGTAATTTTTTTCGGCGGCGAGACCGGACAGCGTCGGCAACAGATACGTTGCCAGGGAAATTCCGAATACGCCCTGCGGCAGTTCCATCAGTCGCACCGCGCCGTTGAACGACGACACGATGCCGGTGCCGGCATACAGGGCGACGAGTTGCACGAGCGCAACGTTGATCTGGAACGCCGCCACGCCGATGGTGCTGGGAATCATCTGACGCACGACGCGCTGCACGGTCGGGTCGCCCCACGGCGAAACCCAGCGGTAACGGAAGCCATCACGCCAGAGCGTCGGTATCTGAAATGCCGCCTGCGCCACACCCGCGACGAGCACGCCATAAGCGAGCGCAAAAATTTGAACCGGCAGTTGCTTCCCCTTTGGCAAATCCGCGCCAAAGCGCGGCGCGAGCCAGAAAACCGACGCGACCATCACGATGTTCAGCATCGTCGCGCCCATGGCGGGAATGAAAAAATAGCCGCGGGCATTGAGCATTCCCATCATCGCCGCCGCGAGACAGACGAGGAGCATATAGGGAAACATCACCCGCAGCAATTCCAGCATGAGCGTGGTTTTATCGTCGAACTGATGCGCCGCCAACGCGATGGAAATGCCCGCCATCACGAGTGCGATGATGACGCTGGCCGCAATGATGAGGCCCGAGATGACGGCGTTGGCCGCACGCCACATTTCGGTTTCCCCGTGCAATTTTTCCTTTTCCTTGAAGACCGGAATGAAGGCCGCCGTAAGGGCGCCTTCACCAAGGAGTCGACGAAAAAGATTGGGAATCGTAAAAGCGTATTGGAAAGCATCGTTGACCCAGCCCGTGCCCATGAAGCCGTAATAAACCATCTCGCGGACCATGCCGAGCACGCGGCTGGACAGGGTAGCGACGGCCATCGCGCCGGAGGCTTTCAGCAGTTTTGACACGCGCGAAGATTACGTTGCCAAGAGAAAAGACCAAAGAGCAAAGTTTGGCCGACGTTGTCCAACTGTGTGTTCTTTCAGAGAAAATTGGTCGGGCCGGCCATGGCCTGCCTGGAATCTGGAGCCTTGCCCGATAATTGTTCTTCATGATAGTTTTGAAGCAACGGATTTTTAGCGGATTACTGTAAACTGATGCATTCCAGCCCGTCCAGGACAGCGATTACCTTCAAGGCGTATCGCTATTTTGTCGAAAAGTTCAAATACATCACGGCACTGTTCCAGATTGAAAATTCCCGTTTCGCCTATTTCCAAGCTGTCTTGAGGTATAGTTTCCTGCGTCAAATAAGGTTTCCAGCGACCACCATCCGGCTTCACGGCGCGGCTTTTGCGGCTCGGGAAAACAGCATGGATATCGCACACTTGTCTAGCTGGTTCGAACCGGAAACCACCCGGTTTCTTTTGCAACTCGCCCCTTGCCGGTTGGTCGATATTGGGGCGCATGTTGGTAGATACCCCGTGATTTTGGCGCGGCAAGGGTGTGAGGTGGTCTGTTTCGAACCCTTTAATGAAAACTACCGCCAATTGCTCGCAAACATTGCCTTGAACGGTCTGGGTTCCCAAATTATCGCCTGGAACTTGGGATGTTCTGACGTGTCTGGAATCGGTGATTTATTTTACTCCTCGGGCAATGAAGGCAAGCCGTCGTTTATCAGAAAAGATGGCGCGACGGTCGCAGAAATCCATGAGGTTAAGAGATTGGACGAGATTTGCAGTTCAATGAAGTCCATAGATGTCATAAAAATCGATGTCGAAGGACTTGAGTTGAAGGTGTTGCAGGGGGCGTTGGAAATCCTCCAACACAAACAACCCCGTCTGATTGTGGAGATCTGGACGGATGAAGAAGAACGCATCATCACACACTTTTTGGCCCAACAAGGGTATGCAGTCGAAGCCGTTCTGGATGGCCGGAATTTTGTTTTTGGCAAACCATCGGCAGGGGGAAAACTTCTGATGTCTGCGGATAACCCAGCTCCGAGATGGAGCTTTGGCAGGGAAGCAAAGATCCTGGGCTAAGGTTATAATCACGACGGACTGGCAATTGGAAATTGGCATTTGAAAACGGGCGATCTATTCTGGCTGCGTGAGCATTCTTGACGAATTGAAGTGGCGCGGCCTCGTGGCCGATTGCACGGACGTGGTGGAACTGGAAAAGAAACTCGCCGCGCCCACCACGCTTTACTGCGGCTTTGATCCGACGGCGGATTCGCTGCACGTTGGCAATCTCGTGCCGCTGCTCGCACTGCGCCGGTTTCAATTGCTCGGGCATCATCCCATCGCCGTGGCCGGCGGCGCAACCGGTTCCATCGGCGATCCCAGCGGAAAGACCGCCGAGCGCCAATTGCTCACGAAGGAACGGCTCGACCACAACATCGCCAGCGTGAAGGTGCAGCTCGCGAAGCTGCTCGATTTTGAAACCAAACATAATCCGGCGCGGCTCGTGGACAACGCGAGCTGGACGGCGGGAATTTCGTTCCTCGATTTTCTGCGCGACATCGGGAAGCATTTTTCCGTCAACCAGATGGTGGCCAAGGAATCCGTTCGCGCCCGCATGGAAGACCGCGAGGTGGGCATCAGTTACACCGAATTCAGCTACATGCTGCTGCAGGCGTTTGATTTCATGGTGCTGTGCCGAGAGCAGAATTGCGAATTGCAGATCGGCGGCAGCGACCAGTGGGGCAACATCACGGCCGGCATCGAACTCGCGCGCAAGAAACTCGGCAAACACGTCTTTGGCCTAACGCTGCCGCTTATTACGAACACGGACGGTTCCAAGTTTGGCAAGACGGCGGCGGGGGCCATCTGGCTGGATCCGAAACGCACGAGCGTCTATAAATTTTACCAGTTCTGGATCAATACCGATGACCGCGACGTCATCCGCTATCTGAAATATTTCACGTTCCTGACGCAGGCGGAAATCAAGGCGCTGGAAAAGGCACACGTGGAAAACCCCGGTGGCCGCGTGGCGCACAAGGCACTGGCCAAAGCGGCGACGGATTTGATCCACGGCGCGAACGCGACGACCGAAGCCCAGCGGGCGAGCGAGATTCTGTTTGGCGGCGAGCTGGCTGGCGTTTCGGAAGCGACGTTCGGCGACATCGTGGGCGAAGTGCCAACCCAGGAAATTGAAATAGCCAAGCTGGAAGGCGCGGGCGTGCCGCTGGTGGAACTGCTGGTTCACGCCGGATTGTGCCCATCCAAAGGGCAGGCGCGAAAGGACATCGAAGGCGGCGGGGTTAACATCAACAACGTGCGCGAGGCCAGCGCCACACGTGCTGTGACGTTAATCGATTTGCTGTTCGGCAAGCACATCCTGCTTCGCAAGGGCAAAAAGAATTACGTTGTGGTGACAGCGACGTGAATGGCCGTTGACCAGACGTGTCCGGCAACTGGGTTGGCGGCCCGGGGTGATCCGGGTGCTGTAGATGGCTAAAGCCGGCATTCCAATGACCGGTGGATTGGCCTTTTAGCTTGACGGGCGTTGCCGGAGTCGTTATTTTACGACCATAAAGCGGTTTAATTGCTGGCGGGCCAGCGTGCGAAAGTCGGAGACACAGGTCTTTCCGACTTTTTTGTTCGCTAGATGTCGCCGGGATGGATGCCGTTAATCAGTTATGAATGCAGATTTTATTGCCGGTTTAGAGTTTTGGGAGCGCGAAAAAGGCGTCAGCCGTGAGGTTCTCATGGCTGCCGTCCAAGAGGCGTTGTTGCAGGCGGCCAAGAAGGCCGTCGGCCCCGCCCGCGAACTCCGCGTGGAGATGAATTCCAAGAACGGTGACATCAAGGCCTTCGCCAAGCTCATCGTGGCCGACAAGGTCATTTCGCAGCACGACCAAATTTCCATGTTCGACGCGCGCCGGATCAAGGCGGACGCGAAGGTAGGCGATGAAATCGAAAAGGAAGTGACGCCGCAGGGTTTCGGCCGCATTGCGGCGCAATACGCCAAGCAGGCGCTAATGCAGAAAGTCCGGCAGGCCGAAAAGGCCATGCTCATCACGGAATATAAAGACCGGGTGGGCGACATCGTCAGCGGCACCGTGCGCCGGTTTGACCGTTCGGACGTGGTGCTCGACCTCGGCAAATACGAGGCCATCATGCCCAACAAGGAACGCGTGCCAACCGAGGAATATCAGGTGGGCGAACGCATCCGCTGCATCATCAAAGCCGTGCAGGAAGGCGCCCACGGCCCGGAAATCATTTTGTCCCGCGCGGACACGAAGTTCATCGTGAAACTGTTCCAACTCGAAGTTTCCGAGATCAACGATGGCACGATTGAGATCAAGGGCATCGCCCGCGAACCCGGTTTCCGCACAAAGATGGCCGTCTATTCCCGCGACAACAAAGTGGATCCGGTCGGCGCCTGCGTCGGCCTGCGCGGGCAACGCGTGAAGAACATTGTCCGCGAGTTGAACAACGAGAAGGTGGACGTGATTCCATGGTCATCCGACATCAAGGCATTTGTCACGAAAGCGCTGGAGCCGGCAAAAATACGCAGTATTGAAATGGATGAGCAGCGCAAACGCGTGCACGTCCTCGTAGCGGAAGACCAGCTTTCGCTTGCCATCGGCAAGCGCGGCCAGAACGCGCGACTGACGGCACGGCTGACCGGCTGGGAAGTGGACATTGACGCAGAACATATCGTCACCAAAGGCTTTGACGAGAAGGTTGCCGAGGCCGTGGCGCACATTGCCGCCATTCCGGGCATCACCCGCGAACAGGCGGATGCGCTCGTGCATGCCGGTGTCACGCGACTGGAAGATTTAATGCAGGCGGAACCCGGCGACATTGCGGACATCCCGCAGGTCGGCGAAAACGCGGCGGCGATTTTAGAAGCCGCGCGCACGGAGATGGCGCGCCGCCAATCGAACGGCGGCAGTGCCTCCGCCAACAGTTAAGATTTTATGGTGTCAGCTGGAATCATTTTGTTTTTTGCGATTTAAGCCATGACGGCGAAGCGCACATTCCGGCTGGCAGTGGTAAAAAAGATTTATGCCCGTTCGTATCTACGACATTGCGAAGAAACTTGGCCTCGAGAACAAAGAAATTCTCACGAAGGCCAAGGAAATGGGCATTGCTGCCGCCAAGGTTCCTTCTAGCTCGCTCGATAAAATCAGCGCCGAATGGCTTGAGGAAGAAATCATCAAGACCAACCCTGCCGTCGCCGCACGCTTCGCGCCCAAACCGGTCGAAGCGACCAAACCCATAGTCGAAGAAAAAATCGTTGTCATTCACGCACCGGAACCGCCACCCGCACCCGTCGTGGAAATTCAGCCGGAACCCGAACCCGTCGTCCTGCCGGAACCTGTAGCTGAAGCTGCGAGCACCCCGGTCAGCGAAATTTCCAAATCCGTTCCACCTGTTGCTCCGCCGCCGGCACCGAAGCCCGTTGTCCCCATCGTGCCGCCAGCTCCTCCGAAACCGCAGATGGGCGAGAAAGTCGGGTTCATCCAATTGTCACCCCGCCCCGGTTCCGCGCGCCCAGGCGAACGCGGTGCCGATCGTGGCGCCACGCCCCAACGTCCGCCGCAACCAGGCGGACGCCCCGGCCAGCCGCCGCAACGCGGTGACGGGCGCGGACAGTTCCAACAACGCGGTCGCGATGGACGGCCGATGCCAAGCGCCTCGCCGCCGCGCCCCGCCGCGCCGCAACAGCCAAAATTTTCGCTGCCCTCAGATGCCCAAGTCATCACCATCAAGCCGCCGATCGTCGTGCGCGCATTGGCCGAGGCATTGAAACAAAAGCCGTTCGCCATCATCGCGGAGTTGATGAAGTTGAAGGTCATGGCGACCGTCAACCAGTCGATTGACGAGAAGATCGCCGCGCAGGTTTGCGCCCATTACGGCTACAAGTTTGAAGCGGAAAAACGCGCCAAGGGCGAGGGGGTTGTCCATACCACGGAGAAGAAAGTCGAGCTGGACATTGACGACAAGCCGGAGGACTTGAAGCCGCGCGCACCGGTCGTGACCATCATGGGCCACGTTGACCACGGCAAGACGTCGTTGCTCGACGTTATCCGCAAGGCGAATGTCGCGGCGGGCGAATCCGGCGGCATCACCCAGCACATCGGCGCCTATACGATTGCCGTGCCGCATCCCGAACGTAAAACGGAACTCGCGCAGATCACTTTTCTCGATACGCCCGGTCACGCGGCGTTCAGCTCCATGCGCGCGCGCGGCGCGAATGTCACGGACATTGTCGTCCTCGTCGTCGCCGCCAATGACGGCGTCATGCCGCAAACGTTGGAGGCTCTCGCGCATGCGAAGGCGGCAAAAGTGCCGATTCTGGTTGCCGTAAATAAAATTGACCACCCGAATGCGAATGCATTGAAAGTCCGCCAGCAGTTGCAGGAAAAAGGATTGGTTCCTGACGACTGGGGCGGCGATACGATTTTCGTCGAATGTTCCGCCGTTACCAAACAGGGCGTCGATAAACTGCTTGAAATGATTTTGCTCCAAGCCGACTTGCTGGAGTTGAAGGCGAATCCGAACCGCAACGCCAAGGGCAATGTCATCGAATCCGGCGTTTCGCCCGGCGGTCCGACCGCGACGGTGCTCGTGCGCAAAGGCACTTTACATCTCGGCGACGTGGTGATTTGCGGTGAATATTACGGCAAGGTGCGCGCGCTCATCAACGAAGAGGGGCAGCGCTTGAAAGAAGCCGGGCCATCCGTCGCCGTAAGCGTGCTGGGTCTCAACGGCGTGCCGGAAGCGGGCTGGGAATTCAGTTCCGTGGACGATGAAAAGGCCGCCCGCGTGCTCGCCGAACAACGCGCAATGGAGGCGAAAAGCGAGGAGCTGGAAAACCGCTCAAAGGTCACGCTGGAAAACCTGTTTGCCTCGCTCGAAGCAGCGGCAAGCAAGGTGCTGCGCATTGTCGTCAAGGCAGACACGCAGGGTTCCGTCGAGGCGATTGTCGAGGCGCTAAATAAAATTGACTCTGACAAAGTTTCGCTCGAAGTCCTGCATAGCGCCGTTGGCACGATTACGGAAAACGACGTGGCGCTGGCGTCCGCGTCCAAGGCGGTCATCCTGGGATTCCATACGCGGCTTGACAGCACCGCCGCCGAAAAAGCCAAACACGCCGGCGTGCAGATCAAACTTTACGCGATCATTTATGAATTGATTGATCAAGTGAAAGATTCGATGGCCGGGCTGCTCGATCCTGACCTCAAGGATACCGTCGTGGGCTCGGCGGAAGTCCGCCAGATTTTCGAATTGTCCAAGGGCATTCCGGTCGCTGGCTGCATGGTCACGAGTGGCCGCATCGTGCGCGGCAAAGTGCGCGTGCGCCGCCGCAAAGACATCATTTACGAAGGCGTCACCCAATCGCTCCGCCGGTTTCAAGACGAGGCCAACGAGGTGCGCGCCGGCATGGAATGCGGTATCCGCATTGAAGGTTTCGGCGAATTCCAGGTCGGCGACGCCATTGAATGTTACGCGGTCGAAAAAATTGCGGCGAAATTGTGACGCGCCGCGCGATTCACTTTTAATAGCCATGCCCAATCTCCGACATGAGCGCGTGCGCGAGCTGTTGAAGCGCGCGATTGGCGAGGCCATCCGCCGCGAATTCCATGTCAATGACGTGGGTCTCATCACGGTCAATGACATTGAAATGGGCGGCGATCTGAGATCCGCCATCGTCTTTATCACCATTCTCGGCAATGCCACCCAGCAAAAAAACGGCCTGCAGGTGCTGGAGCAGAACCGCATCCGGATCCAGGGACTGGTCGCCAAATCGGTCGTGCTGAAATACACGCCGACGTTGAAATTCATCATGGATGACTCCATCGTGCGGGGCAACCGTGTGCTGCAGATATTGGATGAATTGGAAAAAACTTCGCCCGCTGACAGCGGTCCAACCAAAGAACCGTGAAAAGCTACCCGAAAATCATCGACCGCATTCTCGAAGTCATTAGCGATAATAAAACTTTCTGCATTGTTGGGCACATGCGGCCGGATGGTGACTGTATCGGCTCACAACTCGGTCTAGCGCTCGCGCTGCGCAATGAAGGGAAAAAAGTCACAGTCTGGAACCAGGATGCCATACCGCTGAAATACAAATTTCTGGTCGGCGACGGACTGATTGAAAAACCGCATCGCGGTGAAAAGTTCGACTGCGTCATCGCCACGGATTGCGCGAGCTACGAACGGCTGGGCAAGGTCGGCGATTTCGTCAAAGAGCGCAAGGTCCTCATCAACATAGACCATCACGCGACCAACCCGCGTTACGGCGACGTGAACTGGGTTTCACCGCGCGAACCTTCAACGGGCGAATTGATTTATCGCCTGATCAAGGTGGCGCGCTGGCCGATCACCAAGCCCATCGCTGATTTGCTGTTCACCGCCATCTCGACAGACACCGGCTCGTTCCAATATCCGAACACGCGGCCCGGAACCTTTCACGCCGGCGCGGAACTGGTCACGCGCGGGGCCAACCTCGCGAAAATCTGCGACGAAGTTTATCAATCTTATCCGCTCTCGCGCGCGAAGCTGCTCAAGCACGTTTACAGCAAATTCCGCCTGGCGGACAATGACCGCATCACCTGGCTCTGGCTGAAGAAAAAAGATTTTACCCGCACCGGCGCCGAAAGCGATGACACGGAGGGCTTGATTGACCACCTGCGCGCCATTGAGCCGGTGATCGTCGCTTGTGTGTTCGAGGAGATTGATCCCGGGATGACACGCATCAGCCTACGCTCGAAAAGCGACCGGGTGAACGTCAGCGAAATCTGCGGTCAGTTCGGCGGCGGCGGCCATCCGGCGGCAGCGGGTGCGCGTATTCCCGGCAAACCGCTTTCCGTCCAACGCAAAGTCATTGCGGCGATAAAACGCGCCTTGAAGGCGGCCAAGTAATTCTCAATTTTCATGCAAGATTTTTCCGCACTCGACGGCGCGATTCTCGTTGATAAACCCGCCGGCCCGACCTCGCACGACGTGGTGGACGCCATTCGCCGCAAGTTTGGCATCAAGAAAGTCGGCCACTGCGGCACGCTCGACCCCAACGCCACCGGCCTGCTCATCATCGTGCTCGGTCGCGGCACGAAATTATCTGAACGGCTCATGGGCGACGACAAGGTTTACGAAGGCACGATTAAATTTGGCGAAGCGACGGACAGCTATGATTGCGATGGTGAAATCACGGCCGCGTTGCCGGTGCCGCTGCTGACGCTTGACCAGTTGAATGAGGAGGCGGCCAAGTTTATCGGCGACCAGATGCAGATGCCACCGATGGTTTCCGCCATCAAAAAAAACGGCGTGCCACTCTACAAGCTCGCACGCAAAGGCATTGAGATCGAACGCGAGCCGCGCTTGATCCACATCTACAATTTTCGTTTTACGAACTACACCGAGCCGCTGGGGCAATTCCGCGTGGCTTGCACAAAGGGAACTTACATCCGCAGCATCGCGCACGACCTCGGCCAGAAACTGGGCTGCGGCGCGCACCTGACCACGCTGCGGCGCAGCGCGTCGGGGAAATTTGACGTGGCGGAGGCGTTGCCGCTGGACACGATTTTGAAGCTGACCACTGCGGAGTTGGAGAAGCGGGTAATGCCGTTTTTAAAACTTGCCGCCAGTGCCTGACCCATGAAAATCATCCACGCCGCCAACCAGCTTGGCAACGGCAGCCGCAAGGTCTGCCTGGCTATCGGCGTGTTTGACGGTGTGCATCTCGGTCATCAGCAGATCATCCGGCAAACTGTTTCCGACGCTCGCGGCCATGACGCGATTGCGCTGGTCGTGACCTTTGACAAGCATCCGAGTTCCATTGTCGCGCCGGAGCGCGTGCCGCCGCAGATTTATTCCCGCTCGCAAAAAATACGGGCGATTGAAGCGCTTGGCGCGGATGCGTTACTGGAAATTTTTTTCGACCAAGCCTTCAGTGAGAAAGGCGGCGGAACTTTTATCCGTGAACTCGCGCACGATTTCGGAACCATACATAGTATTTGCGTTGGTGCTGATTTTGTTTTTGGCCACAACCGCAGCGGCAATGTGGCCTTATTAAAACAACTCGGCGAAAATTTTAACTTTCTCGTTCACGGAATGGCGGAGTTGGCGCTGGACGGTAAAACGGTTAGCAGCACACGGATTCGCGAAGCCGTTCGCATCGGCGATTTGGATGCGGCGGGACAAATGCTGGGCCGGCCTTGTGCGATTTGCGCCCGGGTTGTCGCGGGTGACCGTTTAGGGCGACAACTGGGTTTTCCGACGGCGAATCTAGATACGACCAATCTAGTTCTACCACCCCACGGTGTTTATGCGGCCAGCACAAAAGTGGACGACCGGTTTTATCGCGTCGCGCTGAACATCGGCACGCGCCCGACGGTGGCGGCGGGACTGCAATCGCGGGTGGAGGCACATATTTTGGATTTCAGCGCAGAACTCTATGGCACCGAGATAGAGGTGGAGATCGGGCCGAAATTACGCGAGGAAAGGCGCTTTCAGTCGCCGACAGAACTGCGGGAGCAGATTAGCCGGGATGTGGCGGCAGTGCGGTCCGCGGTTTAATAATTTTTTACATTCACTTGATAATAAACTGGATGCGTTGATTTTAGAGCGGGTCGGATGGGGCTCGTAAAGCAAAGAAAATTCTTGTATTTTCCAGTAAAAAGGCTAGTATTGACGCGCGTCAGTCTTCTGGTGTTCGCAGTTCCAGCTTCACAGCCACGAACGCGGGTATTTCGTCAGAAGTGGTATTTTTTACGGTCAACCGTCAGTTATTCTGAACCGGCGCGGTATTTTTTAGTCTGATCATTTATGTCGAAACGCAAAGCTACGGTGCCCAAGTCCGCGCCGCGCAACCAACGCGCCAGTTCTCCCAAAGCGCCGAAAGTCAAAACTCCGCCCACTCGGCGGAGATTTGTCATTTCCAACAAGGCGGTAAAACCAGAGAACGCCAAACCAGCCTCACCGACTGCGCCGGTTACGCCAAAAAGTGCGGCCACGAAAGCGGTCGCCAACGCTCTAGTGCCCGCCCCCGCAACGGGCAGCGCGATGACCACCGTGGATTTGACGGAGACGGTCAAAACATTGCTACACCTGTCGCAGGAGCATGGCTACATCACTTACGACGACATTAATGATATTCTGCCGGACAATTTGAGCCCGGAAGACCTCGACGCACTGCTGACGAAACTTCGCAGCCTTGACGTCGAAATCGTCATGGATCAAGCCGAGGCGGAACGCGCCGAGCGCACCAAAGGTCCCGAACAGGCGCAGCCGGAAGAAGCCGATGACGACGCGCGGCTGGAAATTTTGGACGATCCGGTTCGTATGTATATGAACCAGATGGGCAAGGTTCCTTTGCTCACACGCGAACAGGAAGTCGAGATTTGCAAAAAGATCGAGGATGCGGAAGTAGAGATGAAACAAATTGTTTACAATCTCGGCTTCACGGCGAAGGAGCATATCGCCATCGCTGAAAAGATTTTGTCGGATCCGCCGAAGGAGCGTTTCGATCGCGTCATCGTTGATAAGAAAATCGCCAATCGCGAAGGCCACTTGAAGGATTTGCGCAAGCTCATCAAAAAAGTCCACGCGATGGATGCCAACGTGGACGCAAAGTATTTCGCATGGCAAAAGGCGCAGCAGAAAGGCCGCAAGGAAAAGATGGAGAAGGAACTCAAGAAATTGAGCACCAAGTTGCAAGACACATTTGCCAAGTTTTTCTATAAACAGAAAGTCGTCGAGGAAATGATCGTCGTGGCCGGCAACATTCACGAAAAATTTCAGGCCAGCATCCGGCATCTGGCGGAACTCGAAAGCCATCGCAATTCGTCAGAAAAGCGCGCCGCCGTGGACTCTGAGCAACAGAAAATTGCCACGCTGGAACAGTTTGTGCGCCTGCCGCGGGAAGAGTTTTACAAGGCGTTCAAGGCCTTGAAAGGTGCCGCGGATCGCGGGCTCAAGGCCAAGACGCACATGGCTGAAGCCAATTTGCGCCTCGTCGTTTCGGTCGCCAAGAAATACACCAACCGCGGCCAGTCGTTTCTGGATTTGATTCAGGAAGGCAACATCGGCTTGATGAAGGGCGTCGAAAAGTTTGAATATCGCCGCGGCTACAAGTTCTCCACCTATGCGATCTGGTGGATTCGTCAGGCCATCACGCGTTCCATCGCGGATCAGGCCCGCACCATTCGCATTCCGGTGCACATGATTGAAATCATGAACAAGCTCTGGCGCGCGCAGAAGCAGCTCACGCAGGAACTCGGCCGCGAACCTACCCCGGAAGAACTGGCCGACGAAATGCACATGCCGGTCGCGCGCATCCACGCACTGCTCAAGATGGCGCAGCAGCCAGTTTCGCTCCACGCGCCAGTTGGTGATGACGGCGATGTGAGCGTCGGCGATTTCATCGAAGACAAGTCGGCGGAAAATCCGTCGGACGTGACCAGCTATAGTTTGCTCCGCGAGAAATTAAGCGACGTTTTGACAACCTTGACTGAACGCGAACGGAAGATACTTGAAATGCGTTTTGGTCTGGCCGACGGCTACGAGCGCACGCTCGAGGAAATCGGCAAGATGTATAACGTCACCCGCGAACGCATCCGTCAGATCGAGGCGAAGGCGCTGCGCAAGCTGCGCCATCCGACGCGCGTTCGCCACCTGCAAGGCTTCCTGGAAGGCGCCGAAGTGGCCGCGTAAATAAAAAGAATTCAAAACCGCCCGCGATTTGCGTCGCGGGCGGTTTTGTTTTGAGTCAGACCTGAATTGGTAGAATCAGCATGGCGCGGCCGTTTTGGTAGAGCCGGCGCTGGAGTTCGAAAACGGTATGGTTATGGAGCCAGCGCGTGGCAAAGCTTTCATCCTTGAAGACGAGCTGGCCGGCGAAAAACTGGGCCTGGGAAAATCTGGCGGCAACCACCTCGCATAGTTTCGCCGCCTCTTCCACAATATCGGTGCCCAGCGCGATGTGCGCCTCGGCGTAAAATCCGCGCTTGCTCATGTAGGTGACGAACCGCTGGACTTCTTTCTGCGAATATTCGCGCAGATTTTCCACCTCGTCCGCGCCCTTGAAATTGCCCGCGTCCAGCACGCCGACCTGGAGAAAGACGTAGTTGTCATAGACTTTCGGGAACATGCGGACAACGGCGAGCAGGGTATGCAGGCCGAGGCCGTTGAAACCGTTGACGAGAAACACGGCCGTACGGGCATCCTGATTGCACGGCGGAGGCGTTTTCTCTTTTACGATGGCGTCGTCGGCCAAGGCGGCGGCGACGAGCTCGTTGAGGCGGTGCAGTTTTTTCTGCGTTTGCTTGTAATGGGCCTTGACCCAGAACGCGAGGGCGACAATCACGCCGGTGACGAGCAGCGTAGCCCAGCCGCCTTCGTCGAATTTCACGACGCAGAGCAGCAGCAAGATGCCGCCGGTGAGCAGCAGGCCGATGCCGTTGATGGAAATTTTCTTTTTCCAATCTGCCTGCGTGGCACGAACCCGCCACCAGTGCCGCACCATGCCTAATTGTGAGAGGCTGAAGGTGACGAAAACGTTGATGCTGTAAAGCACGACCATGATGTTCACCGCCGCCGAGGTGAATACGACAATCAGCAAGGCAGCGATACCCATGATCACCACGCCATTCTGCGTGACGAGGCGGTCGCTCAAGGTGGCGAAGCGCGTGGGCATCCAGCGGTCCACCGCCATGTTGGCAAGGACGCGCGGGCCGCCGACGAAGCCGGTTTGCGCGGCGATGACGAGCAGCGCCGCTGAGGAACCCATGGCGGCGATGACAAAGGCCTTGGAAAGATTTGCGGGCCAGGCGGCGGTGAGTTTTTCAAAGAGCACAGCGTTGAGCGTTTTGCCCTCGACCGGTGTGACGTGGTAAAGCAGGTATGCGAGCAGCAATCCGCCGACGACGAAGGACAGCGAAGTGGCCATGTAGACCATGGTGCGTTTCCCGGTCTGCACGCGCGGTTCGCGGAGGGTGTTGACGGCGTTGCTCACGGCTTCAATGCCGGTATAGGTGCCGGCGCCGAGACCGTAGGCGCGCAACATCACGGCCAACATGCCAATCAGACCGATTTGAGGATCAATGTAAGTGGCCCGCACGTCTGAAGTCACGCCATGCATGATTTGCGGCAAATCTCCGAAGTGAGCCGTCAGCGCCCAAATGATTCCAAAAGTATAGGTGCCCACAAACACAAAAAATACCGGCACCCACAACACGACGGATTCTTTCACCCCACGCAGATTCAGCACCGTCAGGAAGATCACCATGCCTGCCGAGAAACCGATTTTATGAGTCAAATATTGCTCCGGCAGCATGCTGAAGATGGCGTCGGCCCCGCTCGAAACGCTCAAGGCAATAGTCAGCACGTAATCTCCCAGCAGCGCAGCGCCGGACACCACTCCCGCGGTGGGTGAGAGCAGCTTGCTCGCGACGAGATAGCCGCCGCCGCCGGTTGGGAACAATTCGATGATCTGCGAATAGCTTGCGCAGATAATCACGATGGTCACGATGGACGCCAGCGCGACAAACAAGCTTAAATAGGTATGCGTGCCGAGCGCTAGAAACGCCGCTTCCGGGCCGTAGCAGGAGGACGAAAGACCGTCCGCCCCCAAGCCGACCCATGCCAGCAGGGCGATGATCGACATGTTATGGAAAATCTTTTTGTCCGAAAGGTTGTGCGCCCGGCCAATCACCGCGTTCTTCAAGAACCCGATTAATTTCATAAATTCAGTGGGATTAAATCATTTTTGTTGCACTTTGACACGCCGGAAAAGCGGTCAGACAACCTCCTGGCGAATGGCCTTGGCCAGCACTTCTGGTTCGTCGGTGCCGAGTGTGAAAATTTTCCCACTGCGCAAGGTCACAGCCACCGCATCAAACCCGGACACATTATAAAGCCAGCCAGTGCGCGGACCCCAGTGGATGCCCCAGCTCAGCCCAGTCCGCACCGGCCCGGCGGAAACGATTTCATTCAGCGAGACACTCTTGCGAATCAGTCCCGGCCCGAAGCGCCAGCGCAGTTCGCGGTCGCTGATTTCGATGGTGAGCGAATGGAAGAGCCACGCGCACACCAGTAGAATCGGCACGGAAAACCAAAATGGTTTTAGCATGGTAAGTCCCAAAACGATGAAAAGTGCCGCCACGCCGAGCAGCGCAGCAAGTATCAGTGTGCCGCGCTGCGTATGTTTATAGCTGCCGCCGAATGTGTTCGATGTCATAACCAATTTTTAGTGGTGGCCGTCCGCAGCGGTTTTTCGCCGGTGCGATGCGACAACGCATTTTTAATCGGGGTGACCGTGGTTTCCCGCACACGCGGGAGCTAGAGGATCGCCCTTCCAATTGCCGACGAGGTTAGCTGACGGGCTTGGCCTTGAAAGTGGCCTTGCAACCGGTTGCCCGGCTGCGTTCGCCCCATCCCATCACTGGGAATTTGGTTCCCCCGCATCCGGCTTCAGGAAGGAGGCCGGATTTAGGCTGCAACGCCCAGAGTAAACCATATCCGCCGCGCCGTGTCAATTTGACCACCAAACTGCAGAAAACCGTTGCCAAAACCATCCCGCAAGCGTCTCATTTGGCAACGGCATGAATCGGAAAACACTTTTTTGCGCCGCCGCCTGACTTTTTCTGGCGGCGCAAGTACCCGCGACGGAGGAAAGCAATATCGTCGCTAAAATATCCCCGCCGCCGCCAACCCGCGAACTGCGCGGGGCATGGCTTGCCACCGTCGCCAACATTGACTGGCCGTCCAAGCCCGGCCTGCCGGTCAAGCAGCAGAAAGACGAGTTGATCTCGCTCTTGGATCGCGCGGCACAGTTGCATCTCAATGCGATTTATTTTCAAGTGCGCCCGGTGGCGGATGCGTTTTACGCCTCGTCAAACGAGCCGTGGTCGGAATATCTCACCGGCATTCAGGGTCGTTCGCCAGGTTATGATCCCCTCGCGCTCGCCGTGGCCGAGGCCCACAAACGTGGATTGCAACTGCATGCGTGGTTCAATCCCTTCCGCGCGGGCCATCCGGAGTCCAAGTCACCGCCCGCGCTGAATCACGCCGTCCGCACTCATCCCGAACTCATCCGGCACTACGGCAAACAAACCTGGTTCGACCCTGGTGAACCTGAATCCCAAAACCGCGCGCTAAGCGCTGTGCTCGATGTGGTGAAACGCTACGACGTGGATGGCGTGGTGTTCGACGATTATTTCTATCCCTATCCGGAAAAAATCGGTGGCGTGACAGCGGATTTCCCTGACGGTGCGAGTTGGAAGAAATTTGGCACGCAATCCGGCCTGAGCCGCGACGACTGGCGGCGCGCGAACATCAACCAATTCGTCCAGAAAGTGTCGCAGTCCGTCCACGCCACGAAGCCATGGGTGCAGTTCGGCATCAGCCCGTTCGGAATTTGGCGCCCCGGCGTGCCGGCAGGCATTGACGCCAAGGCGCTCGACGCCTACGGCAAACTCTACGCCGACGCGCTGCTGTGGCTGCGGAACGGCTGGGTGGATTACCTTGCGCCACAACTTTACTGGCCCATCGCCCCGCGTGAACACAGCTTCACAGCGCTTTTTCAATGGTGGCGGCAGCAAAACCCCAAGGGCCGACACGTCTTCGCCGCGTTGAACGATGCGGAATCCGGGAAAAAGTTTTCCAACGACGAAATTGGCCGGCAGATTGACGCCGTCCGCACCCAGACTAGCAACAGCGGGGAAATTCATTTTCATCTCCATTACATTACTACTAACGCCGCGCTCGCCGCCGCCATCCGCGCGAAATACGCCCAACCCGCGCTCGCGCCGGCGGCAATCTGGCTATCCGCGCCAACCATCAACACACCCAAGCTCACGGTGGACGCAGGAAATCGTTCCGCGCACGTCCACTGGGATAATGCCGGTCCCGAATCGGCGCGGTGCTGGCTGCTGCAATCCCGCGCCAATGGCAACTGGACGACGCAGATTTTCCCCGGCGGCCAGACGGATTATTATTTCAACAACGGCAGCCCCGACGCGGTTTCCATTCGCGCCGTGGATCGAGTGGAAAATTTGAGCGAGCCAGCGGTGTGGACAAGGAAATGAAGGAGTAGGAAGGCAGAAACAAATTTTGCGGGTGTCGATTTTTTTACTTCATCATTCTGCATTCATCCTTCTGCCTTCGGGCAGAGGGGTAAAGTGGTTTTGGCAGGGCTGTAAGCCGAATTCTGTCTGCGCCTTGCGGCGGAGAGAATCATTTGTCTCAGCGACCGATACCCGAAACCTGTCCGCTTTCGCGGACGCGGAGCGGGCAGCTCCTCGGTTTCCAATTTGGCCTTGCACCCGATGGGGTTTTCCGTGCCGTGTCGCTTGCGCTTCACGCGGTGCGCTTTTACCGCACCTTTTCACC
>CAIXPZ010000028.1 GCA_903921455.1 uncultured Verrucomicrobia subdivision 3 bacterium | reverse complement strand
TTCGCGCCGCCAGCCCCCCTCGGGGGGCTGTTCCTCTTCTTCTCTACTATCGTTTGTTCATTCATGTTAACACTCCTCTATCATTGGAGTGTCAACCAATTAACTCGTTAAATCAGTCTCACGATCTGGTAGCTAGGACAGTGCGGCAACGTCAACACCGCCTGCCGGAACAGCGGGCTGCCGATGAGGTAAATCGGGTCGCCGGGGCACATGGGATAAAACCCAAGTGCGCTGAACACATACCACGCCGACATCTGGCCGGTGTCCTCGTCACCACAGAGGCCGTCTGGGGTCGCCTGATAAAGCAGCGTCATCGTCTGCCGGACGTGCGACTGGGTCTTCCACGGCTGGCCGACATAATCGTAAAGATAAAGCAGATGATGTACCGGCTCGTTGCCGTGGGCGTATTGCCCCATGTCCGCGGCGATCATTTCCAACATTTCATGCTCCATGCGGCCGTAAGTGCCAGTGTGAACCGTCGGTGCGGTGGAGAAAACCGCGTCCAGCTTGTCGGCAAAACATTTTTCGCCGCCCAGTAATTTCATCAAGCCCGGTGCGTCCTGCTGAACACTCCACGTCCACTGCCAGGCATTGCCCTCGGTGAACGGCCCGCCCCATTCATCGGCATAAAAAGGCTCATTCCACGAACCGTCCGCCCTGCGCCCGCGCATGAAGCCGAGGGAGGCATCAAACAAATTTGTATAATTCATCGCCCGGCGCGCAAAAGTAGCCGCCTCGGTATTCATGCCAACGGCGCGCGCGAGTTGCGCAGCACAAAAATCGTCGTAGGCAAATTCCAGGGTTTTCGAAGCCGCTCCGCGGAAGCTGGCATTGTCCGAAGGGTCATTGGAATACGGAACATAGCCAATTGAATTGTAAAACTCGGCGCCGTCGCGGCCGATCGCAAGACAATTGGTTGGACCTTGCGTGTTCGCATCATGAACCATCGCCGCCACGGCCCGCTCCGCGTCAAACGTGCGAATGCCTTTCATCCAGCCATCGGCCAGCAGCGAAAAGGCGTGGTTGCCGAGCATACAATTGAGATGTCCCGGGCCCGGCCACTCCGGCAGCCAGCCGCTATCGTCGCAGGCATGGATCAGGCCTTCCAAAATTTCGCCGCCAATTTCCGGATACAGTAAATTGATGAGCGGATGCGCGGCGCGGAACGTGTCCCAAAAGCCGCTGTCGGTGTAGAGGTGACCAGGATGAACCTTGCCATCGTAAGGACTGAAGTAGATTGGCTCTTCATTTTTGTCCAATTCGTAAAAGCGATGCGGGTAAAGTATGCTCCGGTAAAGTGCGCTGTAAAACGTCCGCAGCTGGTCGTCCGTGCCGCCGGCAACTCGGGCGCGGCCCAGCATTTCGTTCCAGCGCGTTTCGGCGCGCTGCCGGATGGTGTTGAAGTCCGCGCTACCGATTTCACGATCCAGGTTTCGTTCGGCCTGCTCCAGGCTGACGAATGACGATGCCACCTTGCAGCCGACGATGCGATTCGTGCTCGTGTCAAATTTTAGAAACGCGCCCAGTGTCTTTCCGCATTCAAGTTCCGTCACGCCCGGCTGAATGGAGTTGGACGTCCAAACACCGCTGGCGGTAAATGGCCGGTCAAACAAGATGACAAAATAATTACCGAAATTCTCCGGCACGCCGCCCCCGGGGCGGTTGTGATAGTTGCGCGCGATGCCGACGATTTTGTTTTCGGTGGGGATGATTTTAACTGACGAAATCCGTTTGGTGCCAAAAACGTCCAACACGACATACGCATCGCCAGGCTGCTCAAATGTGAACTGCAGGCGCGCGGCACGCTCGGTCGGCGTCACTTCTGCCGTGGCGTTCCATGTATCGAGACGCACTTTATAATAACTCGGCTGGCGGGATTACCCTGCATCATCAGGGTGAAGGCGTGTTCATGGTGGCCGGACGAACGTTCCATCGGCCTTCGCCCATCACCTCGCTCGGCGGCAAATAACCGCCTCCGGATGACCACGAGCAGGATCTGTTTCATGGATTCGGCGTCGGCGTCATCCCGCTGGTCGCTGGCGGCGATCAACTGGTTTTCCAGCGTGCTGATGGCATCGCGCATGTCGAGGCTGGGTTTGACCATGGTCTTGAACTGGGCCAGCGTCATGCCGGCGAAGCTCTTGGCCGGACGCAGGTCTCCCAAGCCTTGACCACGGTGGCGATCTTCTCGCCGTTTAGTTTTGAATTGGTTGACATGTTTTTCACCTCCCTTCAACTGGCATCAAATCGTTTGATAGTGACATTCAGGATGGCGGAACCGGCCGGCCCGCCGACCGCCGACGGCGGCAAAGTGGTAGGTCAGGATTCGTCACTCAGGAAAGAGGTTCCCCTGGGTCCGGCAGAGCGGCTTCCTGGCGCAAAAGAGTCGTCGCCTTTTAAGAAAGTGGGGTATCCTTTTGAAAAAGGAAGCTCGCCTTTCGTAAAAGGAAAGTCTCCTTTTGAAAAAGGAAGGTCCAATTTCGTAAAAGGAAAGCCTCCTTTTATAAAAGGAAATCCCATTTTAGTGAAACCCGAAGCCTGTTCCGCCCGCCGCGCCCAAAATTCTGCAAATTTCCATGAAAATCACGGGTTTTCCGATTCAGCGCACTGGATGGAGACATTCACCGTGGACATTTAACCACGGTAATTCGCCTCTGCGTAGGCAACAATTGTGGCATTTTTTGCTCCGGCCCGGTAGCCGGGCGAGCGAGAATTCCGCCTCATGCAGCAATTCGCTGGCGGTCAGGCCCAGCGGTGCGGCCAAGAACCCCAGCGCCACGATGCTCAACCGGCGCTGGTCATTTTCCACGTAGCCGAGCATCTGGCGCGAGATGCCGCTGAGGGCGGCGACGGCGGATGATGCCGGCCAAGGCGCGATTGACTTTCTCGCCGGCATAAATCCTTTCCCGAGTATGTACGAAAATGGCAAAGCAGGCGGAGTTCGTCCAATATATTTTTCCCTGCCGGAACGCGGATTGTCACCGCCGCCTTTTCCGGCGGGGCGGCCACGCGCCTGACCCCGACTGGATAAGGGGGACAGCTTTTTGGCGTCCATCATACTGTTTCAATCATGATTCAGTCAGGCCACCAACCACCTCAATCAACTGGGCCAACCTGGATGTTGGGCTTTTTTGAGTTCGCAAAAAATAAATACAGATTTTGACTACGCGGTGTCTATATCTTGAATGAGCAAGAACATCTCTATGATTATGAAAGTTAGTTGCACGCTAATTGCGTTGATATTGACGGCATTGCTTGCGTTGGCTGGTAATGGTAGCAACAACATTATCGGGAAGTTTGTTCGTGAGACTGGAAGGTTTGCGCTCGACGGGAGCGGTAGCATGTTTTCTATCGCCAAAGAGTCTCCGGCGAAGTGGTCGCTGGATATCGTTTGGCAAGAAGGGCCGAATCTCGGTCTTAAAGATTCGCCTAATGTCCTGAATTCCGCCGGGTGGTTTGTTTACGTCGAGACGCCGGATCGCCTTTGGATTTACGACGGCGACAAGCATTTGATATTTGAAGGTCACGAGAAAGAGAAGCTAGTTGGCGGCATGTCGCCTGAGATTATGGCTACCTGCCCAAAAGAAGTGCTGGAGGCACTCCCAGAAAAAGTTCGTGGACACAAAAAAGCCTAATCCGTCGCCAGGCGGCAAAGGGAGCGAGCTGGTTTAAAGCTTTCCGTTCGTGTCTTTGGCGGGGTTCGCGGGGATGGCGGCGGGCTTAGTCCCCGTTCTTGCGCTGGGTTTCGTCGTCGGACTGGCCTTCTTTCCAAAGTTTGATGGCGGTGTCATTCTTCTGCGACGCTCCGGGCGTGCTGCGGCCGTCGGCAATGTATTTTTCCAGAAGCTTCGTCAGTTGCGCCACGATTTCCGGATGCGCGGCGCCTGCATTCGTGCGTTCGCCGATATCCTTGGTCAGGTCGTAGAGTTGGACCGGCGGGAGTTGTTTCGCTGCCTTGCTGCCGGGCTTCGGCGCGCTCCAACCGCCGGAACTGGCGCAAAGCTCCAGCTTCCATTGGCCTTGGCGGATGGCGAAGGAGCCGTTGATGGAATGTGAAACAAGCGCATCGCGTAGTGGCGCAGTCGCTGTGCCGAGCAAGGCCGGCAGCAGGCTGACGCTGTCTTCGCCGGCGTTGTCGGGAAGTTTCACGCCGAGGAGGTCGGCGCAGGTGGCCATCAAATCCACGAGGCAAACCGGTTGACCGCTGCTGGAACCAGCTTTGATATTACCCGGCCAGCGGGCGATGAACGGAATGCGGTGTCCCCCGTCCCAGATGTCCGCCTTGTAACCGCGCCGATCCGCGCTTGGAAAATGGCCCTTGGCCTCCAGCGTGGCGACAGCCCCTACCCCTTGGTTAGACATGGCGGGGTCAACCGTGCTCAAGGTGCCCACATAGGGGGCGCAACCGTTGTCACTGGTCAGGATGACCAGGGTGTTATCCGACAACCTGGCGGCCGACACGGCCTGGAGGACTTCGCCCACGGCCCAGTCGGTTTCCATCACATAGTCGCCGTAATCGCCCAGCCCGCTTTTCCCCTTCCATTCCTTCGACGGGGCGAGCGGGGTGTGGGGCGAGTTGAGTGGCAGGTAGAGGAAAAAAGGATGCGTTTTGTGCTGGCCAATCCAGGCCTTGGATTTTTGGACCAGCGTCGGTAAAACATCCACCACCGCGAAGCCGGGCGCGGCCGGCCCGCGGCGTCCCTTGTAAAGCTCTTTGACCGCCGTGGGGGCTTCCGGGAACCGGTCGTTCTCGATGAATGCATACGGCGGTATGTCCGCCGATGCGCTGAGGCCGAAGAAATAATCGAAGCCGCGCGTGGTGGGCCCATCGCCAATCGGCGCGGCCAGATGCTTTTGGGAAAGCCCCGTCCCGAGATGCCATTTGCCAATGCAAGCCGTCGCGTAGCCGTGCTGCTTGAGCAATTCCGCAACCGTCAGCCGTCCGGGCGCGATCAGCGGCGGACTGAACCCCTCCAGCACGCCGGATTGCAGCCGGGAACGCCAGTTGTAACGGCCCGTGAGAATGCTGTAACGGCTCGGCGTGCAGACCGCCGAACTGGAATGCGCCTCGGTAAAGGTCATCCCCTGCGACCCGAGCTGGTCCACCTGCGGCGTCGAAATTTTGCCGCGTTGCGGATTCAGGCAATGCACGTCGCCGTAGCCGAGATCATCACAAAGAATGAAGACAATGTTGGGCTTCCGCTCCGGTGCGGGCGGCGTCACGACGGTTTCTGCCGCAGTTGCGGTGGCCAATGCAGCCAGCGCCATCAGCGTGGCGGGAAGCGACCGCAGGAATGATGACATGGGCGCAAGATAAAAACCAAAGGCAGTCGCGAGAATTAAATTCCGCTCCCCAATTCGGGGGAGCCAAACCGCTGGCACCCATTCAAACGACCATCGCCACCGCCGGTTCGCTCTTCGCGGCGGCTTATTGTTTGCGTCTTAGGACGAGCAGCAGGCCCACGCCACCACAGAGGGCCAAGGTCAGGGTGCCGGGTTCCGGCGTGGCCACGGGCGTCGTATAATTGTAGGTGACGATTCCCCGGATGGTTTCCGAGGCGGTGTAGGAGGAGTTATACGCGGTTTCGCCGTTTAAGGTCAGGGTGTATCCGGTGATGGTGTCCATGTCGAGCAGGACGGAGCCGGCGCCGGTGAACAGGGCGAGCGTGTCGGTGTCCGCGTAATACGCGGTGCCGGGATCAATGAGGCCGGTGCGCGTGGCGGTGGCGGTATTGCCCGGGCTCAGGCCGGTCACGGAGAGCGGACTACTGAGCCAGGAGAGCCAGGGGTTGCCGGCGCCATTGGGGTTGTTGGCATCAACGGCCAGGTCCGCGAAGGAGGCGCCCAGGAGGATGTCCGCATTGCGGCGGACGCTCGAGCCGGCGGAATAGGCGATGCTGCCGGTGTTGGTGATGGTAAAAGTGCTGGTGAAGGCGCCGGAGAGGTCGAGGGTCATGGATTGCAGTGTGCCCAGGCTGGCGTTGAACTGGCTCAAGGCAAGGCCGGCGGGCGCCGAGCCCGCCACGGAGTTGGTATAACTGATGGAACCGTCCGCCCAAGCCTGGATGCCCGCGAGGACCAGAACGGAAGTGATGATATATTTTTTCATGATTGTGTCATTCACCAGCACCGGCAAATTCATGGGCGGCTGGCCGGATCCGGATCCCGCCCTAAACTTCTAGGGGCCATCTTTGCAGCCAGCGCCCTGCAAACAATGGTAATACAGCGAACGCAGGGATATTTGCACTGAACGCGGTTCGCCGGCCCCGCCAGCCGGTTAATCCGGCCGCCGCAGGCCGGACTGCCGCGGGTTCGGCGGCCGGCGGGCCGGCGGCGGCAGCGGAGTGAGCGCCTGAATGTGATTGAAAAAAACGCCTGCAAACGGCAGATTCTTGCGCATGACGAAATCTGTTTTCACCGGCCCGGTCTATGTGGTGCGCGACAACATCGACACCGACCAGATCATCTCCGCGCAATTCCTCAACCTCGTGCCCACCATCGCCGAGGAATATGAGAAGCTCGGCAGCTACGCGCTCGACGGCCTGCCCGCCTCGCTCTATCCCAACCGCTACGTCAAGGAAGGCCAGCTCGACAGCGAATATCCCATCGTCGTGGCCGGCAAAAATTTCGGCTGCGGCAGCTCCCGGGAACACGCGCCCATCGCGATGGGTTCGGCCAACTGCGAGATCGTCCTCGCGGAAAGTTTCGCCCGCATCTTCTTCCGCAACTGCGTGGCCACCGGCGAACTGTATCCGTGCGAATGCGCCGACCGCCTGTGCGACATCCTGAAGACCGGCGACATCGTGACGGTGGACCTCGACGCGGCGACGGTGACGGTGAAAGCTACCGGCAAAGTTTATGCCTTCAAACCGCTCGGCGATGTGCGCCCGGTGGTGGATGCCGGCGGCTTGTTCAACTACGCCCGCAACAGCGGGATGATCGCCGCCCAAAAATAAATCCCGCCCGCCCACGCCATTTTTCCACCCGCCGCTCCGGTTCTCTGGAGCGGCGGTTTTGTTTGGGCATGAGGGATGGCGCAGTGATGCCGAAATTTCAACCACCCGCCGCCACGTCCACCAGCACAACACCCCCGGACGCAGGCAGCGGCGGCGGACGACTTCTTTGGCCTCCATCGCCCAAAAGCCGGCGGGCACGGCCATGGCGACCAACTTCCAGACTTCAACTTAAAGCATTGAGGCTTCCGGACGAAGGATTATGGCTTCTGGCCAAAGTTTTGCAGCTACCAGACGATGAATTGAGACCTTCGCACGACGTTTTGAGACTATTGGACGTCGGGGAATGACAACTGGACGAAGTTTTATGGCTACAGAACGTTGTCCGATGACTATCGGACGACGTAGGAAGACAATAGAACGTGATCCGAAGGCAATAGAACGTCGTGGGAAGGCAATAAAACTTCATCCGAAGGCAATAAAATTTCATCCGAAGACAATAGAACGTCGTGGGAAGACAATAGAACGTCGTCCGAAGGCAATAGAACGTCGCAGGAAAGCTACGAAACCTTGTGTCAAAGTCTGCGGTTGAAGGCCCATCGCCACACTAAGTTATTGAAAACGCGTTATTTAGGGGTTTAAGCCCTTCCTCACCTGTGTCCGCTCCCCCGGAGAGAGGATTTTAGCCACCCTGATTTCGTTAGCTTGGATGGTTTTCTGTATAATCCCACTGAGGTGACTTTGTTATCGACACCAAGTTTAGTCGCAATGTCGTAAATGCGAACAGGCATAAAATATAATTAATTAAGCAGGGCCTAACCTAGATTTATTTTCCCGCCTTCGCCCCTTGCGTCGCGGCGACGAGTTCGCCGAGGAGTTGGGAGTTTTTCGGGATGAGCGTGATGTTGGCCTGACTGTCCACCATGTTCTGCGTCTCGATGGTTTGAAACAGCGCGTCCAGCACTTCTTTGTCCTTGGAGATTTCCTGCAGGGCCGCGCCCACAATGTTCGGGCGCATGGCAGCCGCTTTGGCAAACTCGATGGCGGCCTGTCGTTCGGCGGTGCTGGTGATGATGCTCACCTGGTTCGCCCCAGCCTGCTTGAAGGCCGCGGTCACCTGCCGCAGGCGGTTCACGACCTTTTCTTCAATCTGCTTGATCATGTTGTCGTCGCGGAAATGCACCTTGCGGATATAGACGGAGCCGAGGCTGTAACCCCATTCGCTGGATTTGGGCGTGACTTCCTCGCGCACGGTCTGGCTCATGGTGTGGCGGTCCTGCAACATCCGGTCGAGCGGCAGGTTGCTCAGGCAACGGACGG
>CAIXPZ010000027.1 GCA_903921455.1 uncultured Verrucomicrobia subdivision 3 bacterium | reverse complement strand
CCTCTGTCACCTCTGTCACCTCTGTCACCTCTGTCACCTCTGTCACCTCTGTCACCTCTGTCACCTCTGTCACCTCTGTCACCTCTGTCACCTCTGTCCAATTTGCTTTTGGTGGCTGGATGTCCAGTGTTGGCGGGTTGCTGATTTCCTTCGGCCAGACGATGTTGGAAAATTCCATAACCATCGGCTTGACCTTGTTCAACATCTGATACGGTTTGCCGGTGTCGGGGTGGATGCCGTGAATGATGGACTGTGAATTTTTACCTGCCCGCCATTCACCAGCATTACCGCCAGAAAGAGTTTTAAGCGGCTTTAGCTTGGCTGGATAGCCACCAGCCATTCGCAACCAAAACACCCGCCCGTGCCGTCCGTGTGTTTGCAGGGTGTCTTTCAGCCACGGATTTAACGCAAGATACGGTTCAACCAGGGTGTCTTCGTCCACGTCCAGCGCAATCAGGTTGCCGGACTTCGCGCCCAATGCGACGCCGATGTTTCCGCTTTCAAGGTTGGCGAGATAATCGGGGTTCTCCATGTCGGCAATGGTGAGGTGTCCCCATTTGCGTTTCGTCCCCTTGCTGCCCTTCGGCCATGCCAGCAAAAGCACGTCACGGCCTAGGAGTTCGCGCAGTTCCTTAACATTCACAAAATCTCCTGATTTGGTGCCGCTGACGTTTGCGGTAATAGCCTCGCCGCAGGATGATTTCAACCCGGCGCAATGTGGACTTACTACAACGTGAACGGCGCATAAAAGATTTCATTAGACGATCCCTTCAACAAAGCGGTTAAAGGATTCGGCGGTGATGCCGATGCTCCGCTGATTGCCTTTGGGTGTGAATTTTTTCAGCAAGCCCCGCCGACAAAGCAGGTCAACAAATCGCGTTGAACGGTCGCCCAAAAGTTTTGCGGCTTCCTCTCGGCTGTAAATTCGCGGCGGTGTACGGTTGCCGTCCAGTGCGGGAGCGGTTCCACCGCGAGCCGCATCAAGAATCTGTTTGCGATGCGTTGCGCTAACGGTGCTGTCCGTCCGCAACGTGGTTTCGAGAATTGTGATTGTGTGCGTTTGCATAGTCATTTCCGGCACTGCTCGCGCCGTAGATTCCGCAATGTAACCCTGTGAATAGAAGGGAAATTGGCGAGTTTAGAAAACAGCACCGCAGCAACGGTTTTAAGACCGCAGCCCGTGGAAATGACACCGCAGATAGGGATTGTTGAAGCGAAAAAGTTTTTGACAGAAATTTGCGCTGGCTACTTTTGTCGCTTGTTAGCGCTTTTTGGACGGTTTTCCTTTGGTCTTTTCTTGCCCAACCCGCGCCGCTGTTGTTTTTGCCAAAAGTTTCTGAACCGCTCCCAGCGCAAGTCGCAAAGGTCCTGGAGGATTATCCGGTTGTTTTGCAGGCAGTCCGCGATGACTTCATTAGGCTTTCCTTGCTCCTGCTGATAAGTCGTCAGCTTTCCAGTTCCATGTTTTGGATATGGAAATAATCCGTGTTGAGCGAGCTTCGCACCTTCCTTCGCCTCACGGTTCCATTGTGCTTCCGAAATCTGTGAGTGGTTCTTTTTCTTTTGTTCCAAGAAACGCTTTACGGCATTTTTTATTGCTGTCACTGTTAGTATGCCTTCGTTTCGCTTTTGCTGGACGGGAGGTAGAAGCGGTATTTGCCCAGAAGTTTCTTTGTTGCTCGCTTCAATCTCTGCGAATGTGACCGTGCTAAATACCGTGTCGAAATCGGCAACGAGAGATTCCGTTCCTTCCGTTATTTTAGGCAATGTCCCGATATATTGCTCTGCGGCCATCAGCAATTCGTGCGCGGTGCGAACTGCTTCAAGCGAGGTCGTTTTCGCTCCGCTTTGATACATTAAAGGTGCTGCAATCTTTGCCAGCATTTCCGGCTTCAAGTTTTCGTCGGCAAACAAGATTTCCGGCTCCTGAAATCTTTCTCCTGACATGTCAATTTCCAGTGGTAATAGTCGGCCTGCTTCTGACCGATTCCAGGTCTCGGCCTGCCTCTGTCCTTCGTGCAATCGGCAGTGGGCATCTTTGGCAACAGCCAATTCAACGCCTCGCAGTTTCCGCCCAGCTATGCGGGGTTGGATTGTCCGCAGCCAGTATTCTTTCGCCAGTCGTAATTCTTGTTCGATCGTCGTTCGCTTAACTGGACTACTGGGTTGCGGGGCAATTTCGTTTGCTTGGTTCATAGCAGCTACTTTCAATTTAATGCGCTCGCCAGCATCGCTAGCGCCCGTGGTTTTGTCTCGCGCAGATTTTTTGTTGTCATGCTTTCTATGATTTCGCGGAGCATTTCATCGCGAGCAGAACCAGTCGGAACGAGGGGCGCGTCGCTACCGTTCAATGATGGCAGCAAGGCTACGGCGTCTGTCGAAGCCTGTTCGCTGATGTGCGTATAGTGTCGCGTCAGGCTGGCGGAGTGATGGCCGACAATATTCTCAACCACGGCTAACGGGGCGTTGCTCTCGCGACAAAGCGATACAAACGTATGCCGGAGCGAATGAAAGCCGACCACGACTTGCGCCCGTGTGCCGACTTCGCGGGCTTCCGTTGTTTTTATGCCGCAGTCCTCGAAATGCTTCTGAATTTGCTCTGTTAGCTTTGAGCGCGACTTGTTTCGATAGGTATCCGCCCATTGCGGCAGGACATAAACGTGGTCGCGCTCGTTGATGGGGATTTCCGTCAGCATCGCGGATAGGGCGGGGTGAATCGGGATGGTGATGGTTTGCGGCAAGCGGCGGGCAATCTTGTTTGGAATCCGCCGGATTTGATGACGCTTCAAATCCACTTCGCCCCATTTTAACGTGGCCACGTCGCCCAGTCTCATGCCGGTGTAAAGGCCGATGGCAAAAGCTAACTTCATTTCGCCCTTCGCCGCATCGCAAACTTTCTTTAATTCCTCGATGGTCAACTCGCGCCGTGAAAGGCCGATGTTCGCCTTTAGCTTGGCTTTCTTCCAGACATTCTCCGTCAATCGTCCTTCCGTCGCCAAGACGCGAAATAAATACTTCAAAAAATTGAGGTGGGAATTAAAAGTTTTCGGGGCAACCTTGCCGTGATTCATGCTTTCCAAGTAGCTCTTGGCGATGTCGCCGCTGATGTCGCGGAGCATGACGGCTTCCGGGTGTTCCCGCTCCGCCCAAGTCTTGAATTTAGACCAGATGCCCTCATACGTCACCAGTGATGATTTGCCGCAATCGTGCCGCTCGGTTGACCGCAGGAAAGCTGCCCACGCTTGCGCTAATGCCAGCGGGGGATTTTGCTCGTCCTTTAAACGGTCAATCTCAGTTTGCTTGTCATCAATCGCGTGTTGAATAGAGCGTAGGGATTCAACCTCGTTTTGCTTGCTAACGATCTCCATTAGCCGCGCCTTTGCTTTCTCGGCTTCCGGCCTTGTCGTGATTGCCGCGCCGTTAGCATCGCGAAGCGCCTTGCTGATGGCTTTACCGTTGACGCGCCAGAAGGCGTAGAAGTTGCGCCCGCGAACGACCAACGAGCCGGGGGACTTTAGAGATTTTGATTTCATTTTGTTTCCTTTCGCTTGTGTTCTCTTTCAGAGTCGAATCTGACAAAGTAACGGCAGAAAGTCAATCAAAATGCAATCAAATATCCAAAAACACCAACAAAACAGTTAAATATATCAAATCTTCACTTTGAACTGCTCGCCCTTTTTGAGCGACTCCACGAAGGCGGCCATCAACTGCGGGATCTGCTCCAGATCCTTCAAGCTGACAACCTCGACCGGCGAGTGCATGTAGCGGTTCGGCAAGCTGATCAGCGCGCTGGCAATGCCGCCGCGCGTCCAGAAAATCACATCGGTATCCGTGCCGCTGGAGGCGGACATGGCTTCGTGCTGCAGCGGGATTTTCTTTTTGGCCGCAATTTCCTCCAGCCGCTTCACCACTTCCGGATGATTGCACCCGCCGTGCGTGATGGCCGGACCCTGGCCGATGCGCGTGTCACCGTGCTGGGCTTTGCTGACGGTGGGATAATCCGTCGCGTGCGTGACATCCACGACCAGGGCGATATCGGGATGCAATGAATACGCGATCTGCCGCGCGCCCAGCAGGCCGACTTCTTCCTGCACATTGGAGACGGCGCAAACCTCCGCCTGCAACTTCACCTTGGATTCCTTGAGCAGGCGCAACGCCTCGGCCACGGCAAAGGTGCCGATGCGATTGTCAAACGCGCGGGCCACGGCCAGGTCGCCGCGCAAAATATCAAATTCATCAGTCAGCGTGATCGGGTCGCCGACGCGGACAATTTTTTCCGCCTCCTTGCGGCTGCTGACGCCGATGTCGATGAAGAGGTCGTGAATTTTCGGCAACTTCGGTTCGCCGTCCTGCTTGGTCAAATGGGGCGCGACGTTGCCGACGACGCCTTTGACCGCGCCGCCGCGGGTGTGGATGACGATGCGCTGCGCCTTGGTGATGGCGGCGTCAATGCCGCCCATGCGCCGGACGTAAATGAAGCCGTTATCGTCGATGTAGTTCACCGCCATCGCGATTTCGTCCGCGTGCGCGGCGAGCATGATGCGCGGTCCGCCGCCCTTGTTCAGCACGGCGACGCAGTTGCCATAGGCGTCGGAAAATGTTTCGTCGGCAAACTGGCCGGCGTAATCCAGCCAGACGCGCTGGCCGCGCGTTTCGTGGCCGGTGGGGCTGGGGGTGTTGACGAGAGTTTTGAGAAATTGCAAAGAGGCTTCGCGCATGGCAGCAGGCTAAATGGCGGCGAGGGAAATCAAAAGGGAAAATATAAGGGATGCCGGCGCGGCAACGCCGTCCGGCCGGTCAGCCGGGCATGGTCTGGCTCCATGGTGCGAGCTGGAAGAATAGTTTTACCGCCGGGCGAATAAATGGTTTGCTACCACATTCCGCATGAAAAAAATCGCCCCATTCACTTGGCTGCTGGCGCTTCTGGCAGGAAATATTTTCGCCCAGACCACGACCACTGATTCCAAACCGGCAGCGGCGTCAACGGAAGCGAAAACGAATGGCCCCGTCACAAGTCCAGACCGTCCGGGCCCAGAACTTCCGGCCTTCAAACATCCCGGCCTGCTTAATTCCCGGACCGAGCTGGATTTCGTGAAGGCAAAAATCAAGGCCGGGGTCGAGCCGTGGGCCGCGTCGTTCAACCGCCTGAAAAAATCGGGCTATGGCAACTTGAACTGGACGCCGCATCCGTTGGCGGTGGTCAACGCTAACGGCAACGATGCCACCATCGAAAACGAAGACGCCAAAGCCGCGTATGCCCAGGCGTTGCTCTGGTATTTCACGGGCAATCCCAGTTACGGCAAAAAAGCGGCGGAAATTTTGGATGCGTGGTCGGCCAAACTCACGAACCATGTGAGCAGCGATCGTCAAAAAGCCGTGCTCGCGGCGTGGTGCGGTTCGGTTTTTCCACTGGGCGCGGAAATTTTGCGGTCCAGTTATCCGGGTTGGACGACGAATGAGAGCAGACAGTTCTCCGCCATGTTGAACCGGGCGTTCCGGCCGTTGATTTTTCCCGGCAATGCCACGTTCAACGGCAACTGGGAGCTGTCCATGAGCGACGCGCTGCTGTGCATCGGGGTTTTCAACGAAGACGCCGCAGCGTTCAATCGCGGCGTTTTTCTCTGGCGCAAACGGGTGCCGGCCTATTTTTACCAGACCACCGACGGCCCCACGCCCATCCGCCCTTACGGAACCAGCCAGATGGATGCCGACACGGCCATTTATAATTTCTGGTATAAACCCAACCAATACTTCGACGGACTGTGCCAGGAAACCCGGCGCGACTTTGGCCATCACATGCAAATGGGCTTCGCCTCTGCGATCAACACTGCCGAAATCGCCTATCATCAGGGCTTGGACCTGTATGCCGAAAACGACCGGCGGCTCATGGCCGCGATGGAATTCCAAGCCGGCGCGTTGCTGGGGCAGCCGGTGTCCGCCGCACTTTTCCCGGATGGCTTTGTCGCCTCCGACATTTTGCCGACGTGGGAAATCGCTTATAATCATTTTCACAATCGGCGCGGGTTTGCCCTGCCGCTGACCGACACCCTGATTCGCTCGAAAGTCAGGCCGTCGGATTTCACCGCCATGTGTAATCTGGCTTGGGAAAGCATGACCCACGCGGAGCTGGACGCCGCCGGCCCGCGCGAGGATTCGCCGCGGAAATGATCAACGGGCAAAAAAATATTCTCCACCGCCGCGCCGGGAAAGCGGCGCCGGTCAAAAATGTGCGCGCCATTGTTTCCTTCAATGGCGCGCGCAATTTTATCAATTCACGGTGACGTCCGGCTTCTTCTATGGTCGCTGCATGCAAAAAATCAAAGTCAAACCGACAGCCATCGCCCGCCGTCGTAAATTGTTTATAGCTGGCAGTCTGGTGATCCTACTGGGCTGGGCGTGCCTGCCGGCGCGGCCGTTCCGTCCCGTGGAAGCGATTCCCGCCGGCATCATCGACATGCACTGTCACATCGCCGGCATCGGCGCGGGCGGCAGCGGATGCTGGATTTCGCCACGGATGCAAAATAATTTCCGGTTCAAAATCTATCTGCACAGCTTCGGGGTTACGAAGCAGGAACTCATGGAAAAAGGCGACGGGCTGGTGGGCGACCGCATGGCCGCGTCGCTCACGCAAAGCAAATATGTGCATCAGGCCGTCGTGCTAGCGCTCGATGGTGTCGTGGATGGGGCGGGAAACCTAGATACGAATCGCAGCGAGGTCTATGTGCCGGATGAATTTGTCGCGGACGTTTGTGCCCGGCACACCAACTTATGGTTTGGCGCGTCGGTCAATCCGTATCGTCCGGACGCGCTGGCGCGGCTGGACTGGGCCAAGGCGCATGGCGCGGTGCTGGTCAAATGGATTCCGCCCGTGATGGCCATCAATCCCGACGACCCGAAACTAATTCCGTTTTACAAAAAGATGGTCGAATTAAAACTGCCGCTGCTCTCGCACACGGGCGAGGAACATTCCTTCTCGCGCGCCGCCGCAAACTTTGGCGACCCGGAGAAGTTGCGCCTGCCGTTGAGCCTGGGTGTGACGGTGGTGGCGGCGCACATCGCGTCTTCGGCGAATTATGGTGGCGAACGCGGGCCAGACCGGCTGGCGCGGCTGATGCGGGAGTATCCAAATCTTTACACGGACATCTCCGCGCTGACGCAGATCAACAAGTCGGGTTATCTCAAGGAGTCGCTGATGAAGCCGGAGTTTGCCGGGCGGCTGGTGTATGGCACGGATTTCCCGCTCATCAACACGGCGCTGGTGTCGCCATGGTATTCGTTCCATCTTTCGCTGCGGCAGAAGTGGGAAATTTGGCGCACGAAAAATCCGTGGGACCGCGATGTTTTGATGAAACATTATCTCGGCGTGCCGACGGAAACCTTCGCGCGCCCGGCGAAGATGTTCAACCCGTCGCCAGCTTAATCCTGAACGTCATCGCAATTCGTGTTGCCGGGGGCTGGCGGTGGGGGGGGGCGGAAATGACGGTGGGTAACTTTAGGTTGAATTCGTCGCGGCACTGGCTAGAGTGAAAACCGATTTCAAAATCTGCCATGAAAACGATTTTCCTAGCCGCCCTGCTGTTAAATCTTGCGATGACCCCGAGCGGCTGGTCGGCCGCGGCCAAGCATAAATTGCTTACCCCCATAGAACGGGAGTTTGCCGGGCTGGGTGTGGATTCGACGGGGTATCCGACTAATTTGACGCAAGCGTTTGCCCAAGGTCAGGCCAATGCGCGGCGGGATCTCACCAACGGCGTGATGGCCACGAAATCAGCCGGCTTGCCAGCGCCGTGGGCCGACGAATACGACGCGCTGCTTAAAAAGCGGTATCATGTCCAAACGGACTGGCTGGCGGGATGTTGTGTGACCGATGGCTTGATGAAATATATTCGAGGCTATAACGAAGTTTCCGAAGCTTACATCCAGCAAAAATACGGCACGAACATTTTCGATGATTTGGTGAAAGAGGTGGAAACGAAACGTAACGGGAAACGCATCGGAGATCTTTCTCCGTCACCAGCGTGGCCCGGCTTTTACATTGTGCAAGATGGCGACACGCTCACAAAGATCGCCCGCAAAGAGGGCGTCACGCTCAAGCATTTGCAGGACGTTAATCCCGGTCTCGCTCCCAACAAGCTAAAAATCGGGCAGCGAATCGTGGTCGATGTCCTCAAGACGAACAGCGTCCCGAAATCGTTGCCAGCGGCGAATTGACATTGTGGCCGCGTTTTCCTAGCTTCTTCCGGCAAAGACCCCGCCGCTTTGCCCCGGATTTTCGTCCGGGGATTTTTATTGCCGGCGGTGGTTCGTTGAAGGGTTGAATCGTTGGACCGGTTGCCGATTTAACCCTTCAACAACTCAACGGTTCAACAAAAGATTTTATGGCAAACACAATTCTGGTCGGCGCCCAGTGGGGCGACGAAGGCAAAGGCAAGATCATCGACGTGCTCACGGAGACGGCGGAAGTCGTCGTGCGCTACGCCGGCGGCAACAACGCCGGCCACACGGTCATCGTCAAAGGCAAAAAGACGGTGCTGCATCTCATCCCGTCCGGCATCCTGCGCAAAAACAAATTGTGCGTCATCGGCAACGGCGTGGTGCTCGACCCCATCGGCCTCGTCAGCGAGATGGAAGGCCTGAAGAAAAACGGCGTGAAGGTCACGCCGAAGAATTTTGTGTTGAGCGAGACGGCGCACGTGGTGTTTCCGTATCATCGCGAGCTGGACGGCGCGCGCGAAACGCTCAAGGGCAAGAACAAGATCGGCACCACCAAGCGCGGCATCGGCCCCGCCTACGGCGACAAGGCGGCGCGCGTCGGCTTGCGCGTGAACGATCTGATTGATCCGGTCAAACTGGAAGCCAAGCTGGCCGCCCGGATCAAGGAGAACAACGCCATCCTCAAATCGCTCGGCGCGAAACAACTTTCCTTCAAGCAGGTATTTGCGGAATACAACCAGGCCGGCCAATACCTCAAGCCGTTCGTCCAGAATACGGTCGTGCTGCTGCACGAGCAGATCCGGCACGGCGCGGAAGTTTTATTTGAAGGCGCGCAAGGGACATTTCTCGACATCGACCATGGCACGTATCCGTTCGTCACGTCGTCAAACACGACGGCGGGCGGCGCCTGCACCGGCTCCGGCGTGCCGCCGCATCGCATGGATCGCGTGGTCGGGGTGATGAAGGCCTACACCACGCGCGTGGGCGAAGGGCCGCTGCCGACGGAGAACCAGGAAATTTCCGATCTGCTGCACGGCATGGGCCGCGAATTTGGCGCGACCACCGGCCGCGCGCGGCGCTGCGGCTGGTTTGATTCCGTCGCCACCCGCCACGCCACGATGGTCAACGGCATTGACGATCTCGCCATCACGAATCTCGACGGCCTCGACACGGTCGAGAACATCAAGGTCTGCGTGGCGTATCGCCACGGCAAGGCGCAATACGATTACATGCCGAACGACGCGCAGGTGCTGGCGGAATGCACGCCGATCTACGTCGAGTTTGAAGGCTGGCTCACGCCAACCGACAAATGCAAGACCTTCAAACAATTGCCCAAGAAGGCGCAAGCGTATTTGAAGGCCATCGCCGAACTGACGAATGCAAATCTGTATATCGCATCCGTCGGCCCGGGGCGCGATCAGACGATTTTCGTGTAGTTTGTAACAGTCGCGGAACGGAACCCGCCAGGCGCCGCCACCAGATGAGTTTACCAGTTCAATTAAGTCCCGAAGCCGCCGCGAATCTCCCGCGCCATGTCGCGGTGATCATGGACGGCAACGGGCGCTGGGCCAAGTCGCGCCATCTGCCGCGCATCGAGGGCCACCGGCGCGGCGCGGATTCGGCGCGCGAAATCATCCGCACGGCGGGCGAGCTCGGCATCAAGTATCTCACGCTCTACGCCTTTTCCGCCGAGAACTGGAACCGCCCCAAAGACGAGGTGGACGCGCTGATGAAGTATCTGGTCCATTACCTCAAGACGGAGACGAAGGACCTGAACAAGAATAACGTCCGGCTCGAAGTCATCGGCCAGATCCATCGCCTGCCGGACAATGTGCAGGAGCATCTGGCGAAATCCATCGCCACACTTTCCAAGAACAACGGCCTGACGCTGATCATGGCGCTGAGCTACGGCAGCCGCATCGAGATCGTGGAGGCGGTGCGGCAAATCTCTGAAAAGGTTAAGTCGGGAAAACTGGAGCCGGGCGACATCACGGAAAAAGTCATCTCCGATCATCTCTGGACACGCAACGTGCCCGACCCGGATTTGCTGATCCGCACCAGCGGCGAAATGCGCGTCAGTAATTTTCTGCTCTGGCAGATTTCCTATGCGGAGCTCGTCATCACCCCGACGCTGTGGCCGGATTTCAAGAAGCCGCAGTTCTTCGCCGCCTTGGAGGAATACGCCAAGCGCAACCGGCGCTTTGGCGGAATCTGAAGAAAAAGCCGAAGGTAGAATGATGAATGAAGAAACATTCTTCCCGACGCTTGATTAAATGAGGGTGCTTCAATCCCCTTTCATAATTCCTCCTTCAGAATGAACCCATTGTTTTCTGTTATCCACGAGGATGACGATTTGCTGGTGGTGCATAAGCCGGCCGACCTCGTTTGTCATCCGACCAAGGGCGACGAGTATTCCAGCCTTATCAGCCGCGCGCGGATTTACCTGAAAGCGGAATCCGAGCCGCATCTGGTAAACCGGCTGGACCGCGAAACCTCAGGCCTCGTGGTCATCGCCAAAAATGCGCTCGTCGCGCGCGAGTTGGGAAAACTCTGGGAAACGCGCACCCTCCAGAAAGAATACCAGGCCATCGTCCACGGTCAGGTTGTGGCGGAGCAGGGGATGATTGACGCCCCGCTGGGCAAGGATGAAACGAGCATCGTCGCCATCAAGGATTGTGTGCGGTCCGACGGCGCGCCCGCGCAGACGGAGTTCTTTGTGGAGAAACGATTCACGCGCCAGGTTGCCGCTTCTTCATCCGCTAGCCGCCAGCTTCCATTCTCGCTTTTGCGGCTATTGCCCCGCACCGGGCGCAAGCATCAGATCCGCATCCACCTGGCGCACCTCGGCCATCCCATCGTCGGCGATAAAATTTACGGCGGCGATCCGGATTTATATCTTGCGCTGGTCGAGCGGCGTTTGACGGATGAGCAGCGCGGGCGTTTAATCTTGCCGTCACATGCGCTGCACGCGGGACGATTGCAATTTCACTGGCGCGAACGGGATTGGGATTTTTCCACGTCGCCGGAACCGAGGTTCACGAATTTTCTGAAGGAGTGATCGGATCGACAGATGTTTTCGCCGGTTTGAGCTTGGGCGGCGTCGGCACATTCGGCGGCTTGTTGAGGCGAAACGATTTCAGCTCGGCGTAAATGGATTGCGCCAAGCCGGACTTGGTGAAGCCAATTGCCTTCGCGCCTTTGACCGCAAAAAACTTTTCAAAGTCCGCTCCGGTGAAATGTTGCACGACCGGATAGAAGGAAAAATCCTTCAACACTTCTTCGCGGCTGCTCTCTGCGATGTCCGTGGTGATGAGGACGAAATGCAGCTTGCTCTTGTTCGCGCGCAACGTGTCGCGACCCACGAGCAATCCCCGCGTCTTCACCACGAACGGGAACAGCCGTTCGACAGATTTGGTGGTTGGCGTGTTTTCTCCCTCTCCGCCGTGAAACGGGGGAGAGGGTTGGGGTGAGGTGGTGCTCATGATGCTAAAGAGAAATGGTCGAAAGCCAAGTGCGCCTCACCCTAGCCCTCTCCCCGCTCTGCGGGGCGAGGGGAACAAAATTAAGCGCTTCGTCGCTCATCACGCCAGTTTCACTTTAACCTTCTGCCCTTTGATTTCCGAGCGGTTCAGCTTGGCGATGATGCTATTGGCGTGTTCGCTGGCGACATCCACGAAGGCATGGCGGTCGCGCACATCCACTTTGCCGACGACTTTTCCGGGCAATCCGGTTTCGCCCGCGACGGAGTTCACGAAATCAATCGGCGCAACGCCTTGCTCTGCCCCGAGGCTCATCCACAGCCGCGTCTGACCGGCGGGCGTGCCACGGCTTTCCTTCGGCTTGGCCGGAGCAGTGACTTCGACTTTTGGTTTGATGAATAATTTGGAGGCCGGCTTTGGTTCCGGCGTTTTTACTGACGCCAAGATTTCCTCGTCGGAATACGTTTTGACCGCTTCGGTCTTGGCGGCGCTGGCCGGCTTGGGTTCAACGCTGGTGACCGGGCGGCTCGCGGGGATGCCCGCCCCGGCATCGTTCGGCTTGGTCGCCGGCGGCGGGATCACGACCTTGGGCGTTCTCGCCACCGGCGCGGCGGCGGCTTTCCAGGGCGCCTCTTTGGATTTCTTGGCATCGGCAAATTTTGTGTCCGGACGGGCGCGCTCATCAAACCGGCGCGGGCGCTCCTCGCGGCGGTCGTCGAAACGCGGCGCGCGGCGGTCCTCGCGATAGCCGCCCCGGTCGCCCCGGTCGTCGAAACGGCCCGGGCGCTCTTCGCGCTCCGGCCGGGCGTATTCCTCGGTCTTCGGCGGCGTCTTGGCGGCCTCGCCGCTTTGCAGCAGATGGATCAACGCCGAAGCGATGTCCGAGGAGCTGAAATTTTCCTCGACCAGCTGGTCGATCAGGCGGTCGTGCTTGGTGAATTCGCCGCTGGTGAGCAGCGCCCGCAGCTTGTCGGAGAACACGTTTTCGCGCGCCTCGGCCACTTCGTTTTCCGTCGGGATTTTCCCGCGCGTGATGCGCACGTTGGCAAACCGCTCGATGTTGCGGATCTGGAACAGTTCGCGGAACGGCACGAGCGAAATCGCCTTGCCGCTGCGCCCGGCGCGCCCGGTGCGCCCGATGCGGTGGACGTAATCTTCCGGGTCGTAAGGCAGATCGTAGTTGAACACCACTTCCACGTCGTCCACGTCGATGCCGCGCGCGGCGACGTCCGTGGCCACGAGAAATTCCAAACCCGACTTGCGGAACTTGTTCATCACGCGGTCGCGCATCGCCTGCGTCATGTCGCCGTGCAACCGGTCGGCCTGATAGCCGGCGGCCTCGAGATGCTCCACGAGGTCGTCCACCATCCGCTTGGTGTTGCAGAAGATGATGCCGAGCTTCATGTCGTAAAGGTCGATGAGCCGGGTGAGCAGTTCCATCTTGTAGCGGCGGTCCACCTCGTAATACACCTGCTCGACGGTCGGCACGGTCATCGCCTTCTGCTCGATCTTCACGCTTTGCGGCTCGCGCGAATATTTTTCGATGAGGTCGCGGATCGGCTTGGGCATGGTGGCGGAAAAGAACACCGTCTGGCGTTCCTTGGGCGCGTCCTTCAAAATCGTTTCGATGTCGTCGCGGAACCCCATGTTGAGCATCACGTCGGCCTCGTCGAGAATCACCATCTTCACCGTCTCGAGCCGCAACGTGCCGCGCCGCATGTGGTCCATCACGCGGCCCGGGGTGCCAATGACGATCTGCGCTCCTTGCTTGAGGCCGAAGAACTGGCGCTCGTAGGATTGGCCGCCGTAAATCGGCAGGCAGTTGATGCCGCGCTTGAAGAACGCCAGCTTGTGGATCTCTTCGGAAACCTGGATGGCCAGCTCGCGCGTCGGGCACAGGATCAACACCTGCACCGCGCGCAGATTCGGATCCACCTTTTCCACCGCCGGCACGCCGAACGCGGCGGTCTTGCCGGAGCCGGTCATGGACTGGCCGACGATGTCCTTGCCGGTCATCATCACGGGGATGGCGGCGGCCTGGATGGGCGAGGCCTGCTCGTAACCCAGTTTGTCGATGGCCTTGAGCAGTTCGGGGGAAAGCCCCAGTTCGGTAAAAAGTTTTGGCGTCATGAAATGTCTTTTCTACTGCGCTAATCATACCAGAAACGCGCCCCGCGGCGAGCGTTAAATGGGGAACCGATTTTCCCGGGCCGCCGGCTTGGCGGGGTGGCGGTAAAACAGGACAAAATCATGGCAAGAATTAGCGGCAAGAAACTTTTGGGCATTGGCAATATCCGGTTAGTCGGTCCTATCCACCCTTGGCACTTTATTGCTCAGCAGAGACAATAAATGTCCAGCCAGTCAAAAATCCAGCCGGTCGCAATGGCCTGTTTTCATTGCGGCGAAAACTGCCCCAGTCCGGCCTTCACGCTGGAGGGCCGGAACTTCTGTTGCTTCGGTTGCCAGACGGTTTTCAGCCTGCTGCGCGACAACGGGCTCGACCAGTTTTACCAGCTCCAATCCGCACCGGGAACCCGCATCCGGGCCGCCGCCGCCGCGGCCAAATGGACCTTTCTGGACGACCCGGCGGTCGCGGAAAAACTCTTTGATTACGCGGATAAAACGCAGGTCAAGGTCACGCTCCATCTGCCGGCCATCCACTGCGTCGCGTGCGTGTGGCTGCTGGAAAACCTCTTCAAGCTCCATCCGGGCATCGGCCAATCGCTGGTGAATTTTTCCCGCCGCGAGGCGGCCATCACGTTCGCGCCGGACAAAATCAAGTTCAGCGAGCTGGCGGCATTGTTGGCGTCCATCGGCTATGAGCCGCAATTCACGCTGGCGTCGGGCGGATCGGCTCCGGAGTCTGGGGAACATCCCCAGGCGTCAGACCCCAGACGCCAGACCCGGAATCGGAAGACGTGGCTGCAAATCGGTCTGGCCGCGTTCGGCTTCGGCAACATCATGCTGATGTCACTGCCGTTTTACCTGGGGCTCGACAGCTTCAACGGCCCGTGGTTCAAGGTGATTGCCGGCTGGCTCGGCCTGGCGCTGGCCTTGCCCGTGGTGACGTTTAGCGCGGCGGATTTCTGGCGCGCCGCGTGGTTCAGCGTCCGCCAGCGGGTGCTGACGATGGAGGTGCCCATCGCGCTCGGCCTGGCGGCGATTTACGCGGCGAGTGTCTGGGAAGTGCTTTCCGGCCGCGGGCCCGGCTACTGCGATTCGCTCTGCGGCCTGATTTTCTTTCTGCTCTGCGGCCGGCTGTTCCAGAAACGGACCTACGACCGGCTGACGTTTGACCGCGATTACAAAGGGTTTTTCCCGCTGTCGGTGATCCGCCGCGAGGCGGGCGAAGAAACGAGCGTTGCCATATCCCAACTGAAGACCGGCGATCATTTGATTTTACGGAATGGTGAACTTCTGCCGGCGGATGCGAAACTGGTGAGCGGCGAGGCTTGTATGGATTACAGCTTCGTGACCGGCGAATCAGAACCAGTCGCCCGCGCCGCCGGCGACCATCTTTATGCCGGCGGCCGGCAGGTCGGCGGGGCGATCGAAGTCGAGACGGTCAAGCCCGTCGCGCAAAGCTATCTGGCAACGCTGTGGAACCACGAAGCCTTCCGCAAAACGCGTGACCATGATCTCGACTCGCTGACCAACCGCTACAGCAAGCGGTTCACCAAACTCGTCATCGGCGTGGCGCTGGCCGCGGCGGTCTATTGGATGTTCCGGGACCCGGCGAAGGCGTTGAAAGCGTTCACCTCCGTGCTGATTGTCGCGTGCCCGTGCGCCCTCGCGCTCGCCGCGCCGCTCACCCACGGCACGGCGCAGCGGCTGCTGGCGCGGCTGAAAATCTATCTAAAGAACGCGCTCGTCATCGAGCGCATGGCGGAAGTGAACACCATCGTCCTCGACAAGACCGGCACCCTGACGTCGGCGGATGCGGGCGGCGTGACTTTTCAAAGTGCGGAATGTGGAGTGCGCAAAGCGGAAACGGATTTGGCCGCTGATGAAACCAATTGGGTTGCGTCGCTGGCGCGGCACTCGACGCATCCGAATTCCGTGCGCATCGCGAAGGCGCTGGGCGCGGCCATGCTGCCGGTGGCGAATTTCAAGGAGACGCCAGGCGGCGGCATCGCAGGCGAGATCGCCGGACACAAAATCAAGCTCGGCTCGCGGCATTGGGTCGGTTTAGCGGTTCGCGGGGACGCCCGCCCCGGAACTGTCGATGCCGGCAGCACGGTGGCGGTGGCGATTGATGGCGTTCCGCGCGGCGAGTTCAAGCTGGAAAACGCATTGCGGCCGGAAGTGGCGCAACTGATCAGCCAGTTGGGCGGGCGCTTCGAACTGGCGCTGCTGAGCGGCGATAACGAGCGCGAGGCGGCCCGGTTTCAAAAACTGTTCGGCGCGCGGGCGGTTTTGAAATTCAACCAGAGCCCGGCGGACAAGCTGAATTTTGTCCGCGAACTGCAGCGGCGCGGACGCCGGGTGATGATGGTCGGCGACGGCTTGAACGATGCCGGCGCGCTGAAGCAGGCGGAAGTGGGGGTGGCGGTGGTGGAGCAGGTGGGCACTTTTTCGCCGGCCAGCGATGTGATTCTCGACGCGGCGGAATTGCCGCGGCTGGCGCAGGTCCTGCGCTTCGCGCGGCGCGCGGCGCTGATCGTCCGCCTCGGCTTCGTCATCTCCTCCGCCTACAACGTGGTCGGCGTGAGCATCGCGGCGGCGGGCCTGCTGGCGCCGATTGTCTGCGCGATCCTGATGCCGGTGAGCTCGGCGACCATCGTGGTCTTTACCTGCGGGGCGACAGCGCTGGCGGGCGCGCGGATTTTGTCGGCGCGGGAACCGCGCCCGAAAACGTCAACGGCAACTGCGACCGGACTCGTCCGCCCGGTCACCCCATCACTGGAGGCCGCATGAGCGTCGTCATTATTTTGATCCTCGCGAGCCTGGCGGTGGCGCTGATGTTTCTGGCGGGCTTTGTCTGGGCGGTCCGCAGCGGGCAATACGAAGACACCACCACGCCCTCGATGCGCGTGCTGGCGGAAGATGATTTTAACAGGACCGGGGGCAAGGCTGTTCCTATCCCGGTCCTGCAACCAAACAAGGAACGGCACTTATCCAATAATAAATGAAATCCACAATCAGAATCGCAGGACAAGCCGCCGTGATGACCGCGGCGCTGGCAGCCACCGCGAGTGCGGCGGATGCGAACAAGAGCAGCTGGCTGGACAACACCATCTCCCCGGTCGCCAACCCGATCTTTTTTGAAGACCCGCGGGTGACGAGCGAGGTGCGGCCGGTTTACATGTATCACTGGCTGCCGGATTCCTTCAAATTTGCCGGCGGCAGCGTGCCGCTGGGCGGCCAGGTGCAAGTCATGGCGGTGCAAGTGCGCTATGCGCTGACCGATAAGCTCGGTTTGATCGCGACGAAGGATGGCTATATCGAATTCCAGCCGGATCACACTCTGGGCCACGCTTACGGCTGGGGCGATCTGGCGGCGGGCTTGAAATATGTCGTCTATGACAATCAGGACGACCAGATCATCGTGACGCCGGGCCTGACCATCACGCTGCCCACGGGCAGCACGGAAGTGTTTCAAGGCAACGGCTCGGGCGTGTGGAATGCGTTCGTCTCGGCGGAGAAGGGCTATGATAAATTCCACGCCACGGCCAATGCCGGCTTCAATGTTCCGAACAACCTCAGCCAGCAGACCGCGCAGGCGCACTACAGCCTGCAGCTGGATTATAACACCTGCCAGTATTTCATCCCGTTCGCGGTGATGAACGGCTACACGATCCTGTCCGAAACCTCCAAGACCTCGGACCAGTCCCTCGCGGCGGTGCCGCTGAACACGGAAGGCTACGACCTCATCAACTTCGGCAGCTCCCGGGCTCGCGGCACGACGCAATTGACCGTCGGCGGCGGCGCGCGCTCGCGGATCTTGAAAAACCTCGATGTGGGTTTTGCCTACGAAGCCGGCGTGGTGCATCCCGTCGGCATCTTTGACACCCGGCTGACCGTGGACGTGATCTGGCGGTTTTAACCCCCAAGACCGGCGGCGCGACCGGTGGGTCGCGCCGCCGGTTGCGGCACTGAATTTTTTTGAACCGAAATAAAATATGAATGTAGAAACCTTCAAATATGACAACCGGATCGTGCGTGCCTTCAGCATCGCGACCGTCATCTGGGGCATTGTCGGCCTGCTGGTCGGCCTGCTGGCGGCGGTGCAATTGTTTTTCCCGGAGGCGAACCTGAACTTCCAGTTCATCACCTTTGGCCGCATCCGGCCGCTGCACACGAACGCCGTGATTTTTGCGTTTGTCGGCAACGGCATGTTCATGGGGATTTACTACTCGCTGCAGCGGCTGTGCAAGGCGCGGATGTTCAGCGACTTTTTAAGCTGGTTTAATTTCTGGGGCTGGCAGCTCATCATCGTGAGCGCGGCGGTGACCCTGCCGCTCGGGTTCACCACCAGCAAGGAATACGCGGAACTCGAATGGCCGATCGACATCGCCATCACGATTGTCTGGGTGGCGTTCGCGGTGAACCTGTTCGGCACGATCATCAAGCGCCGCGAGAAACACATGTATGTCGCGATCTGGTTTTACATCGCGACGGTCATCACCATCGCGGTGCTGCATATCACCAACTCCATGGAGATGCCGTGGAGCTGGCTCAAGAGCTACTCGATGTATGCCGGCGTGCAGGACGCGCTGGTGCAATGGTGGTACGGCCACAACGCCGTGGCGTTCTTCCTCACGACGCCGTATCTCGGCCTGATGTATTATTTCCTGCCGAAGGCCGCGAACCGCCCGGTGTTCAGCTACCGGCTTTCGATCATTCACTTCTGGGCGCTGGTGTTCCTCTACATCTGGGCCGGGCCGCATCATCTGCTGTATTCGGCGCTGCCGGACTGGGCGCAATCGCTCGGCATGGTGTTCTCGCTGATGCTGATCGCCCCGAGCTGGGGCGGCATGTTGAACGGCTTGCTCACCCTGCGCGGCGCGTGGGACAAGGTGCGGTCGGACCCGATGCTGAAATTCATGGTGGCCGCCATCACGGCTTACGGCATGAGCACGCTGGAAGGGCCGCTGATGTCCATCAAGACGGTGAACTCCCTGTCGCATTACACCGACTGGACGATCGCCCACGTGCACGGCGGGGCGATGGGCTGGAACGGCTTTCTCACCTTCGCCATGCTCTACTATCTGTTCCCGCGCCTGTACAACACCAAGCTCTGGTCCACCAAGCTGGCGAACTACCACTTCTGGATCGGCATGCTGGGCATCCTGTTTTACATCATCCCCATTTACGTCGCGGGGATCACCGAAGGCCTGATGTGGAAGCAATTCAACAAGGACGGCTTTCTGCAATATCCGAATTTCCTGGAAACCATCGTGCAGGTGGTCCCGATGTTCAAGCTGCGCGCCATCGGCGGCACCCTGTATTTTGTCGGCACACTGATGATGGCTTACAACCTCTACCGGACGGCGAAGTCCGGCCAGTTTGAGCCGGACACCGAGGCGCAGGCCGCGCCCCTGGAAAAAGCGCCCGTCGCCCACGGCAAATCCAGCTGGCACCGGATGCTCGAAGGCAAGCCGATGTTCTTCACCGTCCTCGCCCTGGTGGCCGTCCTGATCGGCGGCGTGGTGGAGCTGATCCCCATGTTCCTCATCAAGGAAAATGTGCCGACCATCGTGAGCGTCAAACCCTACACGCCCCTCGAATTGCTCGGGCGCGACCTCTACATCCGCGAGGGCTGCCTGGCCTGCCATTCGCAGATGATCCGCCCGTTCCGTTCCGAGACCGAGCGCTACGGCGAATACTCCAAGGCGGGCGAATATGTCTATGACCATCCCTTCCTCTGGGGCTCCGAGCGCAAAGGCCCGGATCTCGCGCGCGAAGGGGGCAAGTATCCCGACGCGTGGCATTACAATCACATGGACGATCCGCGTTCCACCTCGCCCGGCTCCATCATGCCGCGCTATTCCTGGCTGCTGACGCAGAAGCTGGAGAAGGAATCGCTGCCGGCCCGCCTCAACGCCCTGCGCAAACTCGGCGTGCCTTATCCCGCCGGCTATGAAAACGGCCCGGCCCAAAAGGACCTGGACGCCCAGGCCGCCAAGATCGTGGCGAACCTCAAGCAGGGCTCCGTCACGACCGATGCGGACCGGGAAATCATCGCGGTCATCGCCTATCTGCAGCGGCTCGGCACCGACATCAAGGCGGCGCCGGCGCCCGCGGCCGTCAAATAAAGGAGCCACCATGATACAAAACATCCTGACCGGAATCGATGGCGTCAGCCTTTATGGCGTGATCTCCATCAGCATCTTCTTCGGCTTCTTCACCGGCATGCTCCTCTGGGCCTTTGCCCTGAAGAAGAATTACCTCAATAAAATGGGCGCGCTGCCGCTGGACGGCGGCGAGTCCCGCCAATCTGCCAACGACCAAACTCCCTCCTCAAAACTATGAGCAACGATCCCAAAGAACCTTTGCTGCTCGATCATAACTACGACGGCATCCAGGAACTCGACAACAACCTCCCGCGCTGGTGGGTGTGGCTGTTTTACATCACCATCATCTTCTCGGCGGTGTATCTCGTCTATTACCACGTCACGCGCACGGGGGATCTGCAGGCGGCCGAATATGCCAGCGAGATGAAGGCCGGCGAACAGATCAAGAACGGCGCCATGAGCAAGTTCGAAGCCTCGCTCGCCTCCCTGCAACCGTCCACGGACCCGGCGGTGCTGCAGGCCGGCCGGCAGACTTATGCCAAGTTCTGCGCGCCCTGCCATCGCGTGGATGGCGGCGGCCTCGTCGGCCCGAACCTCACGGACGATTATTGGATCCACGGCAGCACCTACGCCGACAGCGTGAAAGTCATCTGGGACGGCGTGCCGGCCAAGGGCATGATCACCTGGAAAACCGTGCTGAAGCCGGAAGAGATCCAGGCCGTGGCCAGCTACATCTACACCCTGCGCGGCACGAAGCTGTTGTCGCCCGGCAAACTGCCGGAGAACCAGGCACCCGCCAAGCCCGCCGGGCCGAGCGCATTTGAATAAATAAACATATCCACACCAAGCCGGAACGAGCCATCGTTCCGGCTTTTTCATTGCGGGGAACCCGTCCGGCCGGAGTCCTGCCGGACGGGCACCATTTAGGGATGCCGTCTTTGCGTTCGGAGTTTCGCAATGGTGATCCACTGTAATAGTGCCCGTTCGGACGGCCATTTGATGCCGCTCCGACGAAGCTAGGAATTTCTTGGGGAATGATTTGCTACAAGGATGCCGCGCCGCCGATGGCGCTGTCCTAAAGAATTCAGTCTGAGGATTGACACGAAAGCGGTTCGGGCGTAAAACCGTTGCCAGCCCGTCGCAAAATTGGCCATGGCAACGATGGCTTAAAATGATGCAACGAGGACTACCCCCTTTACCTTTCTCGCACTGCCTATTTTCAGTTGTCACTTATTCGTGCCACTCTCAGCAACGTTCGCTTTTGCTTTTTTCAACATCTGGGGGAAGGCGGCTTTATCACCAAAAAAATCGTAGTCTTCTGGTCTCACCTTTTCAGCGATCCTCAGAAATTCAGCCCACTGACCGGCTTGATACGCATACCAGGCATAGTTCTTGTAGATTTCGGTCTGATCCGGATTCAATTGAAAAAAACGTTCGTAACTAGATTTGAGGTCAGGCCACACATCCGGCTTTTTCCAGTATGCCAGGCGGACCACTTCGTTAGTCGTGGCGATCCGGTTATAATCAGAATGGGCATCCACCAAGATAATCGGCACGTATCCGCCCCAGTTGGTATTGGCCACACACACTCTCCCAAAGGCCAGCATATCAGCTCGCGAACCATACCATTGCGGATACAAGTAATTCAGTTTGCATTTGCAGGCGTCGTAATTGTCCGGCGTCAGATCCATCACCCGCTTGAACCACATTTCCATGTCGGCCCGGTCTCTTTGGAGCCCTACATCCAGTTTGATCATTAAAGTGGCGACCGCAGCATTGCTGGGATCCAATGCCCAAGCCTGCTTCGCTGCAGTTTCAGCAATAGCAAGCTTGTCCTTAAACTGCTTCCACTTGTCTTGCGCGACCTCGTTGGCAAACCCGGTGCCACGAGCCTGCCAACCCATCTGTAAATAAGCTTCCCCTTTGATCAGCCAACTCTCCGATGCCGCCGGCCAGTTATTGAACAATATAGGTTCGATACAATTGTAATAGGTTTGATACATTTGTGCGCTGCCTTCCCATATCGCTAGAAACTCATGGGTGGCATCATAGATCTCACCGACTGGCACAGTGCTATCCGCCAACAATGCCTGATAATTGTCCAACATCTGCCGGTTGATGGCGGCGACCTCCGGGGGATGATTGGCAGGATAATTATTAGCCCACTGGTATTGTTTCATCGCCCGAAATGCGGCGTAGAACTTTCTTAACGGCGGGTAGGTGCTCTGGTTCATCGCGGTCGCATCTTGAATCCATGCGGCGGTCAAAGCTTCCGTTTCCGCCGAATTGTCGAGATAACATCTCACATAAAGGTATTTCACCAGCGGGTCATTACAGCCAGCGGTGACGGCCAATAATGAATTGGTGGCGATTATCTTGGTAAAGTTTTCACCGCGCGGAATTGCCTTTGCGCGAGCCCTGGCAAATTCGATCAAAGCATTCGTCGCGTATTGATCCCACGCACTATTTACGGAGTTGCCTCTTCGATAGATATCCACCGTCGTGTTGAGATTCCACTGAAGCCGGTTGACGGGGGGTGCGGCTTGGCCCGTTTTTACGGACTCGGATGGGGCTGCCGCTTGCTTTTGATTACAACCGCTGAAAATACCGCAGATTAATGCTCCAATAATGAATTGCAGCCCCATAAGAATATTCCAGCGCTTCATAAACGCATTCTGATATTTCCCCTATTTTCGTCAAACAATATTTTAACAGACCCCTTGCCTAGTGTTGCTTGCACCGCTGGGGCGCCTAGCCAATGTCCACCGGCTTGTGCCCCTAGTCGTTCCCCCAAACGAGATCACGCTCCGCCGGTGGCGAAGTCCGTAGGACTGACATCTCGGTAGAAACAACCGCTCTCAATGAATCCAGTTCCAGCGGAGCGGCATAGTCCTTGCGGACGGCCACCATGATGCCGCGCCGACGGCGCTAAATTCCGCTCGACATGGCTTTTGGATGGGAATAAGGTCAAAACCGCCAGCAATGTTAGACCGTATAACGCGATCGACTCATTGTTTGACGGCATCGCGTTTATGAGCATTACAGCACAACGAAGGCTTGGCATCTCGTTGGTTTGTTTATCATCGTTGGTGCTTGTTATTGCGTGGACTGCTTTTTCAAACTGGCAGAATTTCGGAAGCGGTTCGTCCGATAATGGCAATTGGATCGCTGGAGAGGTAACGAGTGACATCAGTTGGCGATGTTGGCTGCCGTGCCTACTCTGTGGGGCGCTAGGTTTATTCTTTTGGGCTCGGTCATTACGCAAGCCGCCCAAGTTGTCCGAATGAGGTTAGTGCTATGAGCCATCTGCCATCTACTAAATCGCAGCAGGCAACGCGGAATGGCGTCTCCAGTTCCGCTGATACGGTTTCCGCCACGAGGAAGGCATGGGCTCAGATTATATTCGTTAGCAGTATGAAGCAGTACGTCATCATCATGTTTTTGACACTACTTGCTGCGACTTCATGTTCGCGACAGACGCGAGCTTCGTGGCAGCTTTACTCGGAGGATGATGTTCGGAAGTTTGTCCTGCCTGGCACGCCTGTCACAGCAATTATTCAGAGCTTCGGACAGCCGGTATACGACGAAAAACACCCGAAGTTTGAGGGTGCTTTTACCAACGTCGATGAGATTGTTTATTTCAATTTGCCAGACGCGCCGCCAGGCACGAAAGAAATTTTTGTTTTTTCTGGCTTTCAAGTGAGGGTAAAGGATGGCAAGGCAATAGATTGGTTTTCAAGCCACAGGACGACGCATTGATGAGTAATTTAAACCATTCCACGGAGTCAATGCCGGTTGGCGCTGACTGCCACCTTGCTACGGGTTCGCGTTTCAAGTCCATTGGTCCCGCGTGCCTGAACTCTGGACGTTAGACGACTTTGCACGTATGCAAACTAGAGACGAGCTTTTTGCCAGATGGTTTGAGCTGCGGAAGCAACCGCTGGACGAGTTGCATATTTTTAGCAAGGCGGCGCGGCGCACGTTAGATGAGTTGGAGATTCTTGATGCATTGCGCGCTGCGGATTGCGCGCAGATTCCTGGTGAAGATAGGGACATTGACTCGCTGATAAAAGATCGTCGCCGTCTCCAGTGGGAGATATTTAGGAGCCTTTAGCAGTTTTGATTATATATGAAACAGCCGCCTACCCATTCACCGGAGCCAATGCCGTGAGAAAAGTATTTCCAAAATTTCCTCGTTATTGTTCATGAATCCATTCGGCATATTTTCAGTTCTGCAAGCTGCGCTGGATGCCATGGGTGCGACGTTTGGACGAAAGCCAAAGCAGGACAGGCGCAGGGAGCAATTATGGACAAATGTCATGGCATTGCTGCTGGTGGTCTTGGGCCTCATCGCCATGGGCTTTGCGATATACCAAATCTATTTTTAGCGATGAATTTTTTTATGCTTAATCATCCGCCAAAACCAACCGCCGCGCGTAGGCGGGGGTGAAGAACACCTTATGACTAGAGAGCGACAGCATCTATGGTTTGCCAGGCTGATGATCTGGCAGTTAGTTGTCGGTTGTTTGGTCGGCTTAAACGCCGCTGCTTTGTCCGAGCCGTGGACAAATTGGATGGTTCTTGGATATGCCTGTCAGGTTGTTTTGCTGATCGGCTTGTATCGCATCGTTCGTCGCCATGAAGATTCAGTGACACATTGGCTTGGTTGGATTTTTAGGAAGCTTGAGCGATGATTTACCAGTCGTCCAACCATCCGCGGCAAGTTGGCGGGAGCAACGCTGGCGGCGCTGGGCGGCATCGAGCGATTATGAAAACTTTACGCATCATTCTGTTCGTGATTGTCGGAGTCGTAGTTTTTGTCAGCGTGCGCCGCCAGTCGGCAGCCCAGCCGGCACCCGCAACAGCAGATCAGGGCAACCTTGGCAAATACGAGCGGCTGGTGATTCCGCTCATCCAAAGCGGCCAGACGAATTTGGTCAGCCAGATTTCGGATTTGGTTTCGGAGATGCACGCCGAGCAGAAGACCATCGACATCGCGATGTCGGTCAGGATGCTGCAGGATCTTCGGGCCGGGCGGACAAACGAGGTCATCCGTTTGCTGGAGACCCGACTGGATGGGGCTTTGGTTGGCTACGATATGATGCCGCATACGGCAGCGATGGATAAGGTGGTGGCCGGTGCGAAGCAGTATCGGGAGCAGTTTCCGCACACGAGCAGCAATCCCAATGTGGATGCCGGAGTGGCAAGGGCTTTTAATTCACTGTCACGATGATGCCGCCCAAACAACCGTCAAAGCCAACCGCCGCAAGCCGGCGGGGGCTCTGCTTCTTTTTAGTCCACTTCGAGCATTTATGAAATTCCGCATCTCACTCGCTGTAAATATCTTGCTGCTTGTTGTGCTGATTGCTTTGGGATGTCGGATGCTTTCGATGACCATTGGCGATTTTTATTATCACAAGATGGTTGGCGGACTGGCGGCTGGTGCTGCCAGCGAGTTGGACAAGGGACACGTTGATTTGGTTCGCCAAGCACTTGCTTCGATACCATCAGACCCAGATGAGCTTGCGCTGATTGCAGCGAGCAAGAAAGTTGGGGTGATGAAATGAGATACCAGTGGTCCAACCACCCACCAAAACCAACCGCCGTGCGTCGGCGGGGGGTCAGTTTTTTTCGTTGCATCCTAGCATTATGAAAATATCACCACGAGAGATTCAGTTGTTCGTCGCTGGCGCATTTGCATTGTTAGGTTATCTCCAAGTCACTTGGCTCTTTCATTATGCCAACTCAGTGCAAGATACAGTTCTGATTGTTTCACGCCTTATATCAGTTCTGACGTTGCCACTTGGCATCGGTATATTATTGGAGCGCGAGCGAGCAGTTTCTCTGACACTGATTTATCTTTGGGTGATGGCGATACTTGGATTCACAGGCATCCCTATTTATTGTTTTGTTCATCCAGCCAAAGCGATGCACGTGATTTGGAGAGAAGCACCAGAGATGTTGTCCAATGTCACACTTTTGGGTTTGATGGTTTGGAGTCGGTCACGGAGATTTAGACATGAGCCGGATGCCTAAGCTAATTTGCGTTATGCCGCAATCGTTCAGGACAGATCGTTGGCAAGTTCAGCTTCCTGATGGCTGGATTGCAATGCCCAATTACCCTGGCATGGTCACACTCTATTTACCTAGCGGCGTCGGTATGTTGCAGGTCATGTCTTCGGCTGCAGTTTATGACGGAGCGGGCGTCGGCCAAGATTTTAGAGGCAAGCTTGTCGGCAAGTATTATGCAGGCACAGTTTATAAAGGCACTTTCCGCAGGAGTTGGCACTTATCATGTCTGGGTTGTAAGTTGTCAGTGCGATATAGTTGCGCGGAAGCAAACGCGAAAATTGAGACCGAGCAGGTTGACAACATTTTACAGAATTTGGAGCAGATTGATGAGACAGCTGCTTAACACATCACCGGAGCCAATGCCGGTTGGCACTGGCTGCCACCGTGCTACGGTTTCGCGGCTCACCGTTATTTGTCCCGCGCGCCTGGATTTTGGACGTTAGGCTGATTACACGCATGATATTTCGCTGTATATTTTTTGTGGTCCTTGTCTTAATTGTGGGTTGTGCTCACAAAGAAATAGCGATGAACCATGCTTTCGGTTGCTGGTATGTCGTGACTGATGGAGCTGGGCATCAGGGCTACCAAGCTGCGAACTTTGCTAGCAGTAGTGCTACACTCAAGACACAGCCGATTTTCAAGAGCATAGATGAGCTTCGAGAATCATTGCACGGGCAAGGAGCGACGGTCATTGACACCATCGCCGGATACACAAACGGCGGCTGGGAGGTCAGAGCCTTGACCGCCGATGAACTTAGAGCATTAAAATGATTTTGTTTTCAGGCAGCCATCGTCCAATCATCCGCCAGAACCAATCGTCGCGCGTCGGCGGTGGCTCGGTTTATCCGATAGCTGAATGAGCACAACGAACCTGACAACTCTGCTGGCTCGCAGACAAGAGTTGGACGAAGAGCTTGCTCAGATCGCTTATCTCCGCTCGTTGTTTAAGACCGAGGCAGAGAGACTTAAGCTGATTCCGGAAGCTGTCAGAATCACCGGAGCGATTG
>CAIXPZ010000026.1 GCA_903921455.1 uncultured Verrucomicrobia subdivision 3 bacterium | reverse complement strand
GGCGGTCACCAAAACCGGACCGGTGGTGGCGCCCGGTGGTACGGTCGCGACAAGCTCATTACAGTTTTTCACTGTGATCGCCACGGCCTTTATACCATTGAAAGACACAGTCAGCTTGTTATCCGCGTTGTTAAAGCATCTCCCGGTGATTGTGACAAGGCTACCGGTAGCGCCCGTCGTTGGTGACAGGGAAGCAATGAAGGGATCGCATTTCAGTGGCGTCTCATAAGGGCATGGAAGTTGAGTAACTGGGTGGAATTTCCTAACGAATCGGCATCCCAGCGACAAAATGAGTTTAAGGATTTAGCGGTATTAACGCTGTTATGAAGAGCGGCTGTCCCACAGTTTCAAGTCCAGCCTGGCAAATAGGCCTGTTCGGGCGTGCCCACGAAGTGGCCGCCACAACCGGCTGTCCCATAGCGGTCGAGCAGGCTGCGCAAATCCAAGCGTTGCCACAACGCGGCGCGCAGCAGCGTGAAGAGGCGGGTGAAGCTGTGGCTCCACTGACTCAGGAACGCACAGAAGCGCAACAGCAGATACATCAGCAGTGCGGTCCAAATCTGCCACCGGACGGCGTGGGCGTTGTGGCCGAGGAAGTCCGCCAACTGGAGCGTCTGCTTCAGTTCCTTGAAGAAGACTTCGATGCTCCAACGACAGCGGTAGAGATCGGCGATGGTCTGCGCGCTCCAGATCAGGTTGTTGGTCAGGAACACCAGCTCCCGCCATTCGCCATCCACTTCGACGCGCGCTACCACCCGTCGCAACTCCACCGGATAGGCCCGACGGGACGGCCCACTGGTCAGTTGAATCAAGTCGTCCCGGAGGATGTGACCCCGACGCCCCGACTGCAATTTGCGTCGCACCCGGCCGCGCAGATTGTCTTTGGCGCGGGTGACCCAGTAGACCTCCCGTTGCGACAAGTCGGCCAAGTGGGCAAAGTCCACATAGGCTTTGTCGAAGATGATAATCTCGCCCGCCGGCACGTCCGCGCACAGTTCGTGCGCCCGACGGTTGTCGTGTTGACCGGCGGTGTCCACAATGACAAAGCGGGGCAAGAAGGTTTGGAGATTGAGCCGCACATGACATTTCGCGGCGGCCTTCCGGCGGCGATGCTTGGCCCAATCCATACACCGGGCCACCAGTTGAATGGTGGTCGAGTCCACGACATGAATCAGGCGCTTGAAGCGGAAGGCGAACTTCGGGCGGCGGCGGCCGCCGAAGCCCGGATGCAGTTGTTGCAAATGATCGAGCATGGCCCAAAACAACTGTTCGGCCAGTTGCGGGTTGCGTTCCCGGTTGGCGTGGGAGAGGGCGTTCTTGCTGGGCGGCGTGGCTCCACGAATCGCCGACAACGGCCCCGCATGCAAGTGCAGCGCATCACAGACATCGTTGAGACTCAAGGCGTGGGTCAGTTGGGCGTAGAGCAAACTCAGGACATGACTCCACGGACGAAACGTCCGGGCGTGGGCGTCCACCCCAGTGGTTCTGGCCAGTTGCGGCACCAGATGGTTGGGAATCAGATTGCAGAGTTGCCGCAGGAGTGTGAAACTACTGCGCGTTGGCTTGTAGGTTGTGGTTTTATGCATGGCCTGCCTTGTGGCAGGTCAACACACCGCAAGCCAACTTCT
>CAIXPZ010000025.1 GCA_903921455.1 uncultured Verrucomicrobia subdivision 3 bacterium | reverse complement strand
AGGTTCAGAATGACTACTGACTTGTGCGTAACGCTCAGGTCAGAGACCAGCGCACAACTTTGATTTGACTCGCCACGGAGTAGGGCGTGACCCCGATAAGGAATCGGGCAGACCGCCGGGCGCGCCGTCCGGTTTGGGTTGGCGCATTTGGTGATTCGCGGCTGGCCCGGACAAGCCGACGAGACGCGGTCCTCCGCAAACCCACACGCCGTTTGCCAGTAGCAATCCAGCCCTACCAACCACTTCCGAATCTGCATTCCGAGGTACGGCATGGCCGCTGGGTCAGCCGCGGCTTTTTTCAGCAGCCTGCCAGATCGGGCGGCCCGGTGTAGTGCTCGGCACTACAAAAGAAACATGGCCGCCATGACAGACAAAATTTTTCCGTTCGGATACTCTGCTGAATGTCGAGGCGTGTCGCAGCGCCTGATGCAGGTGGAGAAGTCTGCCAAAACTCAGAAACGCGCGTGAGCGAATGATTACCAAAAAATTTCACTGGCGAACCACAAGGGCATGGAATTTGATTGACCGGGTGGTTTTCCCGAATGAATCAGTGTCCCAAAGGCAAAATGAGTTTAAGGATTTGGCAGTTTTGACGTTGTTATGAAGAGCGGCTGTCCCACAGTTTTAAGTCAGGCCTGGCAAATAGGCTTGTTCGGGCGTGCCCACGAAGTGCCCGCCGCTACCGGCTGTCCCATAGCGGTCGAGCAGGCTGCGCAAATCCAAGCGTTGCCACAACGCTGCGCGAAGCAGCGTGAAGAGCCGAGTGAAGCTGTGGCTCCACTGGCTCAGGAATGCACAAAAGCGCAACAGCAGATACATCAGCAGCGCTGTCCAAATCTGCCACCGCACGGCGTGGGCATTGTGGCCGAGGAAGTCCGCCAACTGGAGCGTTTGCTTCAGTTCCTTGAAAAAGACTTCGATGCTCCAGCGGCAGCGATAGAGATCGGCGATGGTCTGCGCGCTCCAAGTCAGGTTGTTGGTCAGGAACACCATCTCCCGCCATTCACCGTCCACTTCGACCAGCGCCACGACCCGGCGCAACTCGACCGGATAAGCCCGCCGGGACGGCCCGGTCGTCAATTGAATCAAGTCGTCACGAAGAATGTGACCGCTACGGCCCGCCTGCAATTTGCGTCGGACACGGCCGCGCAGATTCTCCTTGGCACGGGTGACCCAGAACACCTCCCGCTGCGACAAGTCGGCGAGGTGCGCGAAGTCGACGTAGGCTTTGTCAAAGATGACGATCTCACCGGCGGCCACGCCGGCGCACAGTTCGTGGGCTCGCCGGTTGTCGTGTTCGCTGGCGGTGTCGACGATAGCGAAGCGGGGCAAGAAGGTTTGCAGGTTGAGCCGCACATGACATTTCGCGGCCGCCTTGCGCCGGCGATGCTTGGCCCAATCCAGACACCGTGCGACCAGTTGAATGGTGGTCGAGTCCACGACATGGATCAGGCGCTTGAAACGGAAGGCGAACTTCGGTCGGCGGCGGGCACCGAAGCCCGGCTGCAGTTGTTGCAAATGCGCGAGCATGGCCCAAAACAATTGCTCGGCCAGCTGCGGGTTCCGCTCGCGGTTGGCATGGGAAAGCGCGTTCTTGCTGGGCGGCGTGGCCGCGCGAATCGCCGACAATGGTCCCGCATGCAGGTGCAGCGCATCCGCCACATCGTTGAGACTCAGGGCATGGGTCAGTTGGGCATAGAGCAAACTCACGACGTGACTCCACGGACGAAACGTCCGCGCTTGGGCGTCCACCCCGGTGGTTCGGGCCAGTTGCGGCACCAGATGGTTGGGAATCAGATTGCAGAGTTGCCGCAGGAGTGTGAAACTACTGCGCGTTGGCTTGTAGGTTGTGGTTTTATGCATGGCCTGCCTTGTGGCAGGTCAACACACCGCAAGCCAACTTCT
>CAIXPZ010000024.1 GCA_903921455.1 uncultured Verrucomicrobia subdivision 3 bacterium | reverse complement strand
GTTGCAGCCAATGACCTATGCATGTATGACCGTCGTGGACACCGGGCATGGCATGGATGCCATAACTTTAGAGCGCATTTTCGAACCTTTTTTCACCACTAAACCGGTGGGCAAAGGCACGGGCCTGGGGCTGGCGGTGGTGCATGGCATCATCGAATCCCACGAGGGCGTTATTACGGTTGAGAGCAAGCTTGGCGAGGGCACCGCCTTTAGGCTTTATTTTCCGGGCCGGGCGCAGATTGAAAGCGGGACCCGCCCCCTGGCTGAAGCTATCCCGATGGGGAACGGCCAGAAGATCCTGGTGGTGGATGACGAATACATCGTGACGACGATGTTGGAGCAGTTAATGACGGCCCTGAATTATAAGCCCACCGTTTGTAATCGCCCGGCCAATGCCATCGCCCTGGTGAAAACAAACCTCGAAGAATATAGTCTTGTGATCACCGACCTAACCATGCCGGATATTAACGGGTTGGAGCTGGCTCGGCAGCTGCGTGTGATTTGCCCCGATCTGCCGATCATCCTTATGAGCGGATATACTGCGACAGTGAGCGCGAAAGATTTGCGTGGGGCAGGCATTCGTGAGTTGTTGGAAAAACCGGTCGACATGCTGGCTCTGGCCAGGACGCTGCAGCAGAGTTTGAATAATTGACGGGCCGTCTTAAATCGTTTTGAGCGACGAACCAAAAAAGGAATTGCCGGCCGGCTCGCCCCGGCGTCAGTGGGTCGCCAAAAAAATCGAACAGTTGGGAGGACGCCGATGAGCAAAATGAAGCGAGCCGCATTAACCGGGGGGCGAAGGTTGAACAAAAAGCAAAAGCCGACCAAAAATCAAAAGCAGATGCGGATGATTCTGATTTTGTTTGCGGTGGTGTTGTTGCTGGGCATGATTGGGATGTTGTGGCTGATGAATCGGGTGCATCGCCCCGACCAGTTTTAATTGTCGGCTATTTATGCCGGGTTGTTTTCAGCCAGCCATAACCCAGGCCTTCGCCATCTCATAACGGCGTCGGAAAATTGCTGGTTGGCGGCAGCAGTTGATGGTGGGAGGATGATTTACATGTTGCGGTTATCATGGCTCTCCTATGCGGTTTTTTTAAACGCCGGCGGCAATTAATGCAATTATATCTACGCTTGCTGATTTATCTTTGAATTGGTGGCGCTTCTTAGATAAAAGCTCATCAGGCCTTTTTCCGCGGACATCTTCTGTCCCACCTCCTTGGGGCCTATACACATCGCGGGCAATGCCGGAGTGAACTTGGCATTGCCCGCGTTATTTGGAAAAAAAGTAGAATTATAATTGATATGAACCTGACTAAAAGAGAAATCGTTAAGCGCATCAGCGAAGAATCCGGTTTAATTCAAGCCGAGGTTTATGCGGTGGTGCAGAAAACGCTCGACCAGATTGCCGAGGCTCTGGCCAAGGGTGGCAAGGTGGAACTGCGTAACTTTGGAGTGTTCGACGTAAAAATCCGGAAGGCTCGTATCGGGCGTAATCCGCAAAAGCCGGCGGCTGACGTGGCGATCCCGGCGCGCTCAACCGTGAGGTTCAAGGCGGGCAAGGAAATGAAGGCGGAAGTGTTGAAGCTGTCGCCCAGGTCGGCAAAAAAAAGGCCGGCTTGAAGTTGCTGCCAATTCTCGATAGCGATAATTGCCAGTTAATTTACCGCCATGATTTAGAAAACTCATGCGAGTTGTTTGTTGGTGTTTTTTTAAAGAAAACAACTTGCCGGCAAGCCTGTTTCATAGCGGCCCATCAGTCCGCTCCCAACTCGACAAAGGCGTTTCATCCAGGTCCGCCATTTTTTTTGACTCATCCCTAAAAATTAAGCGACTGCTATATTTAGCTTTATTGATACGCTTACTGACAATAAGTGAACGCTTGCTGAAAATAAGCATTTGGAGCAAGACAAACTTTCCTTAATCAATTAATTAAATTCAGACAATCAATTCAGTTTGCCTGAGCTTTGGCGTGACCAGAGTTAACTCCGGCGCAAAATTTATAAACATCATGGCCAAGGTTCTAATCATCGACGACGACGAGCAGCTCCAGCAGCTGGTTGGTGGTTTTTTGAGCCGCCACGGGTATGAGGTTGAAGCGGCTTCCAATGGGAGCCAGGGATTGATCAAAGCCGCCACTTTTTCTCCGGATTTGATTCTCTGTGATTTGGACATGCCGGAACTGGACGGGCAGGCAGTGGTTTCGTCCTTGCGGGCAAATGAAGAGCTGGCTGAAATTCCAGTGCTATTTTTGAGCGCTTGCGCTGATCGTAAACAGATCCGGCAAAGTATGAATCTGGGCGGCGACGATTTCATCACCAAGCCCGCCGAGCTGATGGAAATTCTCGAAACCATCAATGCGCGAATGGCCCGGCTGGGACAGCAGCGGCGGCGTAAAGCGAAGCAGTTCGATCAGGCGGCCAATGTTGTTGCGGGCATTATCAACAATCTGGGCCATTCGGAATCGGACATCAAGTGGTGGAGCGAGGCCGGCAAGAGCAAGTTCGATGCTCCCGCCCAGATTATTCAGCGGGTTCGGCAAATCATCAAAAAACAAAAGCGCGCATATAAACGAAAGTTGCCAGCGCAAGTTCCTAAAGGTTTATTGCTGATAAAAGATGAAAATATCCGCCGATATCTGAAACTTTCTGAAGTGAAGGCATTTGTGGCTAAGGGGGAATACTCAGCAGTATGCTGGGGCCAAAACCGGCAGGTTTATTTCCGTAAGCCTTTAAAGCAATGGGAGCTGGAATTGCCGGCGAAAGAATTTGTGCGGGTGCATCGCGAAGCCATCGTCAATCTGGCCTTTCTGGATTATGTGAAGAAGGATGAGTGCGGTAATCAGCACATCCATATCCATGGCTTAAGGCGGGTCATAAAAGTAAGCCAGCGAGCCAAGTCGGCTTTCAACCAGAGCCTGAAAAATTACAATCAATAAGAGTTGCCCTGGTAGTTGCTCCAACCGCGTACCCCGCCACTGGCCGTTTCTTTGGAGAGGAATCCCGCTTATCTTCAACTGTTAAAACGCCGTTCCGCTTCCGTTGCGAACAGATATCGCATCATTCGCTGCATTAATTACATCGCTCGCTTAAATGCGATGGCTTTATGGTCCATTTATGGTTTTTCATGAAGTTATATGAACTCCAATGGATGCGGTATCACGGTATGCAGGTGCTGTGGCGGATGGATGAGTTTCAACGGTGGAAATTGTCAGGCCAATCCCAATATCTGCCTGCTGTGCTCGGAAGATATTTTTCGGGATGCTGATGCTGTTGGTTATTCAAACACTTTCAGGCTGGGTGTTAATCAGGAAAATCCAACCAATCAAGGTGGCGGCATAATGGTTGATTTTTTCTGGAACTGAATTATTTGCAACGTTGAATGCCGTTTTCGGGGCTGGCATGGGCTGCAAAATAGTCAGTTAAAGGTCGGCTTCCATGGTGGCGGTCATTGCCGGATATTCTTGTTTCCGACAAGCGAACCAGACGCAAGCCTACTTCAAATTCAGCGTGAACCAGAAAGTGCTGCCCTGGCCAAGCTCGCTAATCACGCCGATGTTGCCACCGTGGGCCTCCACGGCCAGTTTGCAGAAAGCCAGGCCCAACCCGGTGCCTTGCCGGTTCATTCCCGATTCCACTTGACCGAACTTCTCAAAAATTAGCTGATGAAATTCCGGGGCGATGCCCGGACCGGCATCGGTCACTTCCACTCGCGCCTGACCATTGGCCGTTGCAATGTTCAGCGCAACGGTGCCGTTATCCGGGGAATATTTTACCGCGTTGCTGAGGAGGTTTTGAAATACCCGTTCAATCAATTCCGCATCCAGCGACAAGGGCATGCTTTCCGGGTCAGAAGTGATATTGGTGTGAATTTTCTTTGGATTGTTTGCCGGCCAGAAGTCCGTCGCCGCTTTGCGGGCCAATGCGACCAGGTCGCTCAAGGCGGGGCGGAGAACCAGTTTATTAACCTCGAGATTGCTGACTAAGAGCATTTCAGAAACCATGCGGGTGAGCCGTTTTGTGGCCGTTTTGGCTTCGGTCAAGCTAAGGTTGCCATCTTTGGAAAGGGCTGGCGCGTCAAACATCTGGATTATGTTGAGGTGGCCGTTGATCACCATCAGTGGGGTTTTCATGTCGTGGACAATCATGTGGGTAAGACTGTCGCGCAATCTTTCAAGCTCTTTCAGCCTCTGATTGATGGCCTCCAATTCAATTTTTTGCCGGCGTAATTCCAGATGAGTGGTGACGCGGGCTAACACTTCCTTCTCTTGAAATGGTTTTGTGATGTAATCCACGCCGCCGGCTTGAAAAGCCTTAATCTTCTCTTCGGTTTCATTTAGGGCGCTGATAAAGATGACCGGAATATCTTTCAAAGCATCATCCGCTTTTAGCTGCTGGCACATTTCCACCCCCCCCCCATCTCCGGCATCCGCATATCCAGGAGAATCAGGGATGGTGATTTTTGGCGGGCCGCCCTCAAAGCCAGCTTGGCGCTGGTGGCTGGGCGCACCAGGTAACCAGTCTGTTCCAGCATGGCTGACAACAGGCGTAGATTTTCCGGGACATCGTCGACGATCAAAATGGAAGTTGTTTCTGGAATAGTCATTTATGATCAAAGGGACTCAACTTTTTGAACCGCCGTTTTTGGTCTGAATAATGAACCATGTGGCGAAAGCTTATGCGTATTTATGTTGTTTGTCTAAACTGATGTTTTACCTGACAAGTTGAAAGAATCGCATCGTCGCAGTATTGGTTAGGGCGACAACCGCAGTCGCTTTAACACTATTCGGTTTAGATAATTGCTATTAAATAAATTCAGGCCAAACAAAAACCCCGCACCACCATGCTGTGGTGATGCGGAGTCTCGGTTCCAATTTTTCGGACTAGTGATTTCTTGGAACAGCACAATTTAATCACGTTTCGATCCCGCGCCCCAAGCCAAATGCATTAGGCGCTGCTTTTCCATCAGCTAATGCTTTCATTGCGTCAACAACGAGAAGATAACCCTGCATTGTTGACAAACTGCGCCACTGTAAACGGCGGTTGAAAAGTGCGGCGGGTGGCGCTCGAAAAGTGCCTCACCTTCCGAGCAAAGGGAACTGGATTTTCAGGTCTCCGTCAAGCTGTTGATTCCGCTTCGAGGTAGAAGCAGCAGGAGGGGGAGC
>CAIXPZ010000023.1 GCA_903921455.1 uncultured Verrucomicrobia subdivision 3 bacterium | reverse complement strand
TCGCCCCCTTGATGAACGCCGAGCCGTTGAGGTAGCTGCCGCCGGCCTGCGTGGTGAACACCGGCAGGATAATCGCGGCAAACAGGAGCGCAACGGCAGCGAATCGGATTGCCGGTTTTATTTTCAAGCGATATTGGTTTGCGTTTTTCGTTCCGGCTTGCCTTGAAGCGGCGTCATCCCTCACTGCTTCAGACGGAAGAACAAATTTCCCCTGGTCGGTGAATTGGTCGTGGTGTTGTTGACAATCGTGCCGGCGTAATTGCCCCAACTGCCGGTGGCGAGATTATTGTTGGTCTGGAGCGTCCAGCCGCTGACAGATGGATCCCATGAAACAACGGCCTGGTTGCCGGCATGGCTAATGATGGTAAGCAACGGCGCACCGGGCGTCTGCACCGCGTAGAGCGACCAGAACCCGCCGGTCAGGGAATAATTTCCGCCCTTCATCGCGCCGCTGGCATCGGGCTGACCGATGGTGCCGCTGACCTGATATGTGCCGCCGGTGCTCGTGCCGCCGCCGCCGGAGATTTTATACCAGTCCACGGAGTAGCTTTGCCCTGACGCCCGAAAGCAGAAAGTTGAAAGCAGAAAGCTGAACAGGAGGATTAGCTTTTTCATGGCCGCCTCACTTTTGTTTGACGAGTGATTGCACCAGCTTCTTCAATTCATCCACGCTTTGCTTCAAGTCCTGAATCTCCGCCGCCTGCGCCTGCAGCCGCGCATCCTTCTCCTCCACCTTTTGGTTCAAGCCTTTGATGGCGGCCAGTTCCACGCCGTGCAGGTCGGCGTCGTTCAGCGCCTTGTCATTGTCGTTGAGCGGAAACAGGCCGTGAAAATCTTGCGCCATCGCCCCGATGTGCCGTTGCGGATAACCCCGGTAACTCCACTCCACGATGGGCAGTTGGGCCACCTTGTCCAGCACCGACCCGGCATCCACTTTCTCAATGCGGTCTTTCAGGTTGCGGTCGCTGGAAAAGCTCCAACTGCCGCTGCCGGGAGTCCAAGCAACAGTCTGATTGGCCGCCCCGCTGCCGCTGGTGAAACGCACGCCGCCTTGGGCGCGAAAGCTGACTTGATCATTGGCGGTGGAAGAGAATATCCCGGATTGCGAATCCGCCCAAACGAACGCGCCGTCGTGCAAGGCGTGCGCATAACTTCCAGCCGCAAAACTAGTATATCCGGCTGCGGCATTCTCGAATCCGCCGGGAACAACAGAAAAATTACCCTGTGCATCGTTGCCTGCACCACCGCCGACAGCGGAGCACTGGCCGTAAGCAAGATTCCCGACCATGGGCCCACCGTTATACTGAAAAAAACCACCACCACACACCACTGAACCTAGACCGCTGGCAACATTGCCCAGACCCCCGCCGATAAAGGAATAAACGGCTCCAACAATACTGTTGGAATAGCCGCCGCCAATGAAGGAGTGATCCGCATTCGCCAGAATGCTGTTGCCATAGCCGCCGACGAGGACGGAATGATCGGCGTTGGTTTGGATGGAGTTGGCCTGGCCGCCGCCGAGGACGGAACGATA
>CAIXPZ010000022.1 GCA_903921455.1 uncultured Verrucomicrobia subdivision 3 bacterium | reverse complement strand
TGTTTCCCAAGTCTCCGGCGTTGGGGTGTAGCGGAATGATGGCCAGTTTTGCGGGAGTCAGGGGTGCGAGCCGCACGGGCAAAACCTGTGACAGCAGGCCGCGAAGCCCCTGCGCCGGAGTCTTGGTCTAATTTGGTCTTCGCAGTGAGTCCGACCAGTTTTGGGAGTGCAGCGCTCTGGAGCGTAGGCAGCCGGAGCGGAAGATTAGCGAAACGACCAAAATCTGGTCGGTCTCACGGATAATGCTTTCGCCTTGCACCGGGCGGAGCCTCGCGGTGCTATTGCTTTCGTCTTCGGCGATAGGCGCAGCCTCGCGCCGTAATGCTGGTGCTTGGCCGTGCGAAGCTCGCGGGCTAATGCTTTGCTGGCCGGACGTAGTCTCGCGGCCTGCTGGTTTTTCCCGCTCGCCCGAGCGCGATCAGCAAGAACCGGAAGTGTAACGACGGTTCGAGCCGCGCGAGGAGCGAAGCGACGAGGTGCTTGCGCACGGCCACCAGGCCGGGCTTGTAATTTCGCCAAGTCTCCGGGACGAAGGCCCGGAGTCCTGGCGCTAACTTTTTTTCTTTCCGTAAGGCGAGCGGCTTTAGCCGTTCGCCGCCGCGAGCCGCGCAGCGGCGAGGTCCTTCCGGACTGGCACTTTTGCAGCATGGGCCACCTTGGGAAGCGGCCGGTTTGTGACGGTCTCGACTGATTGGCGAAGTGGAAATGCAGCGTCGGCGGCGTGGCGCCAGAGCGGAATGCTACAAAGCCAACAGTTGAGTCCGGCCAGGCCGCGGGCGGAAGCGTCCAGACACTTGGAGTGCAGCTCAAGCGGCTGGTCGCTGACGCCGGGGAAATTGCGCGACATGTCGCGCCGGGCAAAAGCGGTGACGTGTCACCGCACTCCAAGGCGGAGCGATAGCGACGAGGGTGGTAGCACCACCTGCCTTTATGCCGCACAGCGCGCTGGTGCATGGTGTGCCTGCGGGGTGGCCTGGAACGAAACGCTTGCGCGAGCCGATGGCAACCTAATCGCGCGCGCTGTGAGCTCAAGGCCAGCCGTCACTGGCTACCATCAACCGGTGATGGCTGGCCGGTGCCCGAAGCAGGCCGCGTTAGCGGGCTGCCGGGCCATGAGCGGCGGCATACCGCGCGCGGTGACTGACATCCACCAATGGAAACCGTGAATGGACACGCGACCTTAGCTATTGAGCAACGCGAACTATTGCGCTGTGCCACTATTGGTTTGAGCCTGGCCGGCGTTTGAGGCGCGGGAATTTGCGAGTGGGTGTGGCTTGTTTTGTCATTAGGCTGCGGGTTTTGAAGTTTTGTGAACGGTGAATACAGCCTGCTCTTCATCTTTGATCAATAGCATGACTGAATCTGGTCGCTTCCATTTTTGAGATAGAACAAGTAAAACAAACTCATCAATCTTTAATAGATTGAACGCACCACCATAAACGTCACACTGAAGCATATACCCGGCGGACTGAATACCTTGTGAAAGGACATCTAGATCGGCATGCCCCATCTTCACAAACCAATCGTTGATATTGTCAAGAGCCTCACAAGTCTCGTTATAAGTGCCGTCAATGTTCTTTCTCTCTTCGAGATTCACAATAAGCAAAACATCAGTGAGCCACCTTATAAACCTGCGGTCACTAGCTGGATTAACTTGGATTGTAATGCTCATGTCTGGTGCTCGGTTAGGTTGACAATATATTAGGCGTGGGCTTTGTTTCTTCCATGCCATCTTACAATGGGTGGAATTACTGATGGGACAAACAAGCTAAAGAGAAAAACCACCGCAAATATATACTGGCTTGTCTGATGGGAGAAAAAATTCTGAGCTACGCGCTCAATGCGAGCTCCATACGCAAACAGGCCAGCACACCACAAAATGTAAAAAGCGGCGAACAAGTAAACACAAAGCACCTGTTTCTGATTTGGGGAAGTCTCTTCAAGCACTGCGTAGTTATCTTTAAAACCAATACCTATCGGAACCTGATTCTCGCTGGGCCCCTGATAAATAACCCGAAGGCTTCGGACCGGAATAATGGGGACGGCTAGAAACACAAACCACTCGGTTGTGATGTATGAGCCGTCCGAATGAAAATCCCTTGCACCGTAAAATGTAGTGCCTATTCCTTGAAATGAGAAAGCCATATAATCAGTGCTTACCAGTCTTTTCTTGGCGAATAGCATCTTGCAACTCGTCATCGGTGAGCTGTGCTGGTGTAAAACGCTCTCGAAGTGCAACAATCTTGTTCTGGGCTGAAATCATTTGCGCTTCCATTATTATGATTCGACGCTGAAGTTTTAAATTCTCCGCCTTGAGAGCTGCATTCTTATTTCGGAGGTTCTCGTCTAATTTTAATGTGCGCTTTTCTTGGGGCATAACATCTTTAGGGCTCAACAGATCAGAATCATGGATGCAGTGTTGTGCTGCGTATTTTTACATGAAAATTACGTTAAACTCGGTTGGGTGATGAGTCCAGAATGTTTTCTGTGATAGTAAATGCGGCGCGGTGTCCAGAGGGTGACACCCTTTGGCGTTGGGGTTCGGGGATACGTAATCCCCGAGGAAAAAAATCGCGGCGAGCCAGCAAGGCGAAGCCGCGAAAAATTTTGTGAGTGCCGCACGGGCCACCATGGCCACCCTCTAATTGTGCCGTCGTTGGGGCTGGGGTTGCCCCCTCATCCTGACCTTCTCCCCCGAGGGGGAGAAGGAACAGCGGCGGGCCGGCTTAGGCGGTCTGGAGCGGCCGGTAGGTGGCGGCGATGACGGAAAACATGGGAAGTTGTTGAATCGCGCGGGCTACCTTTTTAATCCGGTCGTATACGGTGCTGGTGCTGATTTGCATCCGGCGGGCGTAGGCTTGAACGTTGGTGAAGGTATCCGTCTCCCCCATACCCATCAGGAGGTTGTAAAGCTCGCGGTCCTGGGCGGGGATGGCGGCGTCGATGAGGTAGAAGGCGCGGCGGGCTTCGGCGCGGGCCGTGGCTTCATCAGGGCCAAGACTGGTGACGTCGGGGAGGTGGCTGGCGCGGACAGAGCCGGGCAAGTCTTCGGAGTGGTCGGCTTCATCCTCGTTCAGGTGGAGGTCGGTCATGTGGCGCTGCTGCTCTTTGCGGGACATAAAGGTGAACACGGCGTTGGTGACATGGCGGCGGGAAAAGCCCACCCTGCCGGTCTGGTTGAAATACTGGGCGCAAGCGCCGAGGTCTTTGTGGATGAGAAAGTCGAGGGCTTCGTCCACCATGACGGAGCTGTCGCCGAGGCCGTAACGCCAAAGGCAGCGGCTTATCCGTGCGCGTAAAAAGTCGTTGGCGTAAATGCC
>CAIXPZ010000021.1 GCA_903921455.1 uncultured Verrucomicrobia subdivision 3 bacterium | reverse complement strand
GTCTTCAGAAGGAGCCGCGCAATGGCGGGCTGGTGTTTTAGGCGAGGCCGTGACAAGGCGACCGCACGAGAGAGGGGTTTTAGTGAGCAGTGAAAAAAGGACTTGAAAACGAAGCGCCCTTCACAAAAAAACCAACCCCATTTATTTTTCGAGCGTAGCGAGCAAACTATCCACGACCGAAGGGAGCTAATCATTTAATGCTGATGGCTTCGACGACAGGCAACGCCTCGCGTCGTAATGCGGATGCCTGGCCCGTGCGCAGCATCGCGGGCTACTGCTGGAACTCTGGCCGGACGAAGTCGCGCGGCCGGCGGTCACGCTGCCGGAAGTGTGACCGCATAATCCAACCGAGGAACGTAGTGACGAGGTTTCAACGCCGGACAGCGCGGTAAATCATCCGCCAACCTGAATGGTTGGTTTGGAATCAAAGCTTTCGCCAACCTGACGTGCACGCATCGCGCGCGCTGTGAGTGAAAGGCCAGCCGTGGGTGAGCATCGCACACCGATGCAGGCTGGCCGGTGCTGGCGTAGCGGTGGCGTCAGCCGCCGCCGCCAGCATGAACGCCGGCGTCCGCGTGCGGCAATTGACTACGCAAATGGATCCCGTGAAATTGCCGCACGACCGTCGCTGTTGAGCGCCGCGAACCAATTACCTGTTGAGCAGAGCGAACTAAATTTGTGTAGGGCCACCATTTCAGGTATGGAGTCATTCATTCAATTAGAGCCTCCTCACGTCGGCTGCTACGTCATTGAAAAAACCGTCAAGTCGAATTGTGAAAAATATGTGTCTGCTGGTGTCTACTCGTGTCATCTAGTGTCTAGTGGTGTCGAGTGGGTGTTTTTGGGTGCGGAAAAATTGTGAAAAACCCGTGCTAGATTCGCCTCGTGCCGGCGAATTCCACACATCCCGTTTATGTTGCCAGCCTCATGGCGTGGCTTCGTGCCCGCGATACCAGTTCGCATCAGCGACCGAGGCGTAGGTGTTCGCGTCAGCCTTGCCGCTGCCGTCCTCTTTCGTGAGCGTGATGGCGGTCGTGCTACTCATGCGAGTTCCAGACCGAAGCGGGCGAGGATCAACCCCTTGATGGTGTCATCCGTCCACTGGCCCAGTGCGTCATAATCCGCACCCTCGACGGTGAAGGCCGTGGCGTTGTTCACGATGACGGTCAGCTTGCGCGCGAATGAATCATCATTCGTGCGCCAGGTGATGGTGTTGATCTGCGCCGTGCGTGCCGGCGTGAGTTCGATGACTTTCGGTTTGATGGCAATTGCGTTCATAATTTTAATTTTGGTTGTGGCTTAAAGACCCGCGAATGCGAGCCCAGCGCCGTTGTTGTAAAGTGTTTCCAGTTCCGTGGGATCCAGCACGCGACCCCAGACGCCGAGATAGCAAAACTGACCAATCATGTTTCCCCAGAAGTGCGGCCCGTTCAGCCAGAAGGATTCTGCCCCCTGCTCGTAATAAGGCGTCGTCGCCCCCGTCAGCGCCAGTGTGCCGGACAGCGCGCCGTTGATGTAAATCCGCATCTCGGAATCATCCGAAGTGATCGTCAGCATGAACCACGTTGCGGGTAAGACCTGGCCTTCAAGCAAAGGCGCAGAACTCGAATCCCAACCGCCATCGTAATGGCTGTTGAATTCATAGAAGCCGCCATCGGCGCAAAATCGCAGGCTGAGGCCTGTGCCAGCGCCCAAACCGTCATCCGACACGTCAGCGAGCAGAAAATTGCCATGCCAGTTCTGCAGGTTGACCCAGCAATTCAGCGTGCGGGCCGAGTAGTTATCAAACACGGCGGACTTGCTGTAAAAGAGATCGGTTTCGGTGAGCGCTTCCATCACCAGACCCGTCGAACCCGACGGCAGCAATTGGCTGGAGCCAAAAAGCCCATCGCCCGAAGTCAAGATTTCGGCAAGACCAAACCCGTCCAGATAGCTATCGCCATCCCAATACGCCGCCAGTCCAACGAGGGGCGACAAGGGCGCAGCCGCATCATCAGGGTGAACGGCATTGCTGCGCTCGGTGATTTCGTAGCCAGCCTCATCGACGCCGACGATGAAATGAAGCTCGCCGCCACCGTCCGGCGCAAACTGCCGCGCATCGCCATACATCCAATATCCGTCCACAAGGATGTAAGACGCGCCGTTGTCGAGGCTTTGCCAGACATCCCACTTGAAGGGATTCACCAGGTCCCAATCCCAAACCAGTTTGTCGGGATACTGCGCCGCCAAGACCGGCGCGGGCAACAGCGCATCTTCCGGTCGGATCCAATTACTCCGCCGCGTGACCTCGTTCCCCGCCTCATCCACACCGACAATGAAATACAATTCGCTGCCACCATCCGGCGCGAACTGCCGCGCGTCGCCATACATCCAATAGCCCTCCGCCAGCGTCCACGTAGCGCCACTGTCAAAACTCATCCAGACATTCCACTTTAACGGATTCGGCAGCTCCCAAGCCCACACCAACTTGTCGGGATACTGCGCACGCAACACCGGCGCGGGCAGCAAGGTAGCCAGTGCGGCACGCACCCGGGTGCGGCGACGCTTCTGCGCCCACAGCGCGAGCCAACCGCGCCGGTTAATAGTTGGTGTCCGCGTCATTCGACTCTTCGGGTTTCGGCGGTTCAGGAGTTTTCTCCGGGGTCGCGGCCGGAACCACCCGACCGCATTGCGGGCACACATCGCCCGGCACCAAAGGCTTGGGCTCGTCGGGTTCAACCAGCGGGAACCGCTTGCGCCGGACATGATGAAGTTGATCGTTCATGGTTTTGATTTGGCTGGCGCGCGGGTAGGCCTAACGCAGTTAGTCCCACGCGCCAGCGCAATTGCCTGCCCAGGCACTGGGCTAGTTGTGGTCGATGGCGACGATGCGGACGTTTTTGTTTTCAAAGACGCGCGTCCAGTTCGCGCCGTTTTCCAATTCCGCATTGGTCGGGCTGGTGCCCGCCACCGCGGCGCTGTTGAACTTCACGCCGCGCGGATGAAGGATGAACCGGCGGCGGTTGATGAAGTTTGTATCACTATCGAGCGCGGCCCGCGCCCACTCGACGCCCTCCGTGCCGTGACCGCCCAGGAGCGGTTCACCGGACAGCGGCGCCGCACCTTTGGCGAACGCCCCCGGCCCGAACAGAAAGCTGGTGTAAACCAACCCATCCGTCGTGCCCGCGCGCGTCGGCAAACCATCGTCCACGATCACGCGCCGACCCTGGAACACCGCGATCTCCGGCTTGCCCTCGCTTTCGGGGACGTAGTCAATCAAGTCCAGCTTGCGCAACGACGCCTCCGTCGCCGAGTGCATGGCGATGGCCGTAAGGCGACTGCCCCGATCACCCAACTTCACGGTGGCATCCACGAAGGTGCTGCCGTTGAGCCGCGTGCTGCCCGACTGGCCCGCGACCGTTTCACTGGCAATGGCGAGTTTGTTACCCACCATGCTCGCCGAGGCGAACATGCCTTTGAGGCTGGATACAATCAGCCCCTGATCCATGCGAATCCAGTAATCGCCCACCAACGCCACCAGCGCGCCCATCGGGTCCGCGCCGGACAGGATTTTGGCGAGGTCATTCACGCTCCACGCGTTCGCATCCACCTGAATGCGGGCGATGTCCTTGCTCGAACCGATTTTGTTCACGGCTAGCGGCGCATTATCCGCCAGGATTTGCCGGGCCGGATTCACATCCTGCCAGAACGGCATATCCACGGAGTTACCGCCACCCGCCGCCAGCGCGTCGAAGAACGGATCGCTTTCCACGATGCCGCTCGCGCCGAACGCCGACAAAACCGCCGTGCGCTCGATGACGTATTTTTCAAACAGACTCGGGATGATCACATCCGCGATTGCAGTCTTTGCCATAATGTTTTTCTTTCTCTTGGTAGGGCGGAGCGGCTGCTCCGCCTCTGGTTAATTTTAGTTTGCCAAAGCTTTCAGCCGGGCCGCCAAGCCCGGATCCGTCTTCAGCAGTTTCATTTGTTCTGTGACGTTCAGCGTTTCCTTGCGGAACGGATTCGTCATACCGCGCTCAGCTCCACGGGAGCCGGAGCCGATGGCACCGCCACCGGCATTTGCTTCAAACAGGTGCGGGGCACTGGACACCAATGCCTCGACCCAAGAAGCCAAAGTCAACGGGGACGTGCCGTCATTGCCCATCAAGGGCGACTGGCCGTCCGCTTCAAACGCCTGGGGAACGCCGTTCACCAGCTTGAAAATGGCGCGCGCCCGCGCCTTCAAATCTGGCAGCGCCG
>CAIXPZ010000020.1 GCA_903921455.1 uncultured Verrucomicrobia subdivision 3 bacterium | reverse complement strand
CGCCGGTGGCTGCGATCACGAACCTCCTCCGGGGTGGGCGGCGGCGCCGGCGGCGGCGCTTACTCCGAAAACACCGTAACCGTGGTTCCCGGCACAACCTACAACGTGGTGGTCGGCGCGGGTTCCGCAGTCGGCACCACCCCCGGCGGCGATTCCTATTTTTATCTGACGACCACCACCAACGTGCTGGCCAAAGGCGGCGGATCGGTGGCCGACAACAGCGCCACCGGCGCCACTGGCGGAGCGGCGGCAAACGGCATCGGCTCCACAAAATTTTCAGGCGGCAACGGCGCCACCGTCACCACCACCGGCGGCGGCGGCGGTTCTTCGGCAGGGCCGGCGGCAAACGGCACCAATGGCGTGGCCGCCGCTTTCGGAAATGCCCCCGCCGGCGGCGGTGACGGCGGCGCGGGCGCGCCCAATAGCACAGCAAATGCTGCGGGCGGCGCGGGAGTAACGCCCGGCGGCGGCGGCGGCGGCGCTTCGCGAATAACAGGCGGCACCCAAGCCGGCGGCAACGGCGCTGCCGGACAAGTCGTCATTACCTACGATGCACCGGCCACAGTGACGTTGAGCGGCTTGACCCAAACTTACACCGGGAGTGCGCTTACGCCGACAGCGACCACCGTGCCCACCGGCTTGTCCGTCGTCTGGTCCAACGCACCCCAGACGACCGTCGGAATTTATCCGGTGACGGCAACGATCAACGACCCGGTTTATGCCGGGTCAACCAGCGGTTCCTTTCAAATTCTGCAAGCCACGCCGACGCTGTCGGTGAGCAACTCGACAGTGACCTACAATGGTTTCCCGCAGGCGGCGGTGGTAGCCGGGTCGGTAGCGGGAACGGTGAGCAACATCAAATACAATGGCTCGGCGACAGTGCCAACAGCGGTCGGCACCTACGCCATCACGGCTGACTTCGCACCAACAGACAGCACCGATTACAGCAGCCTCACGGGTGCCTCGGCGGGCGGCTTTGTCGTCAATCCGGGCGCGCTGGATCATTTTTCGATTTCCACAATTTCGTCGCCACAGACAGCCGGAACACCAATCACAGGAATCACCCTGACGGCGCAGGACGCTTTCAACAACACCGTGATCAGTTTCACCACCACGGTGACTTATAGCGGCACGGCAGGAATCACAGGCACCTCGGCGGCATTCACGGCTGGCCAGTTGACAGGCGTCAGTGTGACGCCCACCGTGGCGGGGAGCAATCTGACTTTCATCGTCAGCGGTTCCGGCAAAACCGGCACAAACACCTTCATTGTCAATCCGGGAGCGATTGCCAGTTATACCGTAACCGCCACCACGCCACAGACGCGGGGAACTGCGTTCACCGTTACGGTCACAGCCAAGGACGCCAATAACAATACGGTGACCACGGATAGCTCGACTCTGGTAACCATGACCAGCAGCACTGGGAACCCGGTGTTTGACGGTAACAACGACAGCACCTTCGGCGACAATAACAAGACGCTCACCAACGGCCAGTTCACCATCAGCGCGAAGGATAATTATTTCGAAACCGTCACCCTCACCGCCACGGATTCCACGCCAAAGACCGGCACCAGTTCGGCTATTATCATCAATCCCGTCGCTGGCGACTTTATCAGCCGAGCCACGGGCACTTGGGCCACCAGCACCACCTGGTCCAATTGGAACGGCACGGCATGGACCACCGCCGCCGCCGCGCCCACGTCGGCAACCACCAACCTGATCTGTGTTCAAAGCCCGCACACGGTGACGGTCGGGGCATCGGTGACGGCAACCAACTTTGTCCTCAACACCGGCGGCATCGTCTCGATCAGCAGCACTTTCACTTTGACGATTGGAAACGGTTTGGCTAATGGCGTCATCACCGGGGCCGGTATTTTGAAAGAAATTGGGATCGGAAACCTGCTGGACTTGAACGGCAACAACACCTACAGCGGCGGCACCATCATCAGCGGCGGCACTGTGCTGGTGACGAACGTCGCGACTTCGGGCGCGCAACACCTCGGCAGCGGCGGCTTGACCTTCGACACCGGCGGCACGCTTTGGTTCACCGGCACCGGCGCGCAGACCACCGCCAAAGCCATCACCCTCAACAGCGGCGGCGGCGTGATTTCCATGACCAACGCCAGCGGCACCATTACCCTGACCGGCACCATCAGCGGCGGCGGCGGCCTTACCAGTGGCGGCAGCGATCTCATCCTCACTCCGGGAAGTGCCACCACCATCGGCACCCTGACCGTCAACAGCGGCCGCCTGTTTCTCAGCAGTGCCAACGCGATTGCCAACTCGGCGGTGCTCAATATCAACAGCGGGGCCACGCTTGATTTCCAATATGCCGCCACGCCCTTGAACACCATGACCTTTGCCTCCGGTGCCTGCCTCGCCACCCGCAGCGGCACGTTGACCGTGAGCACGGCCAACGTCACCTTCCCCTCGGCAGGCACGATGATTTTTAATTCCGATGATCAGGCGACAACCGGCATTTTGATCAATGGCAGTTACCCCGCGCTCACCAGCGACCTTACCATTCAGGTTGGCGGCAGCAGCACGAGTGTGGGCAACGTCACCAACGCCGGTGCCATCAGCGGCGGCTTTGGCCTCATCAAAACCAGCACCGGCACCTTGGTTTTAAGCGGCACCAACACCTACACCGGCGGCACCACCGTCAGCGCGGGCAGCGTCATTGTGAAAAGCACCAGCAGTCTCGGCAGCGATGACGTGACCGTCGCCGGCAGCGCGTTTCTGACGCTGGAGGCCACCAACAGTATCGCCGCTACTGCGAATCTGCTCCTGAACACCTCCGCCATCGTCACGAACAACATCGCGGGTCCGGGCACCAACAATATCGGCGGCCTTTCCTTCGATGGCGGTGCCACGTTCCAAGCCAGCGGCACCTGGGGCACCGCGGCAGTGGCCCACACCAACACCACTTTCTTCAAAGGCACCGGCAAGCTGAATGTCATCGGGCGCGTCAGCACAACCACGCTGGCTTCGTCGGCCAATCCTTCGACCTACGGCCAGTCGCTCACCTTCACCGCCACCGTCAGCGGTGCGGGCGGGCCGCCGACCGGCACGGTGCAATTCAAAACCAACAATGTGAATTTCGGCGGCACTGTAACCTTGGCTGCCGGCAGCACCAACAGCGCGGCCATTACAACCTTGCCCGCCGGCAGCAATGTCGTGACCGTGGTTTACAGCGGCGACGCCAACTTCATCGCCAGCACCGGCACCTTGACCGGCGGACAGATCGTGACCAAGGCGCTGTTGGGCATCACCGCCAATGACACGAACCGGTCTTATGGCGCAGTCAATCCCGCCTTCACCTACACGGCCAGCGGCTTTGTGAACGGCGATACCACCAGCGTGTTGAGCGGCAGCCCCAGCCTGACGACCACCGCCACCACCAACAGCGCCGTGGGCGGCTACCCCATCACCGCCGCCACCGGCTCCTTGAGCGCGGCCAATTACTCGTTCAGCTTCACCAACGGCACCCTCACGGTGAACCCGACGGCGCTGAGCATCACGGCCAGCAACCAGAGCAAGACCTATGGCGCCACCTTGCCGCTGGGCACGGGTCAGACCGCCTTCAGCGCCTCCGGCCTGAAAAACAACGAGACCATCGGCACGCTCACCCTCACCGCCAGCGGCGGCACCAACGCCAGCGCGCCCGTGGGGACTTATTCCCTGACCCCGAGCGCGGCCACCGGCGGCACCTTCGGCGCGACCAATTATTCCATCACCTATAACAACGGCACCCTGACGGTGAACGCCGCCGTGCTCGGCATCACCGCCAACAACACCAACCGCACTTACGGCGCGGCCAATCCCGCCTTCACCTACACCGCCTCCGGCTTTTTGAACGGCGACACCACCAGCGTGTTGAGCGGCAGCCCCAGCCTGACGACCACCGCCACCACCAACAGCCCAGTCGGCACCAACTACACCATCGTCACTGCGGCCGGCACCTTGAGCGCCACCAACTACACCTTCACCTACACCAACGGCGCACTCACCATCACGCCGGCGGCTTTGAGCGTGACCGCCAACAACACCAATAAACCTTACGGCACCACCTTGACACTCGGCGCGGGCCAGACCGCCTTCACCGCCGCCGGTCTGCAAAACAACGAGACCATCGGCACCGTCACCCTCACCGCCGCCGGCGGCACCAACACCAGCGCGCCGACCGGCACTTACCCGCTGACCCCGAACCGCCATGACCGCCGCCGCCCCACGTCTCAACATTGATTGCCGTGACGCCAGCCGGTGCCGTCCAGGTGCCGCTCGAAGTAAAGTTGGTGGTTGTGATGGTTGCGCTTGCCGTTAAACCGCTCAGAAGAGCTACTAAAAGCATCAGGATTGGCAGAGTCAGTTTAGTTTTCATGCGTAGTTGAACTGTGTTAGGTTTTACCGCCTGTATTTGTTGAGCCAAAATCAAAGTATTCATAACGTTTTCAAAAATGGATGGGGGTTTACCTGCCGTTCGCCATTGTCAAATCCGCGTCCGTGATGGCTTGTCCATAGCCCCATTGCCAGCCGTTCCGGCAACTGTCGCAAGTAGCCTGTTGGCCAGTAAAACGCAGGCTTTCCAGTCCAAAAATGCGAAACAATTATTCATCATCTGATATCGATTTGAATAAATCCCGATCCTTTCATGGTAATTAATTGCCGCTAACTGCAAATTAACTATCGTTCACTGAAAATTAATAGCGAAATTAGCAAAACTGTCAATGAATTTGGCAAAATAGGGACGGTTGGCCCTTGGATCTTTTTATGCCATTAAACCAGTTGTTGTGGGTAAGGCAAAGGAGCGAGATGATTCACTAGCCAAACCGCCCGCCGAGTGAACTGCGGTCGGTGGCGGGCAATTATATATTGGCGAGCTGTCAGTGGGTTGGTGACCGTGATGCCCATGGTGAATTTATTAATGGTATTACGGTGAGGGTGGTGCTGTTGTCGGCAGCATTCAGGTCATTGCCAATGACCCAAATGTGAAGCGGACTGTCCTTTTTGTGGATAGAGGTTTGCAGTAAGGATATGATTTAATGTTCAGGTATTGAGGTAAGATAAATCGGGTAAAACTTAAATTATATGAAAACAAATTACTATCTAGGTGTGGTTGCGGGTCTGCTTGTTGCGGCCAATGCGTTTGCTAACCTCACTGTTACACTAAGCAGCAATCCCTATTCATCTGGAAGCGGTGGGGAATTTACTGCCACCACCTCCGGCGGGAGTTTTCTCAGTGGCTACAATGCCAGTGCCATCCTCGGCGGCGGTTTTGAGACCTTCTGCATTGATACGGCGGATGCTTTTCACAGCAGCACCGTCTACGACGTCACGCTGGGTTCAACCACCACGGCGACCAGCGGAAACCAAATTTCCTTGGGCACAGCCTACCTGTATAGCCAGTTTGCTGCCGCTACTTTGGGGGGATACAATTATGGAGCCGGTCGCGTTACCAGTGCCGGACTGTTGCAAAACACATTATGGGCCTTGGAAGGAGAGATTTCATCTACGGGTGTGTTTGTTAACAGTAATCCATTTTACAATCTTCTGTTGACGACGTTTGGAACCATCACTGCGGCCAAAGCGGATGCCAACGGCTTATATGGGGTGCAAGTGATGCAATTGACCGATGCTAATTCTCGGGTTGGCCAAAGCATGCTAGTTGAGACTCCGCCGAACCCTCGGGATGTGGGTTCAGTTCCCGAACCGTCAACCTTTGTTGCCGGTGCGATGCTCCTGCTCCCGTTTGGCATCAGCGTAGCGCGGATTCTGCGCAAGGATAAAATCCAGCCGGGCGTTGAATAAAACCACCCGTATTTAAAAAACCGCTGGCATCCTTTGCCGGCGGTTTTTTTCTTTTCTGGGTTTGATCCGCCTCCTGTTGCCGCTGGCCTCTGGGCGCGGCCAAAGGAAAAGGGTCGTCCTCCTTATGCCGGCTGTTGTTGGGTGAGGCAATGGAGCGAGCCGAAGCCCCAGACCAGATCCACCGCGTGGATGCCCACGACGGGCCGGTCCTGGAACAGCTCCGCCAGGATCCCCAGCGCCACGCGGTCGTTCGGGTCGTTGAAGGTGGGGACGATGACGGCGGCGTTGCTGATGTAGAAATTCGCGTAGCTCGCCGGCAGCCGGACGCCGTCAAAATGCAGCGGCGCGGGCATGGGCAGCTCCACCACTTCCGGCTTGCGGCCGTCTTCGAGCCGGAACTCCTGGATGCGCTCCCAATTCTCCGCGAGCGGTTTGTAGTTTTCGTCCTTGGCGTTTTTTTCGCGCACGAGCACGAGGGTCCTGGCGTTGACGAACCGGCAGATGTCGTCGATGTGGCCGTGCGTGTCGTCGCCCTTCGGGCCTTTGGCCAGCCAGAGGACGTTCGTGACGCCGAGATAATTTTTCAGCGCGCCCTCGATTTCCTTCTTGCCCAGGCCGGGATTGCGCACCTGGATTTTCGGATCCAGATAACATTCCTCCGTGGAGATGAGCGTGCCCCGGCCGTTCAGCTCGATGCCGCCGCCTTCGATGACGAACGGTTTGCCCTGGTGCTCGGCGTGGAACAGCTTTTTGCCGAGCAGGCGCGCGGCGGTTTCGGGCACCCGGGTGTCCTTGCGCCAGTTGTCGTATTTGGCCCACCCGTTGAAATGAAAGTGCACGATGGCGGTTTCCGCTCGCTGCCTCCCGCCTTCGGCCTTCGGCCTTTTGACAAAGATCGGCCCCGTGTCGCGTGTCCAGCCGCGATTGGTCGGGTGCACCACGAATTTGATTTTTCGCAGATCCACGCCGACGGCTTGGAAAATATGGCGCGCCTTCGCCTCGTCCCGCGGGTGCCGGATGATGAGCTGGATTTTTTCGCCGGCGGAAATTTTGCGCACCATCTCGCCATAGACCCACGGGATGACCTCGAATTTGCCCGGCCAGTCGCTGGTGTTGTGCGGCCAGCCCAGCCAGGTTGCCTCGTGGGTTTCCCATTCGGCGGGCATGGTGTAGCCCAGGGCGGCGGGCGTGGCGGCGGCGGAATTTATTGGCGTCGGCATAAATTTCGCGCGGAGCATAACCGCTTCCGGCGTTTTGGGGAATCCCGAAACGATCGGTTGGGTCCGCGCGCCGCCGCGGCGATTGCCGCCGATTAGTCAAAAAAAACTTTTTTGCAAAAAAACTAATTATTTGCTGGACGAATTTTGGAATTGGACGAAATTGCTTGGTAATCCCTGATTGGTCGCAAGGTCTCGTTGGTTATGAAAACGAACTTCAATCAGACGGTCCGTTCCGGCACGCCGGGAAAAATCGCCGCAATCCTGTGGCTGCTGCTCTCCCCGCTGCTGGGCCTGGCCGCCCCGCAAATCCCGGTTTCCGGACCGGTCGTGGTCACTTTGAGCGCTGGCGTGAACGACCGTGACATTCAAGCCGCGCTCGACGCTTTGCCGGCCGGCGGCGGTGAAGTTGTCCTGCCGCCGGGAAAAATTGAGATCCACCAGCCGCTCGTGTTGCAGCGGGATGGTCAGGTTCTCTGCGGCGCCGGTGCGGACACGATCCTGTGGCTGGCGGATAACGCCAATTGCCCCGTGATCATTCTGGGCGAGCCGGTCAATCATCCGCAGAAAATCGTCCGGCATCTCCGCGTCAGCGATCTCTTCATCGATGGCAACCGCCGGCATCAGCAGCGCGAGCTCTGGCGGCTGGCCGGCGAGGGCTCGCAGATCCGCAACAACGGCATCACCGTGCAAAGCGTGAGCGACTCCACCGTGGCGCACGTCACCTGCGCGCGCAACCGTTCCGGCGGCCTGGTCACGACGCTGGGCGTGCAGCGCCTGACCGTGCGCGATTTGGATGCGTTCGATAACGAGTTTGATGGCCTGGCCTGCTACCTCACCACCGAGAGCCTGTTCGCGGATCTGAATCTGCACGATAATCCCGGCGCGGGCATTTCGCTCGACCTGGCCTTCAATCACAATGTCATCAGCAACGCCGTCTTGACCGCGAACGACCTCGGCATCTTCATGCGCTCCAGCCGGGCGAATCAATTCCAGAATGTTTCCATCCGCAACAGCCATCATCACGGCGTGTTCATGGCGCATTCCGAGACGCAGACCGCGTCGGGCTGGGGGCCGGCGCCCAAAACCGAATGTGTCTATAATTCCTTCACCAACCTGATCGCCTTGAACTGCGGCGGCGCGGCCTTCCGCGTCAACAACACCACCTGCAAGAATAACGTCATCATCCGCGCCCGGTTTCTGGGCAACGTGAAGGGCGGACTCTCGCAGGCGCAGCCCGATTTGGTGGTCGTCCAGTAAGCTCCGCCCGTTTCGCTTCCGGTTTGTCGCCGGTTTTCTCAATTTGAGATTGGATTTCGCGGGAACATCCGTATTGTTTGCGTAAGTATTTTTCCGAATAATTTTATGGCCAAGAAAAAGTCGCTCAAACCAGCTAAACTCACCGGCGGACCCGTTTCCCGCTTCATCCAGCACCACTATCGCCACTTCAACGCCGCGTCGCTCGTGGACGCCGCGCAGGGCTACGTCGCCCATCTCGACCAGGGTGGCAAGATGATGATCACGCTCGGCGGCGCGATGAGCACCGCGGAACTCGGCCTCTCGCTCGCGGAGATGATCCGGCAGGACAAGGTCCATCTCATCACCTGCACCGGCGCGAATCTGGAGGAGGATGTTTTCAACCTCGTCGCCCACGATTACTACGAGCGCGTCCCCGGCTACCGCTCGCTGACGGCCGAGGATGAGCAGGCCTTGCTCAACCGCCACATGAACCGCGTGACCGACACCTGCATCCCCGAGGGCGAGGCCATGCGCCGCATGGAAAAAGCCATGCTCGAAGTCTGGACCGACGCCGACAAAAAGGGCGAACGCTATTTTCCGCACGAATTCTTCTACAAAGTCTTGCTCAGCGGCAAATACGAGAAGTATTACCAGATTGACCCGAAACATTCATGGATGCTGGCCGCCGCCAAAAAGAATCTCCCCATCGTCGTGCCCGGCTGGGAAGACGCCACGCTCGGCAACATGTATGCCGCCGCCGTCATTCGCGGCGAGATCAAGAACGTCCACACCGTCCGCACCGGCATCGAATACATGACCTGGCTCGCCGAGCATTACACCCGCACCGCCACCAAGAAGAGCACGCTCGGCATGTTCCAGATCGGTGGCGGCATTTCCGGCGACTTCCCGATCTGCGTCGTGCCCATGCTGCACCAGGATTTGCTGCGCACCAATGTCCCGCTCTGGGGTTACTTCTGCCAGATCAGCGATTCCACCACGAGCTACGGCAGCTATTCCGGCGCCGTGCCGAATGAGAAAATCACCTGGGGCAAGCTCGGCGTGAAGACGCCCAAATTCATCATTGAATCCGACGCCACCATTGTCGCGCCGCTCATCTTCGCCCACGTCCTCGGCTGGTAATCGCCTATGAAGCCCAATGATTTTTCCGACGCGCGCGTCCTCGTCACCGGCGGCGCGGGCTTCATTGGCAGCGCGCTTGTCTGGGCGCTGAACCGGCGCGGCTGCGACAACATCGTTGTTTGCGATATCCTCGGCAAAGATGAGAAGTGGCGCAACCTCGCGCCGTTGCGCTTCGCGGATTATGTCGAGGCCGCCGATCTCCTGCCGCGCTTGCAAACCGGCGCGCTCGGCAAATTTGATTGCGTCCTGCACCTCGGCGCGTGTTCCGCCACCACGGAGAAGGACGCGACCTATCTCATCAAGAATAATTACGAGTTCACCCGCGACCTCGCCGTCTGGTCCCTGGCGAATAAAGCCCGCTTCGTCTATGCGTCGTCCGCCGCGACTTACGGTGACGGCGCGCAGGGCATGGAGGACAACGAGGCGGCGCTCGACGCGCTGCGGCCGCTGAACATGTATGGCTACTCCAAGCACCTGTTCGACCTCCACGCCAGGCGCGCCGGGTTCCTGAACAAGATTTGCGGTCTGAAATATTTCAACGTCTTCGGCCCGAACGAGGATCACAAGGGCGACATGCGCTCGCTCGTGCACAAGAGCTTCGCGCAAGTCCAGGGCAAGGGCGTCATCCAGTTGTTCAAGAGTTACCGCAAGGATTACCGGGACGGCGAACAGCAGCGCGATTTCCTCTACGTCAAGGACTGCGTGGCGATGACGCTGCATCTCGCCGCGACGCCGAAGGCGACCGGCCTGTTCAACATCGGCAGCGGCGGCGCGCGGACGTGGATCGATCTTTCCAATGCCGTCTTCACCGCGGTGAAAAAGAAGCCGGTCATCAAGTTCATCGAGATGCCGGAGGCCATCCGCGACAAGTATCAGTATTTCACCCAGGCCAATCTGCTGCGCTTGCGCGGCGCGGGCTACGCCGCCCCCGTCACTTCGCTGGAGAATGCCGTGTTCGATTACGTCCGCAAATATCTCATCACCGACAAGCGTCTTGATCCGGCGGTGGAGTGACGGTGGCGTGATTGTCTGTAACGTCACCCGTCGTGGCCGGCGTCTATGGTTGCATCTTTTCCGCGATGAAAAATCTCTGTTCTATCTGCGCCGGCCTCGTGGCCCTGGCTGGTTTTGGCTCCGGTAAACTCGTTGCCGATGACTTTCCGGCTACCGCCGCGCCCGTCGGCCATGCCGGCGGTGCGCTCATCACGCCGGCCAACCAGCTCGTCACGCCGGCGGGCGCCTTGATCGAGTTGCCCGGCCTGCGGCCGCAGGTGCTGGCCTTGAGCCCGGATGGGAAGCTCCTCGTCACCGCCGGGTTGACGCACGAGCTGGTGGTGCTGGAGCCGGCCACGGGAAAAATTCTTCAGCGCGTGCCGCTGCCGCCCGATGCCGTGGGCCGGCAGAAGCCGGTCACGTCGCTCATCCTCAATCCCGATGACAAGGCGCAGGTCAGCTTCACCGGCCTGGCGTTCTCGCCCGACGGGTCGCGGATTTTTCTTTCCAATGTCAACGGCGACGTCAAGGTCTTCAGCGTCGCCCGGAACCAGTCGGTTGCGCCGCTCTCTGCGTTCCCGCTGCCGCCGGCCACCGCGCCCTCGCGCAAGGAGGAGATTCCCGCCGGCCTCGCGGTTTCGGCGGACGGCAAAAAAATTTACGTCGCGCTCAATCTTTCCAACCGTCTCCTCGAACTGGAGGCGGCTACGGGAAAAATCCTGCGGACCTGGGAGGTCGGCGTCGCGCCGTTTGACGTGGTGCTCGCGGGGCATAAGGCTTACGTCAGCAACTGGGGCGGGCGTCGCCCGGAAGCCGGCAGCGTCACCGGCCCGGCGGGGCAGGGCACGCTCGTGCGCGTGGATGCGCGGAGCATCGCCAGCGAAGGTTCGGTGACGGTCATTGACCTGGCGTCGCCGGCGGTGGCCGCCGCGCCCAAACAGATCATCACCGGCCCGCACGCCTGCGCGCTGGCGCTCTCGCCGAACGGCCGCTGGCTGGTCGTGGCGAGCGCCGGGGCGGACACCTTGAGCGTGATCGACACGCGCAACGACGAGGTCGTGGAGACCCTGACCGCGCGGCAGAATCCCGGCGACCTGTTCGGCGCGCAGCCCAATGCGCTGGCCTTCGACCGCTCGGGCAAAAAGCTCTTCGCCTGCAACGGCACGCAAAACGCCGTCGCGGTTTTTCAATTCGACCCGGGCGAATCCCGACTGCTGGGCCTGATCCCCGTCGGCTGGTTCCCCGGCGCCGTCGTGTTCGACGCCCGGCACGACCAGCTCTGCGTGGCGAACCTCAAGGACATCGCCGTCAAGACGCAGAAGGGCCGGCAGGGCGCCACCGGCTTCGGGTTCAACACGCATCAGTATTGCGGCACGCTCTCGCTCGTGCCGCTGCCGGGCAAGGCCGCGCTCGCGCAGTTCACGTCCACGGCCCTGGCGAACCTCCGTTACCCGCTGCTCGCGCAGGCCAAGCTGCCGCCGCGGCTCAACCGCGCGCCCGTGCCCGTGCCCGAGCGCGCCGGCGAGGCCAGCGTGTTCAAGCACGTCATCTATATCATCAAGGAAAACCGGACTTACGACCAGGTGCTCGGCGACGTCCCGGCCGGCAACGGCGACGCCAGCCTCTGCATCTTCGGCGGGCGCGTGACGCCGAACCAGCACAAGTTTGTGAGCGAATTTGCCCTGCTCGACAACACTTATTGCTCCGGCATCCTCAGCGCCGACGGCCATCAATGGGCCGACAGCGGCCTCGCCACCGATTACATCGAGCGCGAGTTCGCCGGCTGGCCGCGCAGCTATCCCTGCGGCGGCGACGGCGAGGGCGGGCGCGATGCGCTGGCCTATTCGCCCGCCGGTTTCATCTGGGACAATGCGCTCGCCCACGGCCGGAGTGTCGTCAACTTCGGCGAGTTCACCACCTCTTCCAGACATTGGAAAAATCCGGCCCAGAAGGGTAAGATCACGTTTGCCGACACCTATCGGGATTTCGTCACCGGCGCGAATGCCATCGCCTATTCCAGCCAGCCGGACATCGAGGCGCTGCGGCCGTTCATGGTCACGAATTTCTCCGGCTGGGACCTCGCCGTGCCCGATGTCTGGCGCGCCGCCTTCTTCAACCGCGCCCTCGCCGACTACGAGCAGCACGACAATCTGCCCGCCCTCACCATTCTCTGGCTGCCCAACGACCACACCAGCGGCACCGGCGCCGGCAAGCCCACGCCCGCCGCGCAGGTTGCCGACAACGACCTCGCCTTCGGCCGCGTGGTCGAGGCCGTGAGCCGCAGCAAATACTGGAAGGACACCTGCATCATCGCCATCGAGGATGACCCGCAGAACGGCTGGGACCACGTCAGCGGCTACCGCACCACCGCCTACGTCATCAGCGCCTATACCCGGCGCCATGCCGTCATCGGCACGCAATACAACCAGACCAGCCTGCTGCGCACCATGGAGCTGATGCTCGGCCTGCCGCCGATGAACCAGTTCGACGCCACCGCCACCCCGATGTTCGACTGCTTCACCAATGTCCCGGACTTCACCGCGTTCAGCGCCGTGACGAACCAGGTGCCGCTGGACCAGATGAACCCCGCGCCGAAGCAGCTTTCCGATGCGTCCGCGCGGGCGGATGCCTATGTGTCCGCGCGGCTGCCGCTGGATCAGCCGGACCGCTGCCCGGAGGATGTGTTGAACCGCATCCTGTGGCGCGCGCAGATGGGGGCCAAGCCGTATCCCGGCTGGGCCGTGAAAGTGGTGGACGCAGACTGACGGGCCGCCGCCGGGTGGAATGCCGGCAAGGCTGAAGCCAGTGGTTTAATTGCGAAACGCCTCGCGAGCAATTGCGGGGCGGTTTTTATTTCGAGGCGGGATGCAACCCGATTTGAGCGCCGTCGGCGCGGCATCTTTGTAGAAAACCGGATCAAAGAAAACGCCAGCTCCGTAGGAGCGACATCGGAATATGCCGCTCCTACGGAGCTGAATGCTTTTGGGACGATGGACTACAAATATGCCGCGCCGACGGCGCTGAAAGCCAAACGCCCCGCAAAGGATTGTGGGGCGTTTTTTGTTTAGGAGAAATGAATTGGCTCAATTTAGACATCACCATCATCATTTTTGGTCTTATCTTCGTCAGGTGTAAACCAAGCCCCCAATACGGGGATGAAAGCTAGCTTAAACCGGAGGTCTATAAGTGTGCACTTTACTGCTTCCAAAAACATTTTCTTCTCAGCAAACATATAGCGAGAAGTTGTCATGCCAAGCCACCAACTTCCAAAAAACCAAATTAAAATGAGGATAAATCCAATCACTCCAAAATTTGCTCGAAGGTTTTCGTGATTGTGGAAAAACCAGACGACTAGCAAAACTGGCGGACAAGTAACCGCGAACCAGAAAAGAAAAAGGAACTTGCTGAATAATTTCTGTATTAGGGGCCCAAACATAAACCAATTGATGCCTAGACAGATAAAGTTTCCCGTCCCCGAACCCTATTTCTGCCCCGTCCGCGTGTCGCGCCGAAACTCCGCCTGGGGCAGCAGGTCCTTGGAGGTCGCTAGCGCAATGACGCGGCCCTGGTCGCCGACCGCGCAGTAGAAATGATAGACCACGCCGGCGTGCTTGATCACCCAGGGTTTGTGGGCATACTGCTTGTCCCAGGGCTCCGAGGGCTGGACGAGGTGCGGCCCCGTCCATTTCGTCCAGTGAACCAGGTCAGGGGAACACGCGAAGGTGTCGAACGCCCCCGGTTGCCAGAAGGCCCCGAAGTAAAACATCACCCAGAGATCGCCCATCCGCACGATCTGTGGATCGCCGCTGATGCCGTGCTGTTTTTCCCCGCCGTTGGCGACCACCGGCTCCGCGCCGTAACGCTGCCAGTGAATCATGTCATCCGAAACCGCCATGCCGATCCGCTCAAACCCGTTCTTGAGCTTGCCGTTGTAATACATCACCAGGGGATGGCCCAATGTCCTGCTTTCATCGCGGATGATCTGGCTTTTGTAGAGCGTCATTTTTTCAAACTCGCGCACCCCGGGCTGCTCGCGGCTCAATACCGGATTCCCGGCGATGGCGGTCCACTCCTTCGCCTCCGTCGGCGTCTTCGTCCACGCGATGCCGATGGCCAGCGGATCGGTTTCGTAGCCTTGGCGTCCGCCGCCGATGTAGGACATCCAATATTTGCCGGCGTAGGTTTGCAGCTCGCTGCTGCCGCCCCACGTCGGATCGCCGAGCGCGATCCCCCCGTCCACCTGCCACTGGTCCCAGCCGCCGGGCCGGAAGCTCATGATTTTCCCCAGCTTCTCCCAATGCAACAGGTCGGCGCTGCGGGCGAGAAAGGTCTCGTAGCCGGTCTTTTGGGTGTTGCCCACATAGACCATATACCACTGGCCGCTTTGGCGGAAAATGCTGGGGCAATCCACGATCTGGTTCGTCTCGCCGCGGAGGATGACGCCGTATTTGAACGGCGTTTTGACCTCGTCATAAACCTGTCGCATCCGTTCCGGCGCAACCGCGTTGGCTGCCGCCGGATCGTTGGTTTGAGCGGGACTCGTGGCCACGGCCACGGCGATGGCGAGACCCGTCAGGGATGCCCCCAGGGATGATCGCCTGCTGGCGGCTGGCCTAAACCGGGAGATTCCCTTTGGCTTCAAGTCCATGGTGAGTTGGGGTTGTTGCGATTGTATTTCCGGGCCGGGGCTTCTCAAGCCCATTCTGGCCAGTGCTGCCGGTCTTTCTGCCTGCGGCTTATGCCGGGAGCCGGCGGGGCGGTTAACTCGGTTACGACAATTTCCCATACCGGCGGATTTGCGGCCAGAGCCACGCCACCACCAGCACGGTGACCATCGTCCCGAACCCGCCCGCCACCGTGGATAAGATCGCCCCCGTCGCCATGGTCTGCCCCAGCACCGGCCCGAATAGATGCTGCGTCACGCCGGATTCGAACCCGCCCAGCTCGTTCGAGGTGCCGATGAACAGGCTGTTCACCGCCGACACGCGCCCGCGCTTGTCGTCCGGCGTCAGGAGCTGCACCAGCGTCGCGCGCACCACCACGCTCACATTGTCCACCGCGCCGCACAGCACCATCAGCCCGAAGGCCACCCAGAACCACGCGCCGTCCGCCGCCGGCAGCAGGCCGCCGAGGCATTGGCGGTTCGCCAGGCCGAACAGGATCGTCGCCGCGCCGAAGATCGCCACGCACAGCAGCATGGTGCGGCCGGCTTGTTGCAGCGGCGGCCGGTGCGCGAGGAAGAACACGCAGGCGATCGCGCCGATGGGGATGGCCGCGCGCAGCAGGCCCAGCCCCACGCCCTCCGCGCCGTTGTGCAGGGGGATGATTTCGTCCGCAAAGATCGGCAGCAGCGTCACCGAGCCGCCGAGCAGCACGGCGAACATGTCCAGCGTGATGAGGCCGAGAATGATCTTGTTGTGATAGACGAAATCGAAGCCGGTGATGAGGCTCTTGAGCGAGACCGGCTCGCGCGGGGGGATCTTGTGTTCGTGCCGGATGCCCGCCACCAGCGCGACGCAGACGAGCGCGGCCACGACGTTGACCGCATACACCAGCCACGCGCCGTGCGTGAGCCAGATGAGCACGCCCGCCGCCGAGGGTCCCAGCACGCACGAGAGCTGGAACGCGCCGCTGTTGAAGGTGATGGCGCGCGGCAGCTCCTGGCGCGCGACCAGCGCCGTGACGAACGCCGCGCTCGCCGGCCACAGAAAGGTCCGCGCTACGCCGACGACCACGAGCAGCGTGTAGGCGAAGCCTTGGAACATCGCGACGTTCTGATCGAGCGGGATGAATGCCGAGGTGAGCGTGAGCCCTAGGCTGGCGAGGCCCAGCGTGAGCGTGGCGCCGAGGATGATTTTCTTGCGGTTGAACCGGTCCGCGACCTGCCCCGCCGGCAGCGTGCACAGGATCATCGGCACCATCAGCGACAGCCCGACGAATCCGAGCGCCAGCCCGGAGTGCGCGCGCTTGTAGAGTTCCCAGTCCAGCGCCGTGACCAGCATCTGCGAGCCGAGCGCCGCGATGAAGCGCGCGATCAGGTAGCGCGTGAAATCCGGGTTGCGGAAAACCGCGTAGGTCTGCCGGCCGGCGTCGGGGAGCGTCGGCTGCAGATCCTCTCGGGTTTCATTTTCGTGCATGCAGCGTGCGCAATCTACCGCAAAAAACCGCGCGGTCGAGTTTTGAAACACCCTGCGCGCTTGCGGCCGGGCGAATCCGTGCGAGAATGTCCGCGCCATGACCGGCCCCGATCAAAAGCCTCCGAAACCGACTTACCGCTGGCCGTGGTTTGCGGCGGCGGCGGTGGTGCTCGCCCTCGTGCTGGCCGTGGTGTGGGTGGGCTTCGCCGCGCGCAAGGTGGCCAGCCAGCGCGACTTCTCGCCGCTGCCGGCGGCCGCGCCCGCGCGCTGAATTATTCGCCTTGCGGCTTCCGCGGGTCGGTGACATCCGGCGCGATCTGGCCGGTCGCGCCCAGCAGGTTTGGCAGCAGTGAAATCCCCGTCATCCCCTCCGCCGGTTTGATCTGCCCGAGCGCCAGCGCCGTGGGCGTCAGGTCCAGCACGCTGCACTTCGCATTGCTCACGCGGCCGCCGGGGATTTGCTGCGGCCAGCGCGCGAGCAGCGGCAGGGCCGGCGCCGGGTGGGCGCGGCGGAAATCGCCGGCGGGCAGGAGGAAGTTGAGGTTGGTGTTCGCAAAGGGTTCCGGCGCGGAGCTGGCGGTGAAAAAGATCGCCACGTTGTTGCTCTGCTTCATTTTGTTCAACTGCTCGAACAGCCGGCCGATGTTGCTGTCGAGCCGCGTGATCAGCGCCGCGCGGTCCTTGGCGGCCTGCGGCCACGCCTCGCCCGTGAACGGCGCGTCGCTGGGCACGGGGAAGTGGTCCGCCCCCGCCGTCGCGGAGCGCGGGGCGGGCAGGTTCACGAGCAGGAAGAACGGGCGGAACTGGTTGGCGGCGTCCGGCTCGTTGACGCGCACGAAGTTGACCATCGCCTTGGTGAGCACCTCCGGCAGATATTGGCCCTGCTTGCCGCCGAGGTTCGGATACAGCGATTCTTTGCCGGTGAAGGCCTCGAAGGTTTTGGTCGTCTCGTTGTAGATGCTCTTGGGCGCGTGGCGCCAGACGTATTCCGGAAAATAATTCGTCCCTTCCGCGTCCTCCAGGAAGCCCGCGAACTCGTCAAACCCGTGCGTCCACGGCGGGCCGCCCTGGCTCCATTCGCCGATGAGGCCGGTGTGATAGCCGCTGGCCCGGAGCCGCTGCGCCAGATTAGCCTCCTCGGCGGCCGGCGCGGTGATTGTTCCCGCGAGCAGTTCCGCCGTGGTCGCCGCGCTGTCCGCGCCGCCGGTGTAATGCGTGAAGCGGATGCCTTCCTGCGCGAGCCGGTCGAGGTTGGGCGTCTGAAAATTCGTCTGGCCGTAGCAGCTCAGGTCGCCGCGCGCGAGGTCGTGGCATTGGATGAGGAGGATGCTGGGCCGGGGCGCGGGCGCGGTGGCCGGCCGGTCGGCGCGGGCGGGCACGGCGGCCGCCAGGACGGCGAGCAGCAGGAGCAGGCGGTGCGGTTTCATCGTGAACTTGGATTCTGTCCGGCGCGGCGCGTTCAAAGCAATTTATTTCGCGCGCTCCGGAGGGCGGCGGCGCCCGAATTCCGCCTCCAGCGGGATGTTCCGCGCGACCAGGAAGCTGGGGATCGTCGCCAGGATCACCCAGGCGAAAAACAGTTGGTAGCCGAGCTGCGATTGCAGCCAGCCGCTCCACAGGCCGGGCACCATCATGCCCAGCGCCATGAAGCCGGTGCATAGCGCGTAGTGCGCCGTGGCGTGCGCGCCGCGGGCCAGGTAGAGCATGTAGAGCATGAAAAACGCGAAGCCGAAGCCGTAGCCGAACTGCTCGACCGCGATGCCCGCGCCGATGGCGGACAGGTTTTGCGGCTGCGCGGCCGCGAGCCACACGAACACCGCGTCCGGCAGGTGGATCGCCAGCAGCATCGGCCATAGCCAGAATTTCAGCCCGCGCCGCGCGATCGCAAAGCCGCCGAGCAGCCCGCCCGTGATGAGCGCGATCACCCCGACGGTGTTGTAGGCGAAACCGACCTGCGCGTTGGTCAGGCCCAGCCCGCCGTGGGTCTTTGCGTCGAGCAGGAACAGCTGCGTCACCGGCATCATCTGCGCCTCGCCGAATCGGTAAATCAGCAGGAACAGCAGCGCGACGCCGATGTTCGGCTTTTGGAAAAACGCGGTGAAGGTTTTGGAAAATTCGCCCGGGAAATGGTTGCGGCCGGCGCCCGCTGGCCGGTCGCCCGCCGGGCGCGGCAGGATCCAGCGGTGATAAATACCCAGCAGCGCCATGACGATGGCCACGAGGCCGAAGACCAGCGACCACGCGGCCGGAAAACTGCCGGACTGCGCCGCCAGGATTCCCGCCAGGATGACGAGCTGGCCTTTCGCCAGGATGCCCGCGATGCGATAAAACGTCGTGCGGATGCCGTTGAACCACGCTTGCTCATGCTCCGTCAGCGCGAGCAGGTAAAAGCCGTCCGCCGCCACGTCATGCGTGGCGGAGGCGAACGCCAGCAGCCAGAAAAACGCCAGCGTGGCCGCCAGGAAATGTGCCGTCGGCGCCGCGAGCGCCGCGCCGGCCAGCGCCGCGCCGACGAGCAGCTGCATCGTCCAGCTCCACCCCCGCCGCGTTTTCAGGAGGTCCACCGCCGGGCTCCACAGCGGCTTGACCACCCACGGCAGGTAAAGCAGGCCGACGAGAAAAGTGTTCTCCGCGTTCGGCACGCCGAGGTTTTGGTAGAACACCAGCGCCACCGACATCACCAGCGCATAGGGCAGCCCTTCCGCGAGGTAAAGCGTCGGCACCCACGACCACGGCGAGGTTTTTTTTGGCACGGACATTTTGTTTGGCGCGCGGATTTTAGGGCGGGCGGCGCGCGAAGGGAAACATTTCTTCGTTTGCATCGCTCCGGCGGCGCGGCACAATCTCCCGGTGATCGGTGCCTTTCTCAACGCGCTCGGCATTCTGCTGGGGGCCCTGTTTGGTTTGGCGGGGCGCTCCGGGTTGTCGGCGCGGGCGCAGGCCCGCCTCAAGTCCGCGCTGGGCGCCTTCCTCGCGTTCTGCGGGCTGCAGCTCCTCTGGCAGAATGTCAGCGGCAATTTCTCTTCGGTCTTGAAACAGCTGTTCCTCGCGCTGCTGGCCGTCGTGTTGGGCCACCTGCTGGGCCGGCTGCTCGCCCTCCAGAAAATGTCCAACCTGCTTGGCCGCCACGCGGCGCAGTTGCTGGCCCGCGGTGAAACGGCCGCCGGCCGGCCGGTGGATGGTTTGGTGGCCGCCACGATGTTGTTTTGCGCCGCGCCGCTGGGACTCCTGGGCGCGGTGACGGATGGGCTGGCGGATTATTTTTTCCCGTTCGCGCTGAAGGCGGTCATGGACGGGCTGGCGACGCTGAGTTTTGTGCGGCTGTTTCGCTGGCCGGTGGCGCTGGCGGCGGTGCCGGTGTTTTTATGGTTTAACGGCCTGACGCTGGCGGTCCACGCGTTGGCCCGGCCCTGGCTGGCCGCGCACCACGGGCTGGCCGCCGTGAACCTCGCCGCCGGGCTCGTGATTTGTGCCACGGCGCTGGTGGTGCTGGAGGTGCGGCGGGTGGAGCTGGCGAATTATCTGCCGGCGCTGGTGCTCGCGCCGCTCTTGACCCGGTGGCTGGGCTGAGAGCCTGTCTGAATATTGGGAGCGGTGTTGCGGCGGGGGTTTTTGGCTTGGGGCGAGGCGGAGCGGGTGGAGCATCCCCGCAGCGGGCTGTGCCGCCCGCGACCACGAAGCTCAAAGGCCAAGGACCCGCCGCTCGTAGGGTTTTCGCGAGCAAAAGCCGTCTGACTTCCTTGCTCCTCGGTCGCAGACTCGTGTAGGGTATTCGCCCTCGTCGCGCCTTGCCATCCAACCTTTGCCGTGAAAACAGCACCTCTCCGAATGTTCCGACCGGCTCTTAAGGATTTGCCAGACCGGATTCCTTGCCCTACGTTTCTCCTGTGTCCCGTAAACGCAGATCCTCCGGCCGAAGCAAAACCTCCGGGCACCAGCGGCAAATCTGGTATTTCACCCTGGTGCTGGGCGGATTGGCCGTGCTGTCGGTGGCGGTTTTGCTGTGGTATCTCAACCGCCCGCACCTTCCGGCCAACTGAGGTTGCCGGCCGGCCGGCTGCCCGTGAGCGGTGGCTGGCGGATTTTCCCCGGCGGTTTTCCCGCAAAAGGTTTCGCGTCGGCATTGACTTTTGTGCCTGCAAATGAAAACTTTCTGTCCCGCGAATCCCGAATTTAATAGTAGGGCGGCGGAAAAAATCTCGTGGCAGAAAAAGACGATTATTTGCTGGACCTGCTGGTTGACCTTGGCTTCACCACCGCCGAGGTGGTCGCCCGGTCCCGCGAGGAGGCCAACGCCGCCGGCGTGGGCGTCGTGGATTTATTGGTGGCCAACAAGGTCATCCGCCCCGGCGACGTCACCCAGGCCAAGGCCGCGCAGTTCGGCGCGGAGGTCGTTCACCTCGCCAACATGCGGATCGAGGACGAGGTCATCGCCATTGTCCCCCGCGACATCGCCAAGAAATACCGCGTCATCCCCGTTTTCAAGACCGAAGGCAAGGTGGCCGTGGCCATCGCCGACCCGTCCGACCTCAACACCATCGATTCCCTCACGCATCTGCTGAACACGGAAATCGAGCTGCGCGTGGCGTCCGAGCCGGACATCGAGGCGGCGCTGGGCAAGTATTACGGCGGCGAGAAAAAATCCATGGACGCCGGCATCTTCAAGGATGTCATGCAGGAGCTGACGGAGGAGAATGTCCACGTCGCGAAAATTGAGGAGGTCGGCGAAGTCGAGGCGGACGCGCCGCTCATCCGCCTGGTGAATCAGATCATCGTGGACGCCTTCAAGCTGCGCGCGTCGGATATCCACCTCGAGCCGCTGGAGAAGCGCTTTCGCCTCCGCTACCGCATTGACGGCATGATGCAGGAGATGAAGTCGCCGCCGAAGCGGTTGCAGGCGCCGGTCATCGCGCGCTTGAAGATTCAGGCGGGCATGGTCATCTCGGAACATCGCGTGCCGCAGGACGGCCGCATCCAGACGAAGATCGGCAGCAAGCTGATCGACTTGCGCGTTTCCTGCCTGCCGACGAATCACGGCGAAAGCATCGTGATGCGTATTTTGGACAAGGAAGGCCTGCGGCTCGGTCTCCCGGAATTGGGTTTCTTGAGCGACGACCAGGCGACCTTCGAGCGCATCATCGCGCTGCCCGACGGCATCCTGCTGGTCACCGGCCCGACCGGGTCCGGCAAGACGACCACGCTCTATTCCTGCCTGAATTTCATCAACCGGCCCGACCGCAAGATCATCACCGTCGAGGACCCGGTGGAATATGTGCTGTCCGGCATCAACCAGGTGCAGGTGCACGAGGCGGTGGGGTTCACCTTCGCCGCCGCGCTCCGCGCGATTCTCCGTCAGGCGCCGAACATCGTGATGATCGGGGAAATCCGCGATATCGAGACCGGCTCCATCGCCATCAACGCGTCGCTGACCGGTCACCTGGTGTTCTCCACGCTGCACACCAATGACGCGCCCGGCGCCGTCACGCGTCTCGTGGACATCGGCGTGAAGCCCTTCCTGGTCGCCTCCTCCACCCGCTGCCTGATGGCGCAGCGCCTCGTCCGCAAAATCTGCAAGAAGTGCATGGCCCCGTATCAGCCGACCGAGCAGGAGATGCGCTCCCTCGGCTTGACCATGGATGACGTGAAGAATGCAAACATCCAGAAGGGCCGCGGCTGCCAGAACTGCAACAATACCGGCAACCGCGGGCGCTTCGGCATCTTCGAGATTTTTGTCGTGGAAGACGAGGCCCGGAAATTGATTTATGACCGGGTGCCGACCACGGTGCTGCGCCAGCGCGCCCGCGAGATGGGCATGCGCACGTTGCGCGAGGACGGCATCCGCAAGGTGCTCGCCGGCCTCACCACGCCGGAGGAGGTCATCCGCGCCACCGTCGGCGACGATAGCTAAAACGGATTCAAAATGAAAAATGCAGAATTAAAAATGGCCGCCGGGACTCCGTCGCTGGCGCCGCTGCCGTTTGCCTTTTTAATTTTTAATTTTTAATTTTTATGTCTTACGCCATGTCAGATTTGCTGCAGTTGGTCGTGTCGGAAGGCGCGTCCGACTTGCACACGCGGGTGGGCACCTCGCCGACCATTCGCGTGCACGGCACGCTGCACCGGGTGGAGGGCCCGGCGCTGACGCCGGAGACGGCGGAGGAATTGATGCGCAGCATCACGTCCGAGGAGCACATCCAGCAGGTGCGCGAGCGCGGCGGCGCGGATTTCGCGTTCGCGTTCGGCGAGGCCGCGCGCTTCCGCGTGAGCGTGTTCAAGGAGAAGGGCAATTTCGGCATGGTGCTCCGGCAGATCCCCAGCAAGATGCTCACCTACGAGCAGATCGGGTTGCCGGAATCGGTGAAGGATCTGTTGTTCAAGCCGCGCGGTCTGATCCTGGTCACTGGCCCGACGGGTTCCGGCAAATCCACCACGCTCGCCTCCATGCTCAACATCGTCAATGAGACGCGCGAGGAAGTGCATCTCATCACGATTGAGGATCCCATCGAGTATTACCACAAGCACAAGAAGTCGCTCGTGACCCAGCGCGAAGTCCATGTGGATGTGCCGAATTTCGCCGAGGCCATCCGCCGCGCGCTCCGCCAGGACCCGGACATGATTCTGGTCGGCGAAATGCGCGATTTGGAAACGATCGAGGCCGCCATCACGGCGGCCGAAACGGGCCACTTGGTCTTCGGCACGCTGCACACCACCGGCGCGGCCAAGACGATTGACCGTCTCACGAACGCCTTTCCCACCAACCAGCAGGAAATGGTGCGCATCCAGCTTTCCACCGTGTTGCAGGCGGTCATTTCCCAGCTGCTCATTCCCCGCATTGACAAGCCGGGCCGCGTGGCCGCGTTCGAGATCATGATCAACACGCCGTCCATCGCCGCGCTCATCCGCGATAATAAGACGTTCCGCATCCAGTCGGACATCCAGACCGGCATGAAATACGGCATGGTGACGCTGGACTCATTCTTGATTGATAAATATCTCGCCGGCATGATCGCCCGCGAGGAGGTCATCAACAAGTCGCAGGACCCGACCACCATCCTGGCCAAGCTGCAGGAGCTGGATCTGGCGCAGGCGGTGGACAAGGGTGGTAAAAAATAATTTCGTTCATGTCCGAAGAAATCAATAATCCGCTGCTCTCCCTCCTTCACGGCCAGGGGCTGCTCGACGATCTCCAGTATGAGGAGGTGGCGGGCGAGCTGAAGCGCAACGCCGCGCCGGTCATCCAGGTGTTGCAGGACTTCGGCATCATGAAGCTGGACGACATCCTCCACGTCATGGCGACGGCGCTTGGCACGGAGGTGGTGTCGTTGAAGGATCGCGAAATTCCCCAGGACGTGCTGAAGCTGATTCCCGCCAAGGTGGCGCAGATGTATAAATGTCTGCCGGTGGGGTTCAAGGACGGGATGTTGCAGGTGGCGCTGGCCGACCCGCTCGACCCTGCCAAGTCGGATGAGATTCTCTTCATCGCCAAGCGCGATGTGCAGGTGGTCGTGGCCGATCCGGGGGATATCTCCCGGTCGATTGAGCGGCTTTACGGGCAGGAGGAGAATGAGAGTTTCGCCGAGATTTTGAAGGAGCTGGGCGATGAGAAGCTCGTGCTGGACGCCAAGTCGGTGGGCGATAGCACCAAGGCCGCCGAGGAGCTGGCCAACCAGGTGCCCATCGTCAAGTTCGTGAACCTCGTCTTGCAGCAGGCCGTGCAGGACCGCGCGAGCGATATTCACTTCGAACCGTTTGAGACGGAGTTCCGCATCCGCTACCGCGTGGACGGCGCGCTTTACGAAATGGCCCCGCCGCCGAAGCATCTCGCGCTGCCGGTCGCCTCCCGCATCAAGATCATGGCGAATCTCAACATTTCCGAGATGCGCCTGCCGCAGGACGGTCGTATCAACCTGCAGCTCGGGGGCAAGCAGATCGATTTGCGCGTGAGCACGCTGCCCACCGCCTTCGGCGAATCCATCGTGCTGCGCGTGCTCGACCGCTCGTCGGTGAATTTGGAGATCGAGTCGCTCGGCTTCCCGAAATACGTTTACGATTTCACCACCGAGGTCATCCAGCGGCCCAACGGCATTTTCGTCGTCACCGGCCCGACCGGCTGCGGCAAGACCACCACGCTCTATTCCTGCCTGCGCCGCGTCAATACCATCGATTCCAAGCTGCTGACGGCCGAGGACCCGGTGGAGTTCGATATCGAGGGCATCATGCAGGTGGCCGTCAACGAGGCGCAGGGCATGACTTTCGCCAAGGCGCTGAAATCCTTTTTGCGCCAGGACCCGGACATCATCATGGTCGGGGAAATCCGCGACCTGGTGACGGCCCAGATTTCCATTCAGGCGTCGCTGACCGGTCACTTGGTCTTGAGCTCGCTGCACACCAATGATTCGCCCGGCGCCGTCACGCGCCTCGTGGACATGGGCGTGGAGCCGTTTTTGATTTCCTCCACGCTGATGGCCGTGCTCGGCCAGCGGCTCGTCCGCACGATCTGCAAGAATTGCCGGACGCCGTTTGAGCCGACCGAGCAGCAGCTGTCGCTGCTCGGCCTGTCGCCGCATGACTTGGGCGACAAGATTTTTCATTACGGCCGCGGCTGTTCCGTCTGCAATGACACCGGCTACAAGGGCCGCAAGGGTATTTTTGAGCTGCTCATCGTCAGCGATGCCATCCGCAACCTCGTCAACGAGCGCGCCCCGACCGTCGTGGTCCGCCAGAAAGCCGTGGAGCTGGGCATGGTCACCTTGCGCGAAGACGGCTTGCGCGGCATATTCGACGGTGATACAACCATTGACGAAGTCGTCAAATACACCTGATCCGCCATGCCTAAATATAATTATGTCGCCCTCGACGCCCGTGGCAACGAAACCAAGGGCAGTATCGAAGTGGGCAGCCAGAACGAGGCCATCGGGCGCGTGAAGGAGATGGGGCTGTTCCCCACCAAGATCACCGAGGCGGACCGGGAGGACAAGGCCGCCGCCAAAAAATCCAAGGGCAAGCCGGCCGCCAAAGCCAGGTCCGGCGGTAAAAAAGGCGGCCTTAACATCAATTTAAATTTAAAGATTCCCGGCCTCGGCGGCGGCGTGAAGCCCAAGGTGCTGACCACCTTCACCCGCCAGCTGGCCACGCTGGTGGATGCCGGTCTGCCGCTGTTGCGCGGGCTGCGCGTGCTGGAAAAACAGGAGCGCTCGGCTGCCCTGAAACGGATTCTGGCCGAGCTGGCCACCTCCATCGAGGGCGGCAGCACCTTTTCCGAGGCGCTGGCGCAGCACCCCAAAGTGTTCAACCGCCTGTTCGTGAACATGGTCAAGGCCGGCGAGCTCGGCGGTGTGCTGGAAGTCGTGCTGAAGCGCCTCGCGGAATTTTCCGAAAAGGCCCAGAAGATCAAGGGCAAGGTCAAGGCGGCGCTGTTTTACCCCATCGCCGTGTTGATCGTGGCCGTGGGCATCATGATTCTGCTGATGTGCTTCGTCGTCCCCAAATTCAAGGACGTGTTTAGCGGCATGGGCATCACCATGCCCGGGTTCACCTTGTTTGTCCTTTGGCTCAGCGACATGATCAAGGACCACATTTTGCCCACCATGGGCGCCGTCGCCGTGGTCGTGGTGCTGTTTCTCCTGTTCATCAAGACCAAATTCGGCCGCCATGCCTGGGATAAGGTCAAGCTCATCATGCCCCCCACCGGCCCGGTCGTGACCAAGGTTTCCATCTCCCGCTTCACCCGCACCTTGGGCACGCTCGTCAGCAGCGGTGTGCCCATCTTGCAGGCCCTGACCATCGTCAAGGAGACCGCCGGCAATGTCATCATCGCCAACGCCGTCGCCCAGGTGCACGAAAGCGTCAAGGAAGGCGAAACCATCACCGCGCCGCTCGAAGCCTCCCGCGTGTTCCCCCCCATGGTCATCAGCATGGTGGACGTCGGTGAGCAGACCGGCGCCCTGCCGGAAATGTTGCTCAAGATCGCCGATAACTACGACGAGGAAGTGGATAACGCCGTCGCGGCCATGACCTCGCTGCTGGAGCCGATCATGATCGTGTTCCTGGCCGTCATCGTCGGCAGCATCGTGATCGCGATGTTCCTGCCCCTGATTGCCATGATCACCACCTTGAGCGGTGAGGGTGACGGTAAGAAGGAATAACCCGGCTGAATCAATTTTCAGAGGCAAACTTGACAAAAACCAACCTCATGTGTAAATACATTGTATACACATTGCATGGGCGAACTATTTACATCTGACCCTTTATGGAGTTCGATTGGAATAATCCGCCTTTTGAGCTTGGTTCTTTGACCCAACGGGAAATAGAAGAGTCGTTTGAGGATCCGTTTGCGGTCCGGCTGATGCCGGACACGCCTCGCTTCGGGGTGCAGGCGCGGTTCTTCAACCTGGGTATGTCCGCCGGCGGCGTCGGCGTTTACAGCGTCTACCGGACGAACGGCAAATCGGTGCGCGTGCTTATGGCGCGCGTGTTCGCGCCGGAGGAGCGGTTCTTCTATCAGCGTAAGTTGGATCAGACGCTCTCGTAGTGGAGTATTTTTTGCCGTGCAAACTTTTGCCAACTGGGAAGACGTGCCGATTTTCGATAGCGAGTCGGCTGAGGCGGTGTTCTGGGCGGAGAACCGCCCCGACCTGCGCCTGATGGAGGCTGCCGTCGCCGGCAGTTCCGAGTCGTCCGAATCCGTGACGATTACGCTGCGGTTTGATCCGCGCATGCTGGCGCGCATCAAGCGGCTCGCCCGGATGCGCTATCTGAATTATCAGAGCATGGTCAAGCAATGGTTGAGCGAGCGCATGGAGCAGGAATTACGCGAACGATGAACCTTATGAAAACTAACAGTCACCAGTGGCCGGTGACCACTGGCCGGCCGGTGCCGACGGACCGTGGCGGTTCCCGTCACCCGTCACCCGCCACCCGTCACTCTTTCGGTTTCACCCTCACCGAGCTGCTCGTCGTCATCTCCATCATGGGCGTGCTCGCGGGGTTTACCATTCCCGTCTTGTCCAAAGTGAAGGAGGCCCAGTACAAAAAAGTGGCGCGCGTGGAATTGGAGCGCCTGGCGACGGCGCTGGAGGGTTACAAGGCCAAATATGGCGCGTATCCGCCGGGCAACAAAAAAACCTATGCGCTGCCCGCCGACAGCTCCCTGCTGAGCCAGCTTTACTACGAGCTCGCCGGCGTCACGCATAATTCGGTCGCCAAAACCTTCACCACCCTGGATGGCGTTTCGACCATCAGCGAGGCCCAATATCTCCAGGCTTACGGGGTGGGCGGCGTGGTGAACTCGGTTCCCGTCCAGGGCGGCAGCGAGGATGCCATCAGTGCCAAGAATTTTCTGGCCGGCCTGAAGCCCAGCCAGTTCAACGAATACGTCACGAATAATTCGGTGCGCACCACCATGATCGTCACCTCCGTCGGCGGGCCGGCCGACACTTACCCGCCCATGTCTCCCGGCGTGAATCCCTTCCGCTACGTCTATCCCGGCGTGAACAATCCGAATGGCTACGACTTGTGGGTGCAGCTCGTCATCAAGGGCCAGACCAATCTCATCTGCAATTGGAGCCGGACGGTGCAGCTGAACAGCCCTCTCCCCTGACCATGTTTTTAAATCCCACCAACGGCCCCGATTGCTGGCAATGCTCCCTGCAGATCGAGTGGCATGATTGCACGTGGTGCCCGTCCATCCGTCTGCGCCAGGGCCTCGAAATCCGCCGGGGCGCTCCCACAAAACCATTGCCCGCCGCGACCCTTTTGCCCCATCCTGTCCGTCGCCAAAACCTCGCTAAACCTATGAAAAATAAAATTTCTCCGGTCCGCGCCAATCGCGCCGCCTTCACCCTCACCGAGCTCCTCGTCGTCATCGCCATCATCGGCATTCTGGCCGGCATGCTGTTGCCCGTGCTGGTCAAGGGCAAGGTCGCCGCCCAGAAGACCAAGGCCCGGACCGAAATGGCCGACCTCGTGAGTGCCATCAATGCTTACGACCAGGACTATAGCCGTTTTCCCATCACCGCCGCCGAGCAGACGGCGGCGGGCGTCAATGACTTCACCTGCGGTTATATCACCCCCCCCCAGGCCAACATCACCTGGGCGGCTGGCGCGGGTGGCAACTACGCTTTCGACAACAACAACAACGTCATCTCCATCCTGATGGATTTGACCGCCTATCCCACCGGCGGTGCGACGGCCAATGCCAACCACGTCAAGAATCCCAAGCAGGTCAAATATCTCAACGCCAAGATGTCCGGCGACACCACGTCGCCCGGCGTGGGCACGGATCTGGTGTATCGCGACCCGTGGGGCAATCCTTACGTCATCACCATGAACACCAGTTACAACGAGCAGGGCACCAGCGATGTTTTTTATTGTCAAAAAACCGTGTCGCAGTCGGGCGGGACCAGCGGTTACAACGGCCTCTTCAATCCCGTGGATGCCGGCGGCAATGGCGACCACTTTCTCTATCACGGCAAAGTCATGGTCTGGTCCGCCGGCCCGGATAAAAAAACCGTCGGCGGCCCCGCCATCTTTGGCGATAACAAGGACAACGTCTTGAGCTGGCAGTAAATTTGTGAAGCCTCGTTTCCATACCGCATCAGACCACCGGCCGTTCGCCCGCGAACATCGGCCGCCGCCGGGCTGTGTTTCCCAATCGGCAATCGGCAATCGGCAATCGGCAATCGGTTTCACGCTGCTCGAGCTGCTCGTCGTCATTTCCATTCTCGGCATTCTGGCGGCGTTGTCCGTGCCCGCCCTCAAGAATCTCGGCAAGTCCAATCTGCAGGTCAGCGCCTCGCGCCAGTTGCTCGACGATATCGGCCGGGCGCGGCAGCTCGCCATGAGCCATCACACGACCGTTTACATGATCTTCGTGCCGGAAGCGTTCTGGAATACGCCCGCGACCCCGTCCGGCGCCCTCAACAGCGCCTGGTGGAATAATCTCAATGCGGCGCAGCGCCTCGCCGCCACCAACCTGCTGGACAAGCAGCTCACCGGCTACAATTTCGTTTCGCTGCGTTCCGTGGGCGACCAGCCGGGGCAGGGGTTCTCGCGGTATCTTTCCGAATGGAAATCCCTGCCGGATGGCGCCTTCATCGGCACCAATAAATTTTACGTCGGCTATTCCCCCATCAACGACTATTCCCTCGGGGTCACCTATCCGATTTATCAGTTCAATTACACCAACCTGTTTCCGTTTCCCGTCGAAACGAATTTTTATTTCGCGCCGGCGCTGCCCTACCTCGCCTTCAACTATCTCGGCCAGCTCACCGTGGACGGCCTGAACCTTGCGCCGCGCGATGAATACATTCCCGTCGCCCAGGGCAACGTGGTGTATGCCGCCGATGTCAACAAGACGCTGCTGTTCCAGGCTCCGGACGCCACCGAAAATCCGCCCGGCAACAGCACCAATACCATGTTCAATGTCATCCGCATTGACCGGCTGACCGGCCGCGCCGTCCAATTGCACCAGCAGGTCCAATGAAATTTCCCAATTCCAATTTCCAATTGTCCGGCGTCCGGCGTCCGGAAAATTCATCCGCGTCGCGCCGGTTCCAAATGGGCAATTGGCAATTGGCAATTGGCAATGCCTCGGGTTTCACGATGATCGAGATCGCGATCTGCCTCGCCATCATCGGCTTTGCCCTCGTGGCCATCATCGGTGTGTTGCCCTTCGGCATGAACACCCAGCGCGATAACCGCGAGGAGACCGTCATCAACCAGGACGCCACCGTGCTGCTCGAAGCCGTGCGCAACGCCGCGCGCGGCGCGGACAACCTGACGAACAATGTCTATGCCGTCACCAATTACCGCGTCCAATATGTCGGTGGTTCGCCCAGCTCCGACACCATCGGCTGGGACAATGCTTACCTCACCAACGGTGCGCGCATCGTCGGCGTGATGAGCACGCCGCAGTTCACCGATAACAACGGCATTCCCCAGGCTTTCCCGCCCTATAATTATAACGGCTACAGCAACCACGTCATCGCCTATGTCCGTTCCATCAGCGGGCTGGCGGCGGAAAAGCCGCCGCAGAACAACCCGATCATGCGCGACGACACCTTTGCCTACCGCGTCTATTGCGTGAACGCAGCGGTGGCGTTTGACACGAACAGTCCGCTTGCCGGTTTTAGCAAGCAGCTCAACGGCAATCTGCACGAACTGCGGATGACGTTCATTTGGCCCCAACTGCCCAACGGCAAGGTGGGCGCCGGCCGCCAGACCTTCCGCACGTCCGTCGCCGGCCAGTTGGCGCCGGATCCTAACGATGGTTACCTGTTCTTTTACCGTTCGCAGTATTTCACCAACGCGCCATGAGATTTCCAATTTCCAATTTCCAATTTCCAATTTCCCCGGGCGACGGGAAAATGGCCGCGTCGCGTCGCGGTTGTCAAATTGGCAATTGGCAATTGGCAATTGGCAATGGTTTCTCCCTCGTCGAGGTCCTGGTCGTGGTGTCGCTGCTGTCCATGATTGTGCTGGCGCTGATGACGGTGTTCAGCAGCACCCAGCGCGCGTTCCGCGCCGCCGTCACCCAGACCGACGTGCTGGAAGGCAGCCGCGCGGCGACGGACCTGATGGCCGCCGATCTGCGCGGGATGACGCCGTCCCGCGGTTATAGCAACTATATCACGGGCGGCGCGGTGAATTTCTTTGTGCTGGCGAATTCCACTTACTATTCCCCGCTGTTCCAGAACTTGCCGGGCAGTTCGGTGCAGCGCACCAATCTGCTGAATTATTTTTTCGTGCTCGGTCGCGAAAACACCAAGTGGACGAGCGTGGCTTATATCGTGGACTCCGGTTCCACCAATGCGCTGTATCCGCTCTACCGGTTTTACGCGGAAACCAACACGGCCAATCCTCCTTGGGTGCTGTTTGATTTGTTCCGGAACCAGTTGATCAATGCCCAGTGGACCAACATGAGCCATCTGATTGACGGCGTGGTGCACCTCACCGTGCGGGCCTACGATACCAACGGCACTTGGATCAATGACCTTCCCCGGATTTACACCAACGCCGTGAATACCGAATTCGTTTATGCGCCTGGGTATGGCAACAGTTATGGCGAGGCGCAGTTTTACATGTATAGCAACACCGTTCCCGCCTCCGTGGAGCTGGAGCTCGGCGTGATTGAGGACCGGACGCTGGCGCGGGCCGCCTCGTTGCCGAATAATCTGCCCGCCTTGCCGCCCAACGACCGCCGCTCCCTGTTCCTCAAAGACCAGTCCGGGGCCGTCCATCTGTTCCGCCAGCGCGTGAGCATCCCGAACGTTGACCCCACGGCCTACCAACCATGAAATTTCCAATTTCCAATTTCAAATTTCCAATGTTCCGGTGGTGCGGGAAATCCCCGGCGGTGCGCCGTTATCAAATTGGCAATTGGCAATTGGCAATTGGCAATCGCCGCTCGGGCGTCGCCCTCGTCATCACGCTCATCATGCTGGCGGTGACGCTGGTGATGGCCGTGGCCTTTCTGGCCGTGGCCCGACGCGAGCGCAATGCCGTCACCACCACCACCGATACCGCCGCGGCGCGGCTCGCCACGGACTCGGCCCTGGCGGCGGCGCAGGCGCAGATCGCGGCGAACATTTTATCCACTACCAATCCCTACAATACCCGCCTGCTCGTCTCGACGAATTATCAGAATGCCGCCGGCTATTTCATCGGCAATGGCGATCCGACGAATGTGAATTATGATTTTCGCAATACGGATGGCCAGCCGCTGAACTCCGGCGACTTGATTAACAACATCGCCAATCTCTACCTGCTCCCCCGTCCGCCGGTGTATGTCTATAACCGCAACACCGGCGTGAACGATTTCCGGTATTGGCTCGACCTGAACCGCAATGGCCGGTTCGAGGCGAACGGCTGGCTGACCAATCTCGACAATCTGGGCAACGTGCTGCTGGACGCCAACGGCAATGCCGTTGCGAACAGCCAGATCGGCGATCCCGAATGGGTGGGTGTGCTCGAGCGTCCCGACCAGCCGCACAGTGCCAACAATCATTTCGTGGCGCGCTACGCCTTTCTGGCCCAGCCCGTCGGCAATTCGCTGGACTTGAATTATATCCACAACCAGACGGAGAACACCGCGCTCGGGGCGGCGGACGGCTTTTTCCGCAACGAAGGCGTCGGCTCGTGGGAATTGAATCTCGCCGCGTTCCTCGCGGATTTGAACACCAACCAGTGGAATCAACCGCTCGGCAATTTTTACAATTATCTGGAGCCGGCCTTCGCCAACGCCGGGACGGCCTTTGAAGACGCCCGTTCCCTGCTGTCCTGGCGGTATGCTTACAATTACAACACGCTCGCCGCGCTCACCGTGGGTGGCCCGCTTTACAATGCCCTGGTCAATTCCGGCGTGGACGGCTACAGCATCGGCAACCTGATGACCAATACCGCTCTCCCGCTGGTGAACATCCCGCTGAATAGTTCGTGGGCCGGCTCGGATAACACCAACCGCTTCTTTTCGCTGCCCTCCGATGTGTTCGACAACACCAAGAACCTCGGCAATTTCCCCTACAATCTGTATGCGGCCGGCACGAACCTTGCCACCTACGACCGCTACACGTTCTACCGCATGCTCGACCAGCTCGGCACCGATTCCGCGGCGGACGACACCCGGATGAATCTGAATTATTCCAACGTCGTCGTCGGCTACAGCGCCAGCGGCCTTGCGACGAACATTGCCGTTGTCTCTGGCGCGGAGACGAATGCCGTGTCGTGGGCGCCGCTGGACTTTTTCACCGCCGCCGCCGACCGGATGCTGCGCACTTATACCACGAACTGGCTTGCATCCAATCGCCGGCAATACACCAATACGTTTGGGGTATCCGTCACGAATGCGTTTGGCATAGCGAACATTCCGGTTTATATCGATGGCCAGTTTGTCTATACGCCCGCCGTCAACCGCATCCTCCAACTCGCGGCGAATCTGTATGATGCCACGACCAACCAGACCGCCGCAGCGGGACGGGATTATCCTTCTGTTTTTCGGCCGATGTTTTCCCGCGTGGGCAACGACGTTTATATCACTGGCTACGCCTATGTGCCGACCGTGACGGGTCCTAGCGACCTTGCCCTGGCCACGCCCTTTGAAATTTCCACCATTGCGGCGGGCGGCGGGACGAATGTTTTGGAAAATGTCTATGGCGTGCCGTGGATCATTGGTGCAAAGAAAGGCCTGCCAAATTTCAATGAGTTCGCCATGGAAAATGCGCTGACCGTCACACGGCGGCTGCTAGTCACGCGGCCAGCCATCAATGCGGCAAACAGCGTGGATTTGGCGAACTTTCATACGAACCAGATGTATATGATGAGCCTGAGCAGTTCCATCGGCATCGAGTTGTGGAACTCTTACGTCTCCAATTATTCCGGCACCATTCAGGTCGGCATCAACGAAGCGGCCACGCTGACCATCACCAACGATGAGCAGATAACGCCGTATCTCTTTCAGAATACGTTCTCGACCAATTATCTCACCATCCCCTTGGTTTCGTGGACTGGGTCAGGCGCGGGCTGGGCGGATTCCAGCGGAAATCCGGCGGTTGGTTCCATCAAAACCATTACCTTTGCCGGGCCGTCTCTGACGAATTCCGTCTATCGTTCGCCTTATGCGACGATGCCGCTTGGTTCGGGTCTGGTTGCGCCCGGTTTTGAGCCGACAAATTATTTCAGTTATAACAATCCCGGGACGCTCAATAACTATGAAACTAACTCGCCGAACGGCTTTCACTTCCCGCAGTTTGGCGTCCTGGTGACAAACCGGTTGCAGGTGTTCATGCTGGATGTGACCAACGGGGTTTATCGCGTCATTGATTACGTCAGCTTTGCCGGGCCGGATGGCGGGTTCAATGTGAACTCGAATCTTGCGGATCTGGATATGGCCAACAATAGCTCGGCCAATTATGGTGTGTGGAACACCAATTATCCCAACGGCAGTTCGCCGCCGAACGATGTGACTTGGGGTGTCCTTAGTCAAATCACTTCTTCCAAGAGTGGTAATGCACCCGGCGAAGACGGCGCTTGGAAAGCAGATCCCGAAGCGGCGACGCTGGGAACCTCCAAGCAGCAACAGTTGGATTCATTTACGGCATTTTTCAAGCCGGGCAATAAGTATGGCAGGGCGACCAACACGCTCTTGCACGTGCAGGCTCCTTACTCGCCGACCCGCTCGGTGGTGCAGTATTTCTCGTGGCAGGTCAACGATCCGCTGGTGCATTACTTGGCCAGCGAGATTAGTGCCATTCCGGCCAAGTTCGACAACACCAAGTTTCCCAAGTTGGGCGTGAATCAATATAACGCCGACCAGGTATTGTCTCCTTTATCCGGATTAAATCTTGGCTTCGTGAACGACCGTTATATGCCGTGGAGCGGGAATCATCGTTACACGGACAGTCAATTAGCCACGGTCGATACCAACCGTTTTAACCTGACCGAGCGCGATCCGCTGGTGCAGCAGTCGGACAACTGGGAATTTCCGACGGGCAAATTGCCCGGCGTCGGCTGGCTGGGCCGAGTGCATCGCGGCACGCCGTGGCAGACGGTCTATCTCAAGTCCACCGACATTCTGACGAACGACGGTGTCGCGGTTTGGAAAGATTGGACGGGTAACGGCAATACATTTGACGCTACCAACTCGGCGCCGGTGCAGGACGCGTGGCTGTTTGACCTGTTCACGACGGCACCCAACGCTAACGCCACTCACGGCACGTTGTCTGTCAACCAGACGCATCTGGCCGCTTGGTCGGCGGTTATGAGCGGTCTCGCGGTGCCGAATAACCTTAGCGGCGGCTACACCAATATTCCGCCCGCCGGTGCGGACGTCAATGCCGCCGTCAACTTTATGGTCAACAACCAGCCGGCTGGTATCAACGCCACGCGCACGACCTTCACCAATGCGGACGGCCTGATCGGCGCCTTTGAGCATGTTGGCGATATTGTGCGCACGCCGGCGTTGACGGAACAATCGCCGTTCCTGACCGGTCTGAACAAAACGACGCAAATCAGCGACGCGCTTTACGAATGGCTGCCGCAGCAGACGCTCGGCTTGCTGCGCGCCGATGGCACGCCGCGCTATGTGGTGTATTGTTATGGGCAGACGCTCCGCCCCGCGCCGGATAGCGTGGTGACCGATAGCGGCCAGTATTTCGGGCTGGTGACGAATTACCAGATCACGGCGGAAAGCGCCGCCCGCGCGGTCATCCGCGTGGACAACGCCCGGACCAAGGCGCCGCGCGTGGTGATCGAAAGTTATAACAATCTGCCGCCGAACTGAACCGGCCAACGAGTTTGGTGCGAACGGCAATGTATTTATTTGAGTAAAGATATGAAACGTAGTTTTTGGATCGTGTTGTGCGCGCTGGCGCTGCTGGCGGCGTGGTTGTTGTGGCCGTCCGGCGGCCGTCCGGCGCCGCTGGCGAAAAATGCCGCCGCGCCCGCGCCCGTTGCGCTGTCGCCGGCGGCGCAGATTGCCGCGCGCAAAGCGGCCCTGGCGACGGCCGTCACCAATAGTCTTTTTGCCAAAACGAACCACTTTGCTTACCGGCTCTCGAACACGACCAAGTCCATCGGCCAGCTCGCGTCGGATCACCACGCCATTCTGCTGGATAACGCTCTGATTCAAACCGACGCGAAAATGGATTTAAGAATTCCTGCGCACCTGCGCGCTGTGGGCGAGCCGGGCGCTTATCTCGTGCAGTCTCGCGGCGCGATCAACGGGGCGTTTCGCGCCGCGCTGGCGGCGGCCGGGGCTAAGACGGTTTCCTACATCCCCAATAACGCGTTGCTTGTGCAATTGACGTCAGCAGGCGCGGCGGCATTGGCGGGCAATTCGCTCGTCCAGGCGGTGCTGCCTTACGATCCTTATTTCAAGGTGCAATCATCGTTGCTTGGGCTGGCGGTGAAGCAGCAGCCGCTGGCGAAAGGGACATATCTGACGCTCGGGCTGTTCAGTGACGGTGCGACGGCGACGGCGGCGCAGATTCAAAAACTCGGCGGCATCGTGGTGGCGACGGATCGCTCGCCGTTCGGTCCGATTGTCCGCGTGCAGCCCCCGGCGGACTGGCTGGCGCTGGCGCAATTGCCCGGCGTGCAACTGTTGGAGCCGGCGCACCGGCGGGTGGCGGCCAATGACCTTTCTCGTTCGGTGACCGGCGTGGCGTTCAATTCTGTGGCGCCGACAAATTATCTGAACCTCACCGGTACCAATGTAATCGTGGAGGTGAATGATACCGGTATCGATACCAACCACCCGGACTTGTCCGGACGCGTGTTATTGGATGCGCCGGGCAGTGGTTATGACACGGATGGCCATGGGACTTTTGTTGCGGGACAAATCGCGGGCAGCGGCTTGGAATCCACTACGGTGACGAACGCGCAAGGCTCAATCATGCCGGGGACCAATGGCCAATTTCGCGGCAAGGCACCGGCTGCGTCGCTGTTTTCGGTCGGCGCCATCAACGGTTATTATCGCGGCGGTTTGTTTGAAAGCGGCAACGACGACAATTTTTTCGTCATCGGCCAGACGAATTTCTTTCTCCCGGGCGCGGCCAATTATGTCCTCGGGCCGGCGGGTGAGACCAATTACTTCTATGTGCAGTATCCCGATTGGTATTTGCAGGAAGCACCGGCGGCAACGAACGCGTTGATTTCCAACAACAGCTGGGGAAATGAGGGCGCCAATGAATATGACCTCGCGGCTGCCAGCTACGATGCGGCGGTGCGCGATGCGTTGCCCGAAAAAACCGGGCCGCAGCCGGTGTTGTTCGTGTTTGCGGCGGGCAACCGTGGCAATGCCGATGGGAACAACAACAATAACAACGGCGGCGGCGGCAGTCCGGACACCATTGCCTCGCCCGCCACGGCGAAAAATGTGATCACCGTCGGTGCGCTGGAGCAGCAGCGGTATATCACGAATACCTACCTGCCTTTCGGTTCCACCAATCCGGTGGAGGCGTGGTATGGCGACACGGATGACGGTTCCCAGGTGGCGGGCTTTTCCGCGCGCGGCAATGTGGGCATCGGCACGGAAGGCACTTACGGCCGGTTCAAGCCGGACGTGGTCGCGCCAGGATCCTTCGTGGTTTCGACGCGTTCGACGACGTGGGACGAGGTCACGTATTACAACCCGACCAATTTTTACTTCAAACAGATCAACGACGAGACCGTGGCTGCCAACTCGCTGAACTATTACAGCTTGAGTGATTTTGGTTTCACCGCAAAGAGCAATGTCGTCAGCCTCACCATTCAGATTTTTAACACGGTGCCGAACGTGACGAACATGCCGATCTATGTGTCGGTGACGACTTATCCTGATGCCACCAACAATGATTTTTCCACCGCCAAAAACAATGTGAATATTCCACTGGATAGTCCGCCCAACTATTTGTCGCAAATTGTAAATAACGGTGGCGACTTTAATTTCAGCGTCGGTAATCCCACGAATGTGGCAGTGAAATACAACATGTTTTTGGAAGTGGTCACCACCAATGATATGGGTAACTACTACGAAGTTTTGAGCAACTTGAACAATTCAATTGGCACGTCGCCTTATTATTACCGCTACGAGAGCGGCACCAGCATGGCGGCGGCGGATGTTTCCGGCGTGCTGGCCTTGATGCAGGATTACTTCACCAACACGCTCCATACCACGCCCAGCCCGGCGTTGCTTAAGGCGATGCTCATTAACGGCGCGCGCTTGACGGGCTTTTATAATTTGCAGGTGAACAACCTCATCAACTACGAAGGCTGGGGCCTCGTCAATCTGCCCAACTCCATTCCGCCGACGCTGACCAACACTGTCGCCAGCACCAACAACTCGGTTTTCTTCATTGATCAAAGTCCGGCGAATGCGCTGGCCACGGGCGATACGCGCACTTATCAGATTTCCATCCCGCCGAATTCGCAAGCGCAGCCGCTGCGGGTCACGCTCGCGTGGACGGATCCGCCCGGCAATCCCGCCGCTGCGATCAAGCTTGTCAACAACCTGAGCTTGACCGTCAGCAATCTGGATAACGCAACCAACCCAGTGGTTTATTACGGCAACGACATCGAGACCAATCAGGTTTACAATACGGCGCAAAATCCTACTAACTCGACGGCGGTTCTGGATACTGTCAACAATGTGCAGAATGTCTTTCTGTCGCCGCACGCCGGCACGAACTTCGCGATTGTGGTTTCCGGTGCTGCCGTGAATGTGAACGCCGTCACCACCCAGACCAATAATGCGGCGGGTGTTTATGCTCCGGACATCGCCCAGGATTTTGTGCTCGTTGTTTCCTGCGGCGATGGCTCCAGCACCAATGGCTTCAGCATCACCTCCACCTCGGCGATGTCCAATCCGACTGGCGACCAGCGCGTCACTGTGATCGTTAGCACCAATTCGCCGTTGATGAACCAGATTGTCGGCGCGAGTTCGCCGGTGATGTCCACCAATACCTTGGCTTTTCCGGCCGGTTCGCCGTATGTCACGAATGCCCTGCTGACCATCGGCCAGACGAACCAGTGGCATTTCTACGTGGTGACCAACTCGCCGAGTCATTCAGCGGATTACACCAATGCCGCTTTCATCACGTTCCTGCCGCAAACGTTGGCGATTCCGCGTCAAGGCGTGTTCGCGGGTTCGGATGCCAACGCCACGTTGCCGGAGGCGAACATCGATCTCTTTGTGGCCAGCGGACCGGGCGCTGAAGCGTTGACAAATCTGGATGCGACGGTCATCGCCAACTGCATCAGCAACTCGGCGACGGGGGGGGCTGGCTCATTTTACGCCTCGGCTTTGAGTCGCGGCGGCACCAAGTTCATCGTTTCGTCCAATTCCGCGCCCGGGCAGGTTTATTACATCGGCGTGCAGTCGGAGGATCAAATGGCCTCCGAATACGCCTTCCTTGCGGAGTTTAGCAACGTCGCGTTTAGCCAGATGACCACCAATGGTGAAGTGGTCCAATTTTCCCAAGTGGAAATCCCGGACGGCCCCGCTTCGCTCCCGGGCTACACGAATACGATTGGTCTCGCCATCTATCCGATAGAGATGCGCCGCGTCATTGTAACGAACATCCTGGCCGTGCAAAACGCCGGTGACATCGCGGTGTCTTTGAATCATTCCACTACGGCCAACGCCAACAGTTCGGTCAATCTCATGTCGCACAACGCGCCGAATTTGCCCGGCACTTATACGATGGTTTACGATGACAGTAAGCAGGGAGATGTTTCTAATTCCATACCCACCGCCGGGCCGGGCAGTTTGCAAAGCTACGTTCGCCAGCAAGGGCAGGGCGTCTGGATTTTGCACGCGAGTGACAACGCACCCGGTTTTTTGGGTAATATTCAAGGATCATTATTGCTGCAGCCGCATCAAGATTTGCAGCATGGCGTCTATGTGACCGTCCAGCCGAATTCCTGGTATTACGACTATGTCGACGTGCCGGTGGGCTATACCAATCTGATAGTGGCTGCTACGAACGTAACGGTGCCGCCCTCCGTTGCGCCGCCCGTGACACTGTATTTGAACTATAATACGGATCCGACCTTCTCCAATTATCTGGCCAAAGTTGACCTGGTGAATGGCGTGCCACCCGGCGGGTCGATTTCCTATGGCCCGCCGCTGACGCCCGGTCCTTATTATATTGGCCTCTACAATGCCAGCGCTCTGCCGCAGACCATCTATGTAATTGCCACGCTCGCGTTCTCTGCCTCGGCGGCGGAGGCGGTGGATTACGCTTCAACCGGCCCCGTGCCGATTCTGGACGACGCCGTGACCTATTCCTACATTGACGTGCCCAGAACGGACCAGATTCAAGGCATTAATGTTGGCCTGCGCGTGGATCATCCGCGCATTTCGGATTTGGTTTTTCACCTGATCAGTCCCGATGGCACGCGCTATCTACTCATGGAAAATCGCGGTGGCCAGAGCACCAACGGCTGCGGCGCGACGTATGTTACGACGAACATGGTTAGTGTTAGCGCCAATGGCACGGCGCAGCCCAATACCAACGTCATCAATACCGGCAGCACTTCTGGCTCGTTTCCGATCACCTATAATTTTTATACCGCGCCCGACCAGATGACGATCTATTACGGGACGAATATTTCCACGAACTCTTTGATTTTCGATACGGGCATGGTCAGCAATCCGCCTCGCGGCGGCGGTGGCCCGCAAAACACTCAACCTATCAGCACCAACGTGCCGTATGGGCCTACAAATGGAATTCTCCCGACTACTTACTTGACGATCGTGATGAACCAGTTCAGTAATTCAAATCCCAAGACAGTCTGGACTTATACGACGGGTGGCGTGGTGACAAATTACGCTTATTTGTCCTTCACCGAAGATACCAATCTGACGACCACGCCCATCAAGTTCGCGCCACCGCCGTTGGTGCCGCAAACCGTGTTCAGTTCGATCGTGACCGACAGTTTTGAAGCCTATCCGGTTCAACCCTATACGCAAGGCGCTGGCTTTGGCGGCTGGAGCGTGGCCACGAATCAAGTTGAGGTTGCGACCAACCTGAATGCCTATACCGGAGTGAATTATCTGCAATTAGATAACGGCGTGGTTTCAGCCAATGTTCCGACCGTGCCGGGTCAGAAGTATGCGTTGACTTATTGGCTTGCCAGTTCTGTCAGCGAGGACACAAATGGTCTGCTAACGGCGTCCACCAATGCTGACTGGATGATTCAGTATTATAACTTTACCGCCGTCTCCACCAATACGACTGTGGTGCTGGCAGCCTCGGCGGCTGCCTTGACTGGCTTGACGTTCACGAATGCGCAGATGCTCGCCTTTGATACGAATGCGCTGATTGACGACGTGATGCTGATTCAATTGCCGGGCAATCTCTATTATCAGGCAGAACAGTCATTGTCCCCGCTCATCAATACCAGCGCCTATGGTAAAATGAATAATGGCGATCCCTGGCAGTTGGAAATTTTGGACACCCGCGCCGGGGCGACGAATAACGCCACGCTGTTGAGTTGGCAGTTGAATTTCACCTTTGCCAACACCAATTTCACCTTGTCCACGATTACCTTGACCAATGGTGGCCCGGTGACAAACTTCATTCCCGGCGGCGCCACGCAATGGTATCTCGTCACCGCACCAACTAATGCTGACTGGGCCACCAATTCACTGCTATTCGCCACGCTGCCGTTAAATCTGTGGTGGAGCACCAACGTCCCGCCGACGATTACCAATACTCCAAACGACGTTGAACTACTCGCAGGCTCCACCAACGGTTTGTCTGTAATCGGAACCAATCCACCGCCTGCATACTTTGTGCCCGGTTCAACCAATGTGGCCGGGGGCACTTATTACCTTGGCGTCCAGAACCCTAACGTCGCCGGGGCTAACTATGCCATTGATGTGACTTTCCATCTGCTGTTTTTCTCGCCCACGGTGATCACCAAGCCGGCGACGAATCTGGTGACCGGGTCCGCGACGCTCCAGGCGTTGGTCACGCCGAATGGCGGGGATACCACGGTCTATTTTGAATATGGATTGACCACCAATTACGGAACGATCTCATCAACAAGCACACTGCTGACAAATAATTACCTCTTGGCCCAGTGGGTCACCAATGATGTCACCGGCCTGGCGCCCCCCGGCGCGGTCTATCATTTTCAAGCCATCGGCACCAATATCTTTGGCACCAATTATGGCGGTGATCTCATCTTCACCAATCCGTATGCCACTCCTGCGCCGTTTGCCACGACGCTGCCGGCCACGCGGTTGACCGGCGCCGGGGCGCAATTGAACGGCATGGCCACGGCCAACGGCACGGACGCCCAGGCGTGGTTCGAGTGGGGCACCAGCACCGCCTACGGCGTGACGACGCCGCCGGTTGCCATCGGCACCAATTACAACGTGGTGTTTGTGACCACCAATATCACCGGCCTCATCACCAACCTGCCATATCACTACCGGCTCGTGGTCAGTAACATCGTGGGCGTGACCTACGGCTTCGACCAGATTTTTGACCAGGCCAACGTCGTGGTCTGGGGTGCCGATTTCTTCGGCCAGACCACGCCGCTGCCCTCGACCTTGACCAATCTGGTGGTGGGCGTCGGTGCCGGGTATGACTTCAGCCTGGCGGTGAACAACGACGGCTCTGTCGTGGCCTGGGGTGACGATACCTTTGGCCAGACCAACGTGCCGGCCGGTTTGAACAACGCCGTTGCTGTGGCCGGCGGCGAGCGAAGCAGTCTGGCTTTGCGCAGCGACCGGACCGTGCTGGTTTGGGGTTCCGGTCAATTCGGGCAGACCAATACTCCGACAAATCTCACCAATGCTGTGGCGGCGGCCTGCGGCGGTTTTCATTGTCTGGCACTTCGTGACACTGGCAACGTCGCGTCGTGGGGCGTAAGTTCTTTTGGTCAGACCAATGTGCCCATCGGCTTGACCAATGTAGTGGCAGTAGCTGCGGGTGATTTGCACAGCCTGGCTTTGAAAAATGATGGCACCGTGATCGCCTGGGGTTACAACGGCGATGGCGAAACGAATGTGCCCCCCGGCTTGACCAACGTGGTCGCCGTTGCGGCCGGTTATTATCACAATCTGGCGCTGAGGAATGACGGCACGGTCGTTGCCTGGGGTTACGACGGCAACAATCAAACCAATGTGCCCGCCGGGGCGACGAACGTGGTCGCCATTGCCGCCGGCGGCTATCACAGCCTGGCCTTGCAGGCCAATGGCAAGGTGCTGTTCTGGGGTGATTCCAGCGCCGGTCAGTTGACCGGTTACCCCACCAACTTGAGCAATGTGGTCGCCATCGCGGCGGGCGGTTTCCATAGCCTGGCGCTGTCCTCGCTCTACGGCCTCAACCAGACGAACACCGCGCCGTTCTGGACGAACGGTCTCAATGGCACCACGCTCACGATGAACGAGCTGACCACCAATCTCGTCAACAACGTCGCCGCCGACTCCAACACGCCGGCTCAGCTATTGCAGTATTCGCTGATCAGTCCTTCGCCGGCGTGGGCGGGCATCGGCGGTTTCAGCGGCGTCATCACGCTCGCGCCGCAGGAAGCGGACGGCCCCGGCACCAACACCATCACCACCGTCGTCACGGACAACGGCTTCCCGGCCTTGAGCACCACCAACAGCTTCACGCTCGTCGTGAACGAGGTGAACACTCCGCCGTATTGGCCGACCAATGTGCCGGGCCAGACCAATTTCACCGTCTCCGAACTGACGCTGCTGACGGTCACGAATACGGCGAGCGATTCCGACATTCCGACGAATACCTGGACCTATGCGCTGTCCGTCTCCGGCGGCGTCACTAACGCGCAGGTCTCCACCAACGGCATCATTACTTGGACGCCGACGGAAGCGCAGGGGCCTGGAACCTATACCTTCACCACGATTGCGACTGATACGAATCAGTGGGCGCTCGTTAATAAGTCGTTGACCGCGACCAACCATTTCACCGTGACCGTCCTCGAATCGAATTCCGCGCCGTTCTGGACGAATGCGTTCCCAACCGTGGTGATGGATGAACTGACGACGAATATCGTGGTGGCCACGGCGCAGGATGCGGATCTGCCGACCAACACGCTGTCTTACGCGCTGACGAATTCTCCGGCGTGGGCGTTGATTGATACCAACACCGGTGTCATCACGCTCAAGCCGCTGGAGGCCGACGGCCCCGGCACGAATCAGGTCACCGTCACCGTCACCGACAATGGCGCGCCGGTGCCCTTGAGTGCGACGACCAATTTCACCGTCATCGTGAACGAGGTGAATGTCGCGCCGCAATTCATTCTCACTCCGGCCAGTCAAACCGTCCTGGCCGGCACCACGCTGGTCATTACCAACGCCGCCACGGACTCGGATATTCCCACCAACACGCTGACGTATTCGCTGCTGGCTCCGCCCTCGGGCGCGGCGGTGGATACGAATACGGGCGTGCTCACCCTGACGCTGCTGGCCGGCACGAATCTCATCACGACCGTCGTGACGGATACGAATCTGTATGCGCTCACCAACCAGACCTTGAGCGCCACCAACCAGTTCACCGTCATCGTCACCAACGTGCCCGTGCCGGCGGTTATCCCCATCGCCAGCATCGTTTACACGAACATCGCCGGCACGAACGGTTTCCTGCTGACGTGGTTTGCGCCGAGCAACGACTTGTTCCAGGTGCAATGGACCACCAGTCTCGCGCCTGCGAGCTGGCAGGCATTCAGCAATCCCCCGGTCGTCAGCTACAACACGAACGTCCCGGTCGGTCCGACGAATGCGCAGTTCAACTTCTTTGATGATGGCACGCAGACCGGCGGCTTCGGCCCGACGCGGTTCTACCGGCTGTTGCTCCTGACCAATGCGCCGAACACCGCGCCGTTCTTCGGTTCGCAGCCGACGAATTATTTTGTCACGCCCACCGCCACGCTCACGGTGTCCAATGGCGCCACGGACGGCGATCTTCCGCCCCAGACCTTGACCTACGCGCTGGCGGGCGCGCCCGTTGGTGTCAGCATCAATCCCGGCAGCGGCCTCATTACTTGGACCCCCACGACGGCCCAGGCGGGCACGACCAACTCCATCATTACGATTGTCACCGATAGCGGGATGCCGGCGTTGTCCGCGACCAATCTCATCACTGTGTTCGTCAATCCGCTTCCCGTTCTCGCCAGCGTCACTTATGGCACCAACGGCATGACGTTGCATTGGTCCGGTTGGACCAACGAGCAGTTCCAGGTGAACTGGACCACCAATCTCGCGCCGCCGAGCTGGACCCCGTTCTCCGGAACCGTCACTTCGACCAACGGTGTGTTCACCTTTGTGGACACCAATACCACGTTCCTGACCAAGTTCTACCAGTTGATTCTGCTGCCTTAAGTTTGCTGGTAAAGAAAACGGGTAAGGAAAATGATGAAGCCCGGTAGGCGGGCAATGGCGCTGGCTGCTGTAGCACCCGCGTCTCGCGGGTCTTTTTCGGCGTCCCGCCGAAAAATCCCCTTGGCTGTTCGCCGGGCTAACCGAAACTGCCATGGTTGACGGAATGCTCCCGTTTCGGTCTCGGTTTCGGTCTGGTCATGGACCGGAAAACGACCGGCGGAAACCGACCGGTTTTCGACTGATTTTTCGACCGGTTTTTGGTTTTGCTCAAAACCGGCTTTGCATTTTGCGCCGTGTGTCGTAGGGTGATTTTCCGTTTCGACGGGAAATTCACCAACATGAGCAAGGAATTCATCAAGATCGGCGGCGCGCGGGAGCACAATCTCAAGAACCTCACGCTCACCATCCCGCGCGACAAGCTCGTGGTCGTCACCGGCTTGAGCGGCAGCGGCAAATCCTCGCTCGCCTTCGATACCATCTACGCCGAGGGCCAGCGCAAATACGTCGAAAGCCTTTCCGCCTACGCGCGCCAGTTTCTCGACCAGTTGCAGAAGCCGGACGTGGATTTCATCGAGGGGCTCTCGCCCGCGATCGCGATTGAGCAGCGCAGTTCCGGCAGCAACGCGCGCTCCATCATCGCCACCACCACGGAGATTTACGATTACCTGCGCCTGCTCTACGCGCACATCGGCCGGGCGCATTGTCCGGAAACCGGCGTGCCGATTTCCACCCAAAGCACCAGCGACATCGTGGATAAGATCCTCGCGCTGCCCCCGAAAACCAGGGTCATGCTCCTCGCGCCGGTCGTCCGCCGGCAGAAGGGCGAGTTCCGCGACGTCTTTGAGCGGCTCGCCCGCGACGGCTACGTGCGCGTGCGCGTGGACGGCGAGATTTCCGAGCTGGGCGAGAACGTCGCCCGCATCAAGCTCGACAAAAAGAAATTTCACAACCTCGAAGTCGTCGTGGACCGGCTCGTGATCGACGACAAGATTCGCGTTCGCCTGGGCGATTCCGTCCAGACCGCCCTGCGCCTCGGCGAGGGCGTGATGTTCACGCTGCACCAGTTGGAAACCGGTCGGGCTGACCAGCCGGCCGCCTCTGCCAAGTCGGATTGGATCGAAACGCTGCACTCCAACAAGATGTGCTCGCCCGCGACCGGCAAGAGTTACGATCCGCCGACGACCAAACATTTTTCCTTCAACGCGCCCGCCGGGGCCTGCCCCGTCTGCCACGGCCTCGGCCAGAAGATGGTTTTCGACGAGGCGCTCGTCGTGCCGGACATGGAGTTGCCGCTCGACGGCGCCATCCAGCCGTGGCGGCGCGCGGGCAAGCGGCTGATCATTTATTACAAGGCCATGCTGCGCTCGGTCGCGGCGCATTTCAACGTCAGCACCGAGACGCCGTATAAGGATTTGCCCGGGGATTTCAAGCATGTGTTGCTCAACGGTTCCGGCGAGGACGAGATCGAATTCAAGTTCTGGCGCGGCGGCAAAGTCAGCAGCATCACGCGCCCGTTTGAGGGCGTGCTGCCCAATCTCGAGCGCCTCGCGACCGACAGCGAAAGCGAATTTATCCGCAACCGGCTCAAGGCTTACATGACGCCGCAGTTCTGCGACGCCTGCAAAGGCAAGCGGTTGAAACCGGAAATTCTCGCCGTCACGCTGGGTGCTTTGCCGCCCCTCTCCCCGGGGGATCGGGAGAAACGCTCCCGGCTTCCTGGCGAAACGGCCACGGCCAGCGGCTCGATGGGCTTTCAACCGCCTCAAAGCGCACAACTGCTGTCCCCTCTCCCTTGGGGAGAGGGGCAGGGTGAGGGGAAACGCGGCTCAAAGAAATCAAAACGCATCCCCATCCCCGGCCTGTCCATCATGGATGTCTGCGGCTTGTCCGTGGAAAAGGCGGACGAGTTTTTTGCCGCGCTCAAGCTCACTGAGTTTGAGCAAAAAATCGCCGCCGAAGTCATCAAGGAGATCCGCGCCCGGCTCGGTTTCCTGCGGAATGTCGGCCTGGCCTATCTCACCCTCGACCGCGAGAGCGGCACCTTGAGCGGCGGCGAGGCGCAGCGCATCCGGCTCGCCACGCAGATCGGCGCGGCGCTGGTCGGCGTGCTTTACGTTTTGGACGAGCCCAGCATCGGCTTGCACCAGCGCGACAATGACAGGCTGCTGGCCACGTTGAAGGGCCTGCGCGATTTGGGGAACACTGTGCTCGTCGTCGAACATGACGCGGACACCATTCGCGCGGCGGATTACATCCTGGATCTCGGTCCCGGCGCGGGGGTTCACGGCGGTGAACTGGTGGCCGCCGGCACGTTGCCGGATATTCTCGCGGCCAAGAAATCGCTCACCGGCCAGTATCTCACCGGCGAACTGGAAATTCCAATTCCCAAGAAACGCCTGGTGCCCACGGAGGAACGCGGCTGGCTGGAAGTCCTCGGCTGCTCGGAAAACAATCTCCAGAACATTGACGTGCGGATTCCGCTCGGTCTGTTCACCTGCGTCACTGGCGTCAGCGGTTCCGGCAAATCCACGTTCGTGGACGACATCTTGCGCCGCGCCCTCTTCCGCAAATTTTTCGGCTCAAAAGAAAAACCCGGTGAGCACAAGGCGCTCAAGGGGTTTGAGTCGCTCGACAAGGTCATCGTGATCGACCAGTCGCCGATCGGCCGCACGCCGCGCAGCAATCCGGCCACCTACACCGGCATGTTCAACCACATCCGCGATCTGTTCGCCCGCCTGCCGGCGGCGAAGGTGCGCGGCTACGAGCCGGGCCGGTTCAGTTTTAACGTCAAGGGCGGGCGCTGCGAAAAGTGCGAGGGCGACGGCGTGCTGAAGATTGAGATGAATTTTCTGCCGGCGGTGTATGTGGTCTGCGAGGCGTGCAACGGCAAGCGCTACAACCGCGAGACGCTGGAGATCGCCTACAAGGGCAAGAATATCGCGGACGTTTTGGACCTGACGGTGGAGGAGGCGGTGACCTTTTTCCGCGCGGTGCCCAAAATTTTTGACCCGCTGCAAACGCTGGCGGAAGTCGGGCTGGGCTATATCCGGCTCGGCCAGCAGGCCACGACCTTGAGCGGCGGCGAGGCGCAGCGCGTGAAGCTGGCCACCGAGCTGTCGCGTCGGGCGACGGGCCGGACGCTCTACATTTTGGACGAGCCGACGACCGGCCTGCATTTTCACGACGTGGCCAAGCTGCTCGAAGTGCTGTTCCGCCTGCGCGACGCCGGCAACACCCTGCTCATCATCGAGCACAATCTGGACGTGATTAAAACGGCGGACTGGATCATCGACCTCGGCCCGGAGGGCGGCTTGGGCGGCGGAAAGATTGTCGCCGAAGGTCCGCCGGAAAAAATTATCCACTGCCCCGCCAGTTTCACCGGCCATTATTTGAAAAGCGTTTTGGCTTGAGCGGGCAATGCCGAATAGGTGTGGCCTATCTCAATATTAGCCAAAGCCGATGTGGCCTAATTTCATAGGTGCCAATCGGTCGCCCTCGTGACCACCAAAAAGGCTTTGACGCAAATGGGTGCATCCGGTCGCCTATAGCGGATCATAACAACATTGACGCATCGGTTGGTAGGGCGGCGCTGCGGCGCCGCCGGGTTGGACGGCTCGTAGGTCAGCCCTGCCGCCAGCGCGTTTCTTCCTTCTGCATTCTTCCTTCTGCCTTTGTTTTTGGATTTCCCGCTTTTGTCGCTTCCCGCGGTCGTTTAGATTCCCGACATGGCTTTATTGCGGCAATGGCTTTTGGTTTTGTCGGTCTTCGCCCTGGGCGGCGGACCGCTGCTGGCGGCGGGCGCCCGCGAGGACCGTGCTTACGCGGCGGCGACGGTGTCGTTTCAAGATGGCAACTGGGGTCGCGCGGAGGCGGGGTTCGCCCAGTTCATCCAGCACTTCCCTAAGTCCGGGCGCGTGCCGCAGGCGGTCTTGTTGCAGGCGCAGGCGCTGTTCAAACAGGGCCAGTATGCCGCCGCCGGCGCTTTGTTGGCGTCGCGGGTGGCGGGGGCCGGTTCGCTCGCCGATGGTTACGCTTATTGGCTCGGCGAGGCGCAATTCGCGGCCGGCGACTATACCAACGCCGCCGGCACCTTTGCTTCCCTTGCCGGGAATTTCCCCGATTCGCCCTTGCGCCTGACGGCGGTGGTGGAGGCGGCGGCGGCGTATGCCCGCTTTCCCGACTGGCCCCGCCACGATGCCCTGTTGGAGGCGACGAATGGCGTTTTTGCCGCGGCGGCGCGGCTTGACCCGGACAATGCCCTGGTCATCAACGGCCGGCTTTCCCTGGCGCAATCCAAGCTGGCGCAGGCCGATTTTACGGCGGCGGGAAACCTTCTGGATTTGTTGAACCCCGGGACCCTGGCGCCGGAGCAGGACTGGGAGCGCTTGAATCTGCTGTATCAGGTCAAGCTGGGCTTGAATGAGCTCGACGCGGCGCTCGGCGTGGCGACGAACCTGACGGATTCCGTGAACCATGCCGGGCGTTTGGCCGACAGCGTGGCGATGTGCGCCACGGTGTTGGAAAAAAAATCACGCTACGCCGCCGCCGCCGCGGAGTGGTCGGTCAACCTGACGAACACTGCGCCGGTGGAGCGCCAGCGCGAGGCCATTCTGAAAATTGCGGCGCTGGCGGCGGTGCAGGGCGATTACACGAATTCAACCGCCAGCCTGGAAAAATATCTGGCGCAGTTTCCCGGTTCCCCGGTGGCGGAACTGGTGCTCGTGACGCTGGGCGAGTTGCACCTGAAAAGTTTCCTGGCGACGGCCTCGCCGGATCAATTGGCCTCGGCCCAGACCAATTTCGATCAGTTCATCGGCGTGTTTACGAACAGTCCGCTGACGGGCAAGGCGAGCCTGGATCGCGGTTGGTGCAATTGGCAGGCGGAAAAATACGCCGAGAGCCTGGTGGATTTTCAGGCGGCGGTGCAGCGGTTGCCGGTGTCGGTCGATCAGGCCGTGGCCCGGTTCAAAAGCGGTGACGCCTTGTTCGCGCTGAAGGATTTCGCCGGCGCGCGGCAGAATTATCTGGCCGTGCTGGACGGGTATGCGGCGTTTCCGGAGGTCGCCCGGTCGCTGGGGGCTCGCGCGCTTTACCAGATTCTGCGCGCCGATCTGAAATTGGAGGATGCCGCTGGCGCGGAGGCGGCGATGCGCCGGCTGCTGCAAAATGATTCCGCGAGTGAGTTTGCCGACCGCGGGCAGTTGTTGCTGGGCGAAGGGTTTTCCGACTTTTCGTCGCCGACCAATGCGCTGCGCGTGTTTCGCGAGTTCACCCGGCGGTTCCCCGGCTCCGCGCTCCAGCCGCAGGTGGCGCTGGCGGTGGCGCGGACCTTTGAGCGCGGACAGGACTGGCCGGCCGCCATCACCAATTACGAGGGCTGGTTGAAAAACTATCCCACGAACGAATTCGTTCCGTCGGTGGCCTACGCGGTGGGCTGGGCCAATTATCAGGCGGGCCGCGAAACGAATGCGTTTCAGCTCTTCACGACGTTTGTCGGCCGCTTTCCGGCGGACACCAACGCGCCGCTGGCGCAGTGGTGGGTGGCGGATCATCTGTTCCGCGCCGGCAACTTTATCGGCGCCGAGACGAACTACGAATTGATCTTCCAGACGCCGGCCTGGAAAACCTCCACCTTGTATTTTCCCGCGCAGTTGATGGCGGGGCGTGCCGCGGTGGGGCGGCTGGGTTTTGAGGACGCCAAAAATTACCTCGCCAAAATGCTGGCGGATACCAATTGTCCGCCGTCGCTGGCCACTCAGGCGCTGTTCGCCTATGGCGGCGTGCTGATGCGGCTGGATTCGCCGGACACCAACCGGCCGTTCGCTAATTTTGAGCTGGCGACCAACGTGTTTGCGCAAATTTGTTCGGCCAACCCCGCCAATGAATCCGGCGCGCTGGCGGCCAGTGAGCTGGGCGATTGCTGCCTGCAGCTCGGCGCCTTGGACGCGGCCACCAATGCCTATGCGCAGGTGGTCAATTCCCGGTTCGCCGGCGGAGCGCTCCGCAATCGCGCGCAGGTGGGCTGGGGGCGGACGCTGGAAAAAAAGGCTGAGGCGGCCGCTGCGGAGGCCCGCAAGCCTTTGCAGTTGCAGGCGCTGGAATTGTATTGGGACGTGGTCTATGACCCCGGCTCCGATGCCTTTTGGGCCAAGAAGGCGGGTCTGCAGGCGTTGCCGCTCATGACGACAACGGGCGAGGGCAACGTGGACAAATTCATTGATCGGATGGAACGGTTGCTCCCGCAGTTGCAGGATTCGTTGGAAAAGAAACGAGCGTCCTTGGGGGCCTCCAAAAACTGAAGCCGCCATGGAACCGGGAGCGCGCCCGCGCGCCCGGATGATTTTCCAGCCTTTCCCGCGCCGCCCGGAGCGGGCGTCCTCCCTCAGGCGTATTTTCAAAATGACTGCGAAGTGCGCCCGTCCTCGGGCGCTGCAACTCGCGCGGGCAAAACCGTGGTCGAACCCGGTGAAATCCCCGAGTCAGTTAGTCTGGCAGCGGCTGGGACGGCCGCCCTCCGTAATATGAAAACACGCCCTTGCTTCCGGTCTCAGATCGAAATAATTTCTCTGGACAATGGTGTATCCATAAGTTACGATACATTTAGTTCTTTGGCCAACCGGTGGGTCGCCGGTGGGTCAAGCCGCGCTGCGGCTTGACCTGACCGCATAGCGGTCACTGGGTGGCGGGCTGGCGGTGGCTGGGAGTTCCGCGTTTATGCGGCGCCGTCACGCATTTTTAATTTTGAATTAATAATTTTTAATTGCCGTTGCCCTCCGCCGGAAGGCGGAACTCTATACCAAGGCAGATGGGAGATGGCAGATGGTTGGGGTTCCGCGCAGTGCGCATGGCCGTTCTTTGACATCGGGATTTTGTGGCGACACCGTTCTGTGTTGCCGGGGGGGCTTCACCCGGCCACCAGGAATCCTAAAAAATTCATCTCAGGTCACCTTTGGTAATCTTTGGTAATCTCTGGTAACCTGCGTGCGCCGTCGGCTCACGCCGGCTCCCTCGGTTTGGCCCTGATTCGTTTGAAAATTTTACCCCTAAAAATATAAAAGTGGTAAAGAAAAGGTAAAGTTTTGGATGCTCTATCAAGCACTTACAAAAGTTGCCTCGGGTGCTGGTAAAGAAACTGATCAGGCCCAGGTAGGCGGGGCGCTGGCTGCTGTAGCACCCGCGTCTCGCGGGTCTTTTTCGGCGTCCCGCCGAAAAATCCCATGAGCTGTTCGTAAGACCACGCGGTTCACCGCCGCCGTCGGCAGTTGCATGAAAACTCATGATCTCTTTCCCTTGTGGCATCCATGTTACCTTTTGTTCGTTTTCGGCATTTTTAAAACGGGGTATCAAATCGTATCAAAAAGTATCAAATCGTAACAAATAGTCACATGGCCATCACCGGCTGCCGTCAAAAACCGTAAAACTGG
>CAIXPZ010000019.1 GCA_903921455.1 uncultured Verrucomicrobia subdivision 3 bacterium | reverse complement strand
CGACTTACCCGGGGCTATTATCATGGCGCCCCTCCGGGGCTCGGCGGGACGGAGAGGAAAACAATGCTGGTTCGCGACGATAGGCAACGCCTCGCGTTGCTATTGGCAGGCAGAGCCTGCACCCACCATGGCCGGACGAAGTCGCGCGGCTTGCGGTCACATTGCCGGGTCCGTGCCGGACCGGCCGTCATGAGAATTGAAGATGGTGCTGCGCACGAACTGACGACCCTACCTCACCCCAGCCCTCTCCCTCCCACTGCGTGGGCCGGAGAGGGAGGAAATAATGGGATCATCGTTTCCCCGGGTGGCGTCGGCCTGGCAGCCGACTTACCCGGGGCTACTATCATGTCGCCCCTCCGGGGCTCGGCGGCCTAAATCCGTTTTTCGTCGGCGTCGAGCATGTCCACGAAACATCGGATGTCGTCGCGGTGGCCGATGCCGGCCTGCTCCTTGCGCATCTGCAGGCGGGCGACGGCGGCGGGATCGTTCGCGAGCGGGCGGCTGAGGACATCGGCCCAGTGCGCGTCTTTTTCGGCCTGGGTTTTCTTGACGTTCTGGCGCACCCAATCGCAGACCTGACCGTCGGTGAGGGAATTTTTCACCACGACGACAAATTGTTCATGGGTCACGCCGGCGGCCTTGAGCCAAAAGCCGTCAAAAGCTTTGCCGAGATTTTCCTGGTAGTCGGCGTGGAGTTTGCCGGCGAGGTGCAGGCGGATCTTGTCAACGTAGCGGGGCAGGTAATGCCAGCCGGCCATGGTTTCGCGCGGGCTGCGGGGATAGATGAGGTCGCTCATGCGAAAATCATCCTGCAACGCGGGAAAAAATCAACCACGGATGCACACGGATGCACACGGATGAAGAACGGAGACCGCGGCAAACGGGTGGAAGCGACGCCTCATCGCCCGGGCGGAGGGGCATAATCGCCTGAAAATCCTAATGTTTCCGGCGGCGTGGACGCCGCCGCCACGGGGTTTGCACTGCTCTCGAACTATGATCCACTGGTTTCGCAGATTGACGCAGATGGTTGCCACGGCGTTTTTATCCAGGTTTATCTGTGTCCATCCGTGGTTGAACTCTCCAGCAATAATCTGATTTGCATTTCCGCCGTGCGCTTCCATCTTCTAGGGCATGAAACGCTTTGAGTATGACGTGGCGGTGATCGGCGGCGGCAGCGGCGGCTACGCGGCGGCGCGCACGGCGGCGGCGGCGAAGCGGAAAACGGTGGTCATCGAGGGCGGCCGGGAAGTCGGCGGGCTGTGCATCCTGCGCGGCTGCATGCCGACCAAGGCGCTGCTCTACGCGGCGGAGGTGAAACACCTCGCGGAACACGCGGCGACGTGGGGCGTGCGCGCGGGGAAAGTCAGCTTTGATTTTGCCCGGGTCATGGCGCGCAAGGCGGAGCAGATCAAAGATTTCGCCGACTTCCGCGCGCAGCAGCTCAACGCCGGGAAATTCAAGTTCATCCGCGCGAACGCCGCGTTTCTCGACGCGCACACGGTGAAATTGTCCAACGGCAAAAAGCTGACGGCAAAATATTTCGTCATCGCCACCGGCTCGCGCGTGGCGCCGGCGCCGCTGCCGCAACTGGACGAAGTCGGATACATCACCAGCGACGAGGCGGTGGGGCTGCAGCGATTGCCGAAGTCGCTCATCATCCTCGGCGGCGGGGCGATCGCGTGCGAGTTCGCGCAGTTCTTCCAGCGTTTCGGCGTGAAGACAACTTTGATTCAGCGCAGCGAAAACCTTTTAAAAGAGTTCGACGCGGATGCCGGCGCGGAAATCGCCAAGGTGTTCCGGCGCGAGGGCATGGCGGTTTATGCGGGCACAAAACTCGTGGACGCGAAGCGCCGGGGAAAACTGAAATTAGTTTCGTTCGAGCAAAATGGAAAAATCATGTCCGTGGCCGCCGAGGAGATTTTGTTCGCCCTCGGCCGCGGGCCGAACACGGCGTCGCTGGGCCTGGAAAACGCCGGGGTGAAGACGGCGAACGGCCGCATCGTGACGAACGCCCGCCAGCAGACGAGCGCGCCGCACATCTTCGCGGCGGGCGACTGCTGCGGGCCGCATGAGATCGTGCATATCGCGATCCAGCAGGGCGAAACGGCGGTTCATAACATTTTGAAGCCGAAAGCGCCGCGCACGATGGATTACCGGCTGCTGATTTCGGTGGTGTTCACCGAGCCGCAGGTGGCGACGGCGGGCTGGACGGAAAAGGAAGCAACGGCGCGCGGCATCCAATTTATTGCGGCAAGCTATCCATTCAATGACCACGGCAAATCGCTGATCATGGAAGCGAAGGATGGTTTTGTGAAACTGCTGGCGCAGCCCCGGACGGGCGAAATCCTCGGCGGCAGTTGCGTCGGGCCGAGCGGCGGGGAATTGATCCACGAAATCGTCGCCGCGATGGCGAAGCGGATGACCGTGCGCGAGCTGGCGGCGATGCCGCATTATCATCCGACGCTGGCGGAGATCTGGACGTATCCGGCGGAGGAACTGGCGGAGCAACTCAAGCCGGCGTGAGCACCGACGACGCGGGGGCGGGCGCGGCCACCGGCGCCAACAACTGCTGGACGACTTCGGCGGCGGTGTAGGCATCGCGCCCCGGCTTCAAAAAGCGCGCGACGTGGGCGATCTCGTTGCCGGCGGTCACGAGCGGCAGGCCGGACACCTCGCCCGCCTGGATCTGCGGCAGGCCGATGGTGCCCACGAGGCCGTTGCAGACGCATTCGCGCCCGTGCGTCTCCGCGAGCGCGCCGCCCTTGCGGACATAATCCGCCACGGGCTCGGCGGGACAGCGATAGCCGATGGTGCCGTCCGCCTTGCGATAGGCGTGGCGGAGATAGCCGAGATCGCAGAGGCGCTCGCGGGGGGGAAGCGATTGGTGGTCTGACAGCGTGCCGGGCAATTGCACGACCTTGAAGGGGAAGCCGGTGGGGGACGCGAGCGGATCGGTGAACACCTCGAGCCGGCCCGCGCGGCTCAACTGAAACACCTGCTGCTTGAGATCGGGGCGGATGCCCGATTCCTCGCAAAAGGCAAACGCGGTGCCGACCTGGATGCCGGCCGCGCCGAGGCGCAGGGCCTCGGCCAGCTTGCCGGGGGCGCCGTAAGAACCGGCGAGCCAGAACGGCAGGCCCAGCTCGCGGATTTTTTCCAGATCCGCGACGTCGCGCGGGCCGTAAAGCGGTTCGCCGCCGGCGTTCAATTGCATGGGGCCCCGCGGCGGGGCGTTATGGCCGCCGGCGGTTTCGCCCTCGACGACGAAGCCGTTGACGACGCCGCTGGACTTGCGCGCCAGCGTGATGGCCAGGGTGGCCGAGGCGACAATGCCGAGAAAATCCGGGCGCTTCAGCCGCGGCGCCGGGCCGCCACAGAAAGCCGCCGGGTCGAACCGGGAGGCAAACTCCTCGCCGGGCAGCGCGCCTTCGACATCAATCTTCAACTCCACGGCTTCGCCCCGCGCGAGGCGGTCGAGCACGCCGGGGATGGCGCGCGGAATGCCGGCGCCCATCAGGACATAATCCACGCCCGCCAGCAGCGCCCCGAAGATGGAGGGCAGCGTGGGGAACTGGATTTTTTCCAGGAAGTTGATGCCGACCACGCCGGCATGGCCTTCCTTGGCGAGAAACACCTCCACGAAATTGGCTGCGACCGTCAGCGCCACAAAATCCGGGCCGGGCGTCAGGCCGGGCAGGGGCGACAGCTTGAAGGGCGCCGCGGCCGGCTTGCCGCCGGGGATGAAATAATCCGCGAGAATCTTAGCGGCGACGCCGGGCACGGGGAAGCGGGCGAGCGCATGGCGCATCTGGCCGTCGGGATCACCGACCTGCAGCCGCCGGGCGAGGATGGCGCCGAGCGCGGTGCCGGAAACAACGCCGAGCTGGCCGGTGAGCGAGACCGCCCGGGCCAGCCGCCAGTCGGAGACGCCCGCGCCCATACCGCCTTGAATGATTTGTGGGTGTGACATTATTGGTGATGCAACCGAAAAATCGCTGCCCGGACACCGGGTCAGTTGCGGTTGAGAAGTGGATTTGCCTGACAGAAGCGCTCCAAGCCACCCTGGGAGGTTTTCCAACGGAAACAATCGCAATGCCAAGTTAGTTCATGAGGGAGGAATGGCAAGCGTTACTTTTCCTGCGCCGGGCCGCAAACAGAATAAATGATGCAAGCAACCGGAACGGATTATTTACCCGCGCCCGGCAGTTTGCGAACGACTTCATCCGGCCTGAAGCCATGCAGCATGACCGTCTTATGCCGGGACGTCTGGCCGCGCAGCAACTCCACCCGGCCGCGCGCGCACTCCAGTTGATCCGCGAGCAACTCGACCAGCGCCTGGTTGGCGGCGGCGTCCACGGGCGGGGCGGTGACCTTGATCTTCAACTCGTCGCCGAGCGGCGGGCCGATTTCATTCTTAGAAGCGCGCGGCTGAAGCTTGACGGAAAGCACAGTGCCGCCGGACGTTTCGCGGAGGAAACTCACGGGCGGCATGGTTAACTTGTTGAATGGTGGATTGGTTGAATGGTTCAATGGTTGAACGGGCGTCCGTCTCCGCACCAATCCCTATTCAACCATTCAACGCATCAACACATTTCACTTGTCGTCCGGATTGACGAACCTGAACACCAGCGCGGCGAGCGCGCCGGCGCCGAGGTCGGCGGTGAAGTAAAGCCAGAGGTGCTGGGAATCCACCAGATGCATCCGCGTGATGCCCACGGCGACGGCCGGGTTGAAAGCCCCGCCGGAAACGCCGCCGAGCGCAAAGGCCATGGTCATGACGGTGAAGCCGATGGCGAGGCCGTAGTTGGAATTGCCGGCGGTGGCCTTCGCCGTGGCGACGTTCAGCACGACGTAGCAGAGCGCAAAGGTGCCGAGGAGTTCGGCGACCAGCGCGGGGACGAGCTTGATTTCCAAAGGCGTGACGGCGGGATGACCTTTGAGGCAGAGCACGCCGGCCGCGGCAACCACGGCCGCCAACAGCTGCGCCGCAAGGTAGAAGGGCACGTCGCCCGCCGCGCAGCGGCCGCGCAGCCAGACGGCGAGCGTCACGGCGGGATTGTAGTGGCCGCCGGAAACATGGCCGCCGGCATACACCATGATCATCAACGCCGAGCCGATGGCGAGCGGCGCGAGCGCGCCCGCACCGGGCGCCACGACCGTCATGCCCACCGTGAAGACGAGGAAGAACGTGCCGATGAATTCAACGAGATATTTTTTCATAATCAGTTTTTAGCGGGCGAAAGATTACGCGGACTTAAGCCGGCTTGCGAGCGCAAAAACCGCGCCGGAGGGGATCAGCCGATGCCGAGCAATTCCACCTCGAAGATCAGCGTGGCGTTCGGCGGGATCGCGCCGGGATAGCCGTCGCGGCCGTAGGCGAGCTCCGGCGGGATGGTCAGCTTCACCTTGTCGCCGACCTTCATCTGCGCCACGCCGAGGTCCCAGCCGGCGATGACCTGCCCCGCGCCGAGGACGAACGCGAAGGGGTCGTTGCGGTCCACGGAGCTGTCGAACTTTTTGCCGTCAGTGAAGGTGCCGGTGTAATGCACGGTCACGGTGTCGCCGGTTCGGGGAGCCGCGCCGGTGCCGGCCGCGAGCTTTTCCAGTTTCAATTCAGGTTTGGCCATGCGCCAGTTTTGCCGGAGTCGTTGCGGGCGTCAAACAAAGCTTTTTAGTTCGCGCGCAGGACGCGAAGGCGGCGCAGGATTTCAAAACAAAAAAACGCGCAGCCAGAGCCGCGCGTTTGGGGAATTATTTATTTTTCTTACACGTTGTAAGTGCTGCTGGCGGTGGTGCCGCCGCGGCCGGTCCAGTTGGTGTGGAAGAATTCGCCGCGCGGCTTGTCCACGCGCTCGTAGGTGTGGGCGCCGAAGTAATCGCGCTGCGCCTGGAGCAGGTTCGCCGGCAACACGGCCGAGCGATATTGGTCGTAGAACGCCAGCGCGGTGCTGAACGCCGGAACGGGTATGCCCTTCTTCGCCGCCGTCGCGACGATATTGCGCCAGCCTTTCTGGGACTTCTTGATCTCGCCGCGGAAGAAATCGTCCAGCAACAAATTCGAGAGCTTGGGATTGTTATCGTAGGCTGCCTTGATCTTGCCGAGGAAGCGGGAGCGGATGATGCAGCCGCCGCGCCACATCAGGGCGATGCCGCCGTAATTGAGGTTCCACTTGTATTGCTTGGCAGCCTCGCGCATGAGCATGTAGCCCTGCGCGTAGCTGACGATCTTGGAGGCGTAAAGCGCGCTCATGATGTCGGCGATGAACGCCTTTTTCTTTTCCGGATTCGCGGCGATGCTCTTCAGCGCCGGGTTCGGGCCTTTCAATTTGCGCGCCGCCTTCACGCGCTCGTCCTTCAACGCGGAAACGCAGCGGGAGTAGACGGCTTCCGCCATCAGCGTGATGGGGATGCCGAGGTCCTGGGAGTTGATGACCGTCCATTTGCCGGTGCCTTTCTGGCCGGCGGTGTCGAGAATCTTGTCCACGAGCGGCGAACCGTCCGTGTCCTTGGTGCCGAGAATGTCGCGGGAGATTTCGATGAGATAGGAGTCCAGTTCGCCCTGGTTCCATTCAGCGAAGACCGAGTGCATCTCGTCGGCACTCAGGCCGAGGCCGTTCTTCATGATGTTGTAAGCTTCGCAGATGAGCTGCATGTCGCCGTATTCGATGCCGTTGTGGACCATCTTCACGTAGTGGCCCGCGCCGGCTTCGCCGACCCAGTCGCAGCACGGCACATTGCCTTCCACCTTGGCGGAGACGGCCTGAAAAATCTCCTTCACGAACGGCCATGCGGCGGGGGAGCCGCCGGGCATGATGCTCGGACCTTTGCGCGCACCCTCTTCACCGCCGGAAACGCCGGTGCCGATGTAGAGGAGGCCTTTGCTCTCGACGTATTTCTGGCGGCGGTTGGTGTCGTCGAAGAGGGAGTTGCCGCCGTCGATGATGATGTCGCCGGGTTCGAGGACGGGGATGAGCTGCTCGATGAATTCGTCCACCGGCTTGCCGGCCTTAACCAGCATCATGACGCGGCGGGGTTTCTTGAGCTTGGACACCATCTCCGCGATGGAATGCGCGCCGAGCACCTTGGTGCCCTTGGCCTCATTCGCGAGGAAGGCATCCACCTTGTCGGTGGTGCGGTTGTAGGCCACGACGGTGAAGCCGTGGTCGTTCATGTTGAGGATGAGGTTCTGGCCCATGACGGCCAGACCGATCAGAGCGATATCGCCAGTAGGTTCCATAAATGTATCAGGGAAAATACAAAATCCGGCCGCAGCGGCGAGCAAAATCACTTTGCGGAAAATGGAAATATATCCACCAAACTTGAAGTCGGGCGCAGGCCCGCAGCGGACTAAAGTCCGTTCTTTTCCAAGGCCGCTTCCGTGGCCCGGATGTCGGCGAGCGTGCCGGTCTGGAACCAGCGGCCCTGGTGCGGGAGGCAGAAGAGACGGTTTTGCGCCAGGGCCTTGAGCCAGAGCACTTTCACGGAAAACTTACCGTCCGGCGCGGCGCGCAGCACGCGCGGATGAAAAATCCCGATGCCGGAAATGATGTAAGGGGCGTCCGCCGCGCGCCAGCCCAGCGTGTTGTCGGGCTTGATGAACAAATGATCTTCCCCTTTGTCATGGCCCACGGCGCGGGCCTTGGACTGGGCGAGCAGCAGGAAGTCCATGCGGTCGTCGTCCCAGGCCTGCGCGAGCCGGTCGAGCGCGGGGACGCCGACGTCGCTCCAGAGAATGTCGCTGTTGATGGCAAAGACGGGCTCGTCGCCGAGGAAGGGCGCGGCCTTTTTCAGTCCGCCGCCGGTTTCCAGCGGCTCGGCTTCCGCGGAGATCGTGACGCGGAGATTTTTTTCCGCGGCAAAATAGTCCACGAGCTGCGCCTGGAGGTGGGAAACGTTGATGACGACCTCCGCGACGCCGCAGGCGCGGAGCCGGTCCAGGGCATATTCAATCATCGGCCGGCCGGCGACGGGCACGAGCGGCTTGGGCGTATGGTCGGTCAGCGGCTTGAGCCGCGTGCCGTAGCCGGCCGCGAGCAGCATGGCTTTTTTAATCCGTGATGGCATGGCGAAGCATCCAGTCGTTCACGCCGGCGAGGAGGGGGTGCTGCAGCGCCGCGCGCAACAGCCGTTCCACGCGCGGCGAATGGAGCCGGCGATACTCCAGCCGGCCCGCCTGCCGCGCCAGCCGCTCAAAGATGCCGAGCACGCGGGTGTGCCGCTGCGCGGCGAGGATGGCCCAGGAGGTTTCAAAGAGTTCCCGGTCCAGCGCGGGAAAGGCGGCGAGGTAGCGGGCGACCAGCTTGATCCGCAACGCTTCGGGCACATCGCGCCGCGCGTCTTCGAGCAGCGAGACCAGGTCATACGTCACCGGCCCGGCGTAGGCGTCCTGAAAATCCAGCAGCCCGGCCGACCGGATGCCGGCGCGCGCGGGCAGCCACATGAGGTTGGCAACGTGATAATCGCGCAGCAGCAGCGAGGCAGGCACGCGCTGCGCCGCCGGCAGCACGGCGCGCCAAGCCGCACGGAAATCCTCCCGCTCCAGCGCGGAAATATGGGGCGTGCGCCACTGGGCGAACAGCTCGACGTCCTCGAGCATTTTCTCCGGATGATAGGCGCGCAGGCCGGCGGGCACGGCCGACGGCAGCCGGTGCAGCGCGATCAGGACATCGGTGGCGAGCGTGAGGAGCGGCTCGGCGCGGTCCGGTTCTTCCAACAGCCGGGCGAACGGGGCGTCGCCGAAATCCTCCAGGAGGAGCAGACCGCTGGCCCGGTCCTGGGCGAGGATTTCCGGCGCGCTGAAGCCGAGCTGCCGGAGGTGCCGGGCGAGGCGGACGAACGGCGCGACGGAATCCGGCACCGAGGAGGCGTCCATCAGGATGGCGGTCTGGCCGTCCGTCCGCAGACGGAAATATTTGCGCGCCGAGGCGTCCCCGGTGAGGGGCTCGCTGGCGGCGGTTTGCCAGGGCGCGAAGCCGGGCAATGCGCGGGGGGCGGGCACGGTCAGGCGTGGTTGCCGAGCTGCAACCGCGGGTCGGCTTCCAGCAGCGCCTTCAAGTTGGCCCAGCCGGTGGCGTTCATGTCGTTGAAGGCATTGAGATAAACGGCGACGACTTCGTGCGGATACTTGCCGAGCAGCAATTCGACGCCGGCCCGCAACTTGGCGTCGTCCATGGCCGCGGGCAGATCCTCCACGACGCCGTTCTCATTGGGAATCTCCAGCGCGTTCATGAAATCCGCCAGGACGACGACGTGCTTCTTGACCAGCCAGGCGCGGATGAAGGCGCCGGCGGCCTCGTCCAGGTGCGGCTTGCTCAAGGCGGACAGCATGGTGGTGTGGCGCTCGGCGCGGGGCTGGCGCTCGAGAAACACCGGGCGGACATGCTTGGCCTGGGCGACGGCGGCCAGCGTGGCCTTGTAGGCGGCCTTGTCGGATTCGAAGATGAAGGAGAGAATATCATTCGCCAGCGCGGGCGACATGAAACCGAGGAGTTCGTGTGATTTTAGCATTTGTAAAAAACAACTTTTAAATTCATTTCTAAAACTAAACTTTCGGGTGGTGTCCTAATTTGAACCCTTCAAATGTTTCATTTTGCGGCGATAATTCCAGACTATAAAACCGACACTCAAAAATAATACGCCTGACCAAAAGAGTATATTGTTCGACATATGCAAAAGCCGGTCTTGCGCCCAAATTGTTATCAAATCGGCATTTTTGCCATCAACCAGAACCGAGTTTTCATGCGTGAAGTAATAATGAAGAGATAAACCAATATTGGCCAATCCCACGACTAAACAAATTACCATTGCAAAAATTAAACCGTTTTCTGGATTTTTTCGGTTCATCAGATGGTCGTGACTGAAATTTTATTTCTTTTGGCAAGTTCTTCGCAAACGTCGTGCTCGAGCAGGAGCGACTTGCCGGATTCCAGCGCGAGGACGGAAATCCTCGCCGCCGCGCAGGTCTCGAAGGTTTTCGCGCCGATGCACGGGATGTCGAAGCGCATGTCGTGATCCCGCTTGGCGACTTTCACCGCGATGGCGCCGCCGTTTTTGCCGGCGAGTTCGCCGCCGCGCGCGAGGCATTTGTCCGTGCCTTCAAAGCCTTCGACGGCGAGCACGGTACCGTTTTTGACGACGACCAACTGGCCGATCTCCAGCCGCGACACTTCCTTGGCGAGGCGGAAACCAAATTCCACGTCCGTTTTTTGTTCGGCGGAAAGCTTCGGGCCGAGGTGAAAGCCCGTCTGGGGCATCAGCGGCGCGAGCCACGGCGTCGCTTCAATGAGTTCCACGCCATCTTTTTTAAGTTCGCCGGCAATCGCGCCGAAGATGGTGTGGGCGTTTTTTTCCTTCAGCCGCATGAGCACGCCCAGCGCGCGGAGGTCGGGGCGCAGGTCGAACAGATTTTTCGGCGCCACCTGACCGGCCATGACACATTGGGTGACGCCGCGGCTGGTGAAGGCGGAAATCATCTTGTTGAGCTGCCCGACGTTGAGCCAGACGATGTCGTCCACGAGCGCGGCGAGGGCGGGATCCGTCTCGCCTTCGACGGCGGTGCAGACGATGCGCTGCACGCCGGCGGCGCGCGCCAGGCGCGCGAATTCCAGCGGCAGCGAGCGGCTGCCGGCGATCAGGCCGAGGGAGGCGGGCGCGAGATTCATGCGATTCGGGCGGCAAGCTTACCGGTTAAGCGGCAGGAATCCAGCCGCGAATTACTGTCCACTTTTAGGCCGCACTGTCAAATAATTGTAAGGTCGCCGGCGCCATTCCTAGTATTCTTCTGAAAACCAAGTTGGCAAGGCGCATGCTAGATAAGTTTCCATGTCATCTACAGATTTGGACAACATCTACCTGAAAATGTCACCGACGCTGGAACCGGCGTCACTGGCGAGCATGCGCCAGGAAGCGGCGAACGCCGACGCCCAGAAGCAGGTCGGGCGCGAAGTGGCGCACGATCTGAACAATATTTTCACCATCATCCGGGGCTACGCCGAGAAGATGCTCATCAAGCACGGCGAAAACCAGATGCTCCGCCCGGATCTGCTATTGATCGCCGAAAACGTGAAGCGCGCCGAATCGCTGGTGCGCCATTCCACCTATCCGCGCGCCCGCCCCGCCGCCGCCCCCGCCGCCCAAACGATGGCGCATTCCGCCGCCTGACCCGCCGGCCATTCCGTTTCGCTTTGACGCTACGCGTTTCCTCGCGTAGCGTATTCGTTCATTTTAACCAACCTTACTGAAAGATAATTGTGAATTTGTTCAGAGCGATTTTCGGTTCCAAAAACGACCGCGACGTCAAAAAAATCCGGCCGGTCGTCGCCCGCATCAACGAGCTGGAGGCCGGCCTGCAAACGCTGTCCGATGACGAGCTGCGCGCCAAGACCGCCGCGTGGAAAGCGGAGCTGTCCCAGATCGAGGACAACGCCGAACTCGCCCGCAAGCTGGACGAGATCCTGCCCGAAGCCTTTGCCGTGGTGAAAAGCGCCTGCCGCCGGCTGTGCGGCACGGACGTGATCGTGCGGGAGCGGCCCATCCGCTGGGAAATGGTGCCGTTCGACGTGCAGCTCATCGGCGGCTATTCGCTGCACAACGGGCACATCGCGGAAATGGCCACCGGCGAAGGCAAGACGCTCGTCGGCACGCTGCCGGTTTACCTGAACGCCCTCACCGGCCGCGGCGTGCACGTGGTGACGGTGAACGACTACCTCGCCGCGCGCGACGCGGAGTGGATGGGCGCGATCTACAAATTCCTCGGGCTGTCCGTGGGCGTGATCCTGCACGACCAGCCGCCGAAAATCCGCCGCGAGCAATATTACTGCGACATCACCTACGGCACGAATTCGGAATTCGGCTTCGATTACCTGCGCGACAACGGCATGGCGCTCCGCAAGGAGGAGCAGGTGCAACGCGGGCATTACTTCGCCATCGTGGACGAAGTGGATTCCATCCTCATCGATGAAGCGCGCACGCCGCTCATCATCAGCGGCCCGGCGGTGCACACCTTTGACGAGCAATACGCGCAGTGGAAGCCGACAGTGGACGGCCTGGTGCGCGCGCAGCAGCAGCTGTGCAACCGCTTCCTGAAAGAAGCCGAGGACCTCATCAAGAAACTGCATCCCGCCGACGGCTCGCAGGGGCAAGGCGCCGAAGCGCTGGAAAAACAAATCGGCATGTTGTTGTTCCGCGTCAAGACCGGCCAGCCGCGCTCCGAGGCGCTCATGAAAATTTTGGAGGTCCCCGAAAACGCCGGCATGATGAACCGCGCGGAACTGGAACTGCACAAGGACCAGAAAAAAGTGGATCTCTACCGCGAGAAGGAAGAGTTGCTCTTCGCGATGGACGAGAAAAGCCACGAGGCGGACCTCACCGAGAAGGGCCGCAGCCATATCAGCCCGCAGGACCCGGACGCCTTTGTGCTGCCGGATTTGACCACGATGTTGCACGACGTGGACGCCGGCCCGGAAACCGACGCGCGCAAGCGGCTCGAGGCCAAGGCGAAGCTGCAAGCCGACTTTGAAGCCAAGGCGCAGAAGATCCACGCGATCTCCCAATTGCTCAAGGCTTACAGCCTTTACCAGATCGACGTGGAATACGTCGTGCAGGACAACAAGGTGCTGATCGTGGACCAGCACACGGGGCGGCTCATGCCGGGCCGCCGCTGGAGCGACGGCTTGCACCAGGCCGTCGAGGCCAAGGAGGGCGTGGCCATCGAGCGCGAGACGCAGACGCTGGCGACGATCACGATCCAGAATTATTTCCGGCTTTACACCAAGCTGGCGGGCATGACCGGCACGGCCGAAACCGAGGCGTCGGAATTTTTCGACATCTACAAGCTCGGCGTGATGACGATCCCGACGAACAAGCCGAACATCCGCAAGGACGCGGACGACTCGGTTTACAAGACGCGCCGCGAAAAATTCAACGCCGTCGTCAAGGAGATCAAGGAGCTGCACCTGCAGGGCCGGCCCATCCTGGTGGGCACGGTCTCCGTGGAAACGAGCGAAATGCTCTCGCGGATGCTGAAGAAGGAAGGGCTGATCCATTCCGTCCTCAACGCGAAGTATCACCAGCAGGAAGCGGAAATCGTCGCGCGCGCGGGCCAGCGCGGCGGCATCACCATCGCCACGAACATGGCGGGCCGCGGCACGGACATCAAGCTGGGCGAAGGCGTGGCCCAGGTCGGCGGCCTGCACGTGCTCGGCACGGAGCGCCACGAATCGCGCCGCATTGACCGCCAGCTGCGCGGCCGCTGCTCGCGCCAGGGCGATCCGGGCTCGTCGCACTTTTTCATCTCGCTGGAAGACGACCTGATGCGCCTGTTCGGCTCCGACCGGATCGTGAAATTGATGGAGCGCATGGGCCTGGAAGAAGGCGAGGAGCTGAAGCACGGCCTGCTGAACCGCTCCATCCAGCAGGCGCAGAAGCGCGTCGAGGGCCATAATTTCCAGCAGCGCAAACGCACGCTGGAATACGACGACGTGATGAACAAGCAGCGCGAGGTCATCTACGGCTTCCGCAACGAAATCATCAACAGCGACGACGTGCGCGACCGCCTGATGGACATCATCGAGGAAGTGGTGATCCTGAAGATCGAGGAATTCACCGCGGCGGATGCCGACCCGGCGGAATGGCGCGTGCGCTCACTTGCGGACTGGGTGAATCTGAATTTCCCGCTCGGCCTGCCGGAAGGCGAGATCGCCAAGGCGGCGGCGGCCGGCAAAGAAGAGCCCGTGGCGGGCTCGGTCTTCGAAGGCCTGAGCCCGGCGCAGTTTGCCGTCTGCAATTTCATCAGCGACAGCATCCGCAAGGCCTATGAGCTGAAGGTCAGCTTCGAGGAGCCGGACAAGCTGGCGACGGTGGAGCGCTACACGATCCTGCAGGCGATCGACAAGCTGTGGCAGGAGCACCTCTACGAGATGGACAGCCTGCGCCACAGCATCGGCCTGCGCGCGCACGGCCAGCGCGATCCGCTGCTGGAATACAAGGCCGAGGCGTTCAAGATTTTCGACGAGCTGATGGTCAACGTGAAGACGGAGATCTGCCACAACGTCTTCCGCAGCGCCTCGTCGCTGCTGGCGTTTGAAAACTTCCTGCGCAACGCGCCGCAGCAGACGCTGCACCAGAACACCAGCGCCTTCGGCGGCGGGGCGCCGGCGGCCGATGGCAAGAAAGCCAGCGACGTCGTGAGCGAAGCCGCGAACGCGGCGGAAGCGGCGGCGAAAGCCAAGCCCGTCCGCACCGGCCCGAAAGTCGGGCGCAACGACCCCTGCCCCTGCGGCAGCGGCAAGAAATATAAAAACTGCTGCGGCAAGTAACCGTCAGCCGGTCGCGGGCGTCTGTTTCGGGGAATCCGTTTTTCCCGAAACACTCATGTCATTCACCCGCCGCCGCCAAATCTTTTCGCTTATTGCGAGCCTAACCGTTGCCGCCCTGAACCTGCGCGCGGCGGACCCGCTGGACGCCGGCCGCAGCCACGAAATCGCCGCGTGGCTGCCCGCGCAGCCGGCGGGGTTCGGCTGGCCGATCACCAACCGCGGCGCGTGGGCGAAACTTGCGACCAACGCCGCGTTCCGCAACGCGCTCGCCACGGCGGAAAAAATCTCGGCCAAAAAACTGCCGGCGCAGCCGGACAGTTTGTTTCTGGAATATTCCCAGACCGGCAACCGCACGCACTGGCAAAAGGTGGCCGCCAACCGGCGCAATCGCATTGCGCAACTGACCCTGGCCGAGGCGCTGGAAAACCAGGGCCGGTTTCTGCCGGCGCTGGAACAGACCATCACCGCGCTGTGCGCCGAAAAAACCTGGGTGATGCCGGCGCATGACGGCAACCTGGACAATTTCAACGGCAAGGAAACCGTGCCCGACCTGGGCGCGACCATGCTGGCAGCCGAACTGGCGGAGGCGGATTTCATTCTCGGCGCCAAACTCACGCCCGCGACGCGCCAACTGCTGCAAGACAACGTCCGCCGCCGGGTGCTGGACCCCGTCCGCGCGATGATCGAGGGCCGGCAGAAGCCGGCCTTCTGGCTGCGCACGCCGATGAACTGGAACGCGGTCTGCGTGGGCAACTCCGTCTTTGCCGCCCTGGCGCTGCTGGAGGACCGCGACGACCGCGCGTTTTTTGCCGCCGCGGGCGAGCATTACATCCGCTATTATCTGTCCGGCTTCACCCCGGACGGCTACTGCGCGGAGGGCGTGGGCTATTGGAATTACGGCTACGGCCATTTCATTTTATTGACCGAGGCGCTGCGGCAGGCCACCGGCGGGAAAATTGACCTGCTGGACGACGACCAGGCCATCGCGCCGGGGCTGTTCTGCCGGCGCAGCGAAATCCTGCCCGGCATTTATCCGACCATCGCCGACTGTTCGCCCGGCACCAAGCCGAGCGCGCAACTGACGGCTTATGTTTGCACGCGACTGGGCATGGACACCGGCGGCCAATCGCTCCTGGGGGAAGCCTCCGGCCTGACCTTTACGCTGCTGCTGGCGAGCGTGGACGGCCAGCTCCCGCCCATCCACAAACGGGCACCCTTCAACGACGGCCCGCTGCGCAGTTTCTTCGATGGCGGCGGGGTGCTGCTCGCCCGAAACACGCCGGGGGTGAAACCGGTTTTCGCCGTGGAACTCAAGGGCGGCAACAACAACGAGCCGCACAACCACAACGACGTGGGCAGCTTCAGCGTGATCGCCGGCACCAACCTGGTGGTCTGCGACCCCGGCGGCGAAGTCTACACCAAGCGCACGTTCAGCGCGCATCGCTACGACAGCCAGGTGCTGAGCTCCTTCGGCCACGCGGTGCCGGTGATCGCCGGCCAGCTGCAAAAACCCGGAGCCGACGCGCGCGGCGTGATCCTCGAATCCAATTTCACCGCGACGGCCGACACCTTCAAGCTCGACATCCGCTCGGCCTATCCCGTGCCGGGCCTGGAAAAACTGGAGCGCACCTTCGTCTTTCAGCGGGGCGAAACGCCGGCGCTGGAAGTGCGCGACGAGGTCAGCCTGGCCGCGCCGGCGACCTTTGAAACCGCCCTGATCACGTGGGGGAAGGTCAAGGCCCTCGGCCCGGACACGCTGGAAATCACCGACGGCGGCGGCGCCGTGCGCGTGGCGATCGACACCCAAGGGCGGGCGTTCAAATGGAGCCAGGAGAAAATCGACGAGGATGTGCAGTCCAAGCGCAAACCGATCCGCGTCGGCATCCGGTTGAATTCCCCGATTGCCAGCGGGATCATTTCGCTGCGGATCACGCCGGTGGCCAAGTAAAATCAGCGCGCGCATCCGGGCGCTTGTTTTTTGGCGCCGTTCGGGCCATGCTCCCGCCGATTTGATATGTATCGCATCGGCATCGATTTGGGCGGCACGAAAATCGAAGGCGTCCTGCTCGACGCCGGCGGCAGGGAAATCACCCGCAAGCGCATCCCCACGCAGCGCGAGCTCGGCTACCAGCACATCCTCAACCGGCTGAAAGCCATGCACGACGACCTGGCGGCCGTCGTGCCGGGCGCGCCGACAACTTTCGGCATCGGCACGCCCGGCGCCCTGTCGCCCCGCACCGGCCGGCTGAAAAATTCCAACACCGTCTGCATGAACGGCCAGCCGGTGAAGGCGGATCTGGAACAGCTGATCGGGCGGAAAATTGAAATCCAGAACGACGCCAATTGCTTCGCCATGGCGGAGGCGTTGCTCGGCGCGGGCCGGGGCAAGCAGCTGGTCTTCGGGGTCATCCTGGGCACGGGCTGCGGCGGCGGCATCGTTTACAAGGGCGAAGTCTTCACCGGGCCGCAAGCCATCGCCGGCGAGTGGGGCCACATGAGCATCGATCCGAACGGCCCGCTCTGCTACTGCGGCCAGAAAGGCTGCACGGAGACGTTCATCAGCGGCGGCGGATTGGAAAACCGTTACGCGGAACAATACGGCAGGCGGCGGCCGCTCAAGGAAGTGGAAGCGGCCTATTTTGCGCGCGAGCCGCAGGCGATGGAGTTCATGCAGACTTTTTTCGACCACTTCGGCCGCGCGCTGGCGAACCTCATCGATATTCTCGACCCCGATATCGTCGTCATCGGCGGCGGCGTCTCCAATTTTTCCGCGGTCTACACCGAAGGCGTCCAAGCGGTGCGGAAGTATGTCTTCACCGACGAACTCGAGACGCCCATCGTGAAACATCAGCTCGGCGATTCGGCCGGCGTGCTGGGCGCGGCGCTGGTGGGAATCTGAGGAGCGATCCACTAACCACTTGCGTCCGACCCAACCCCTGCTAGATTCCAAGCGCCTTGCACTTTAGCCCAGCCAGTTTGATGAAGCAGGCCCGAATGCCCTTGGGCGTCCTGTCCGTGCTCCTGGTGCTCCTGCTGAACCTGCTGGCGTCCTCATCGTCGCTCCACGAATGCTTCCACGCGGACGCCAGCCAGGCCGGCCACCAATGCGCCGTCACGATGTTTGCCCACGGTCAGGTGGACTCGCCGGTGGTCGTTGTCGCACTACCAATTCCTCCCGCACTTACTGAATTTCTCCCGCAGTTCCCCGTTTCCATTCCCGATGCCTTGGTGGCGACCCTGCCACCGGGTCGCGGGCCGCCGGTTTCCTGCCTCCATTCCTAAAGTTCGCCGGTCTTCACGGACCGGATTTCGTTCGTTGGTTTAACTAAAAAATCTTTGACGCGCCGCCGTGTGGCGGGGCGTCGCTGGGAGAATTGAAACATGAAACATATAAGAATTGTCGGTATTTCCGTTTTGGTTTCCGCGTTGCTGGCCGGCACGAATGCCGTCCACGCGCAGGAGACCAGCGAGGTGGAGCAACTGAAGCGGCAGTTGCAGCAGATGCAGGAAACTTTTGCGCGGCAGCAGGCCGAGCAGCAGAAGCAGATCGAGGCGTTGACCCAGAAGCTGGAGACATTGGCGCAGCAGCAAGCGACTCACAGCGCCAGCCCACCCACAGACGCGCAACAGCAGCGGGCAGCGCCATTGGCCGCAGAACCGGGCACGCCCCCCAACGCGCCCGCGTCCGGTCCGGCGGCCTTATCGAAACCCTGGTCGCCGTCGGACCCCATCACGGTCGCCCGCGCCGGCTCCGCCTACATGAACATCAGCTTCGACGTGTTGATGGATGCGGGCGGCTCCACCGTGGCGGATCCAGCCAAGCAGCTGCAACTCGGCGATCACGACCCGATCAACAACGGCTTCTCGCTGCGCAACGCGGAGGTCGCCGTGGATGGGGCGGTGGATCCGTATTTCAAGGGCAACGGCAACATCGTTTACAAGCTCGACCAGAACAACGAGAGCAGCGTGGAACTGGAGGAAGCCTACGCGATGACGACGTCGCTGCCGGATAATTTGCAGGTCAAGGCGGGCCAGTTCTTCGCCGCCTTCGGCCGGCAGAACGCGCAACATCCGCATCAATGGTCATTCGTGGATCAGCCGATCATCCTGAACCGCACGCTCGGGCCGGACGGCTTGCGCAACGTCGGCGCGCAGATGTCATGGCTGGCGCCCACGCCGTTTTACACCGAGGCAGCCCTGGGCATCTTCAACGGCCAGGGGAGCACGGCGTTCAGCTTCCGCAACCCGGGCGAGCCGGACAGCCTGGGCGTGAACCGGGTTCACGGTTATGCCACGACCGATCGGACGCTGCGCGGGCCGGGCGACATGCTCGTCGTCCCGCACCTGACTTCCTCGTTGGATTTGACCGAGCATCAAACGCTCGTGGCCGGAGCGTCCGCGGCGTTCGGCCCCAATGACACCGGCGCGAACGCGAACACGCAGATTTACGGGCTTGACCTCTACTGGAAATGGAAACCGGCCGATGCCAATGCCGGCTTTCCGTTCGTCTCGTGGCAGACCGAGGCGCTGTATCAGCGCTTCAGCGCGCCGACGGATTTGAACGGCCCGGCGCCGCTGGCGACGCTGCCGGCCCAGACGCTCAAGGACTGGGGCTTCTATTCGCAGGCGCTATGGGGTTTCAAGGAGCGCTGGGTGGCCGGCCTGCGCGGCGAATATGCCAACGGCAACGACAGCCCCTACGATCCCTACGACGTCTATCGCAATGAGCGCACCCGCCTCTCGCCAATGCTGACGTTTTTCCCGAGCGAATTTGCGAAGATCCGCCTGCAATACAACTTTGACCACGGCGAACTGGTCGGCAACCAATCCTCCATCTGGCTGCAATTTGAATTCATGCTCGGCGCGCACGGAGCGCACAAATTTTAACCGAAACATTTTTAACCACGGATGCACACAGATAAACACGGATACAATTATATGAAAAAAAATTTGCTCGGAATTCTCGGTGCCTTGCTCGCTTTCGGCGCCCAGGCGAAACTCAATGTCGTCGCGACGACGCCGGACCTCGCGGCCATCGCCCGCGCAATCGGCGGCGACGCCATCACGCTCACCACGCTGGCCAAACCCACGGAAGACCCGCATTTCGTGGATGCCAAGCCGAGTTTCATCGTGAAGCTCAACCGCGCGGACATGCTCATCGAGGGCGGGGCGGAACTGGAGATCGGCTGGCTGCCCGCGCTGCTCGACCAGTCGCGCAACGACAAGCTCGCCGCCGGCGCGCCGGGACATGTGCTGTGCGCCCAAGGCGTGCGGCTGCTCGAAGTGCCTGCGACGCTCGACCGCTCGAAGGGCGACATCCATGCGGCCGGCAATCCGCATTACCTGACGGACCCGGTCAACGCCCGGATCGTCGCAAAAAACATCGCGGACGCACTCTGCGCGCTGGACGAAAAATCAGCCGGAACCTATCGCGCCAATCTGAATACGTTCAACGCCGCGCTGGAGGCGAAGCTGGTCGAGTGGCAGAAGACGCTCGCCCCCTTCCGCGGTCAGACCGTCGTTTCGTATCACGACTCGTGGCCGTATTTCGGCCAGCGATTCGGACTGAAGCTGGATTTGTTTCTGGAACCCAAGCCCGGCATTCCGCCGACGCCCGCGCACCTGGCGCAGGTCATCACGCAGATGAAACAGGACCGGGTGCGGGTGATCATCGTGGATCCGTATCTGAACCTGAAGACGGCGGAAACGGTGGCGCGCAACACGGACGCCACCGTGGTGGCGGTGACGCAGTTTCCCGGCGGCGTGAAAGGGACGGACGGCGGCTACCTCCAGATGATGGATTACCTGGTGAACGCCCTCGCCCAAGCGCTGGGCAAAGCCAAATAACCCCCCGCAACCCGCAACTCATTTCCCATGAACGAAATCTTCACCGTGATGCTGTGGCCGGCCCTCGCGTGCCTGCTGTTACCGGGAATTCTCGTCTATCTCGGCCTGCACATCGTGCGGCGCGAAGTCATCTTTGTGGACCTGGCGCTCGCGCAAGTCGCCGCGCTGGGCACGAGCCTGTGCCTCATGCTCGGCCACGAAGGTCGTGAGTGGCACACGTATTTCTGGTCGCTGGGATTCACCCTGGTCGGGGCGGCGCTGTTTGCGCTGACCCGGAACAGCAAACATCGACAGGTGCCGCAGGAGGCGCTCATCGGCATCGTGTATGTCGTGGCGGCGGCGGCGGGCCTGCTGCTCTTGAGCCGTAGCGCGGAAGGCAACGAGGAGTTGCGTCGCATGCTCATCGGGGACGTGCTGCTGGTGTCGCCCAAGGAAGTCCTGGGAACTTTCGGCATCTATCTGCTCATCGGCGCGGTGCATTTCATCTTCCGCAAGCAGTTCATCCAGCTCTCCTTCGCGCCGGAGCGCGCCGAGGCGGAAGGCCTGGCGGTGCGCGGGTGGGACTTCCTCTTCTACGCGCTCTTCGGCGTGGTGGTGACAAGCTTTCTCCAGATCGGGGGCGTGCTGCTGGTGTTTTCGTATCTCATCATCCCCGCCGTCTGCGCGAATTTTCTGGCACGCCGGCTGGGCGCGCTGCTGGTCATCGGCTGGCTGACGGCGACGGTGGCCAGCGTGGCGGGATTGTATGTCGCCTACCGGTTTGATTTCCCGACCGGCGCGGCGATTGTCTGCACCCTGGGGGCGGCACTCATCCTGACGCTGGCGATCGCCCGACTCCGCCAGCAACCCTAAAGGGGCCGAACTGCGGACGGCCAGCTTACCGCGCACTTGGCGGTTTGTATGAACATTTATTCATCCGCAATTCATTTGATTTCCGGTTTTATCCGGTAGACTCGTCCGGACATGCCGACGGAATCCCATTCGCCCCAGGGCGCAGCGCGCCCGCCGCTGGATCTCGCCGCACTCATCCGGGAGCACGCGGGGAAAAATTACGAACTGCACACCGCGCACATCAACCCCGCCAACACCCGCACGCTGAAGACCATCGGCTTCGACCGCTGCTACACGCGCGCGGCGGGGCCCTATCTCTGGGACGGGCAGGGCGAAAAATACCTGGATCTGTTGAGCGGCTACGGCGTGTTCGGCCTCGGACGCAACCACCCGGAAGTGCGCCGCATCCTGAAGGAATTTCTCGACGCCGAGTATCCCAGCCTGGTGAAGCTGGAGGCGCCGCTGCTCGCCGGCCTGCTGGCCGCCGAATTGAAGCGGCGGATGCCGAACCCGCTGGACATGGTGTTCTTCACCAACTCCGGCGCGGAAGGCGTGGAGACGGCGATCAAATACGCCAAGTGCGCCACGGGCAAACCCGCGCTCATCCATTGCAAAAAATCTTTCCACGGCCTGAGCGCCGGCGCGCTGGCGGTCAACGGCGACGACAATTTCCGCGCCGGCTTTGCGCCGTTCCTGCCGGATTGCCGCGCCATCCCGTTCAACGACCTGGCGGCGCTGGAAAAAGAATTGCAGCAGGGCGATGTCGCGGGCTTCATCGTCGAACCGATCCAGGGCAAGGGCGTGAACCTGCCCGCGCCCGGCTATCTGCTGGCGGCGCAACAACTCTGCCGCCGGCACGGCGCCCTGTTCATTGACGACGAGGTGCAGACCGGCATGGGCCGCACCGGCAAATTTCTCGCCATCGAACACGAGGGCGCGGTGGACCCGGACATCGTGATCCTGGCCAAGTCGCTGTCCGCCGGCTTCGTGCCGGTCGGCGCGGTGCTGTGCAAGCGGTGGATCCACGAGAAAGTGTTCTCCTCCATGTCGCGCTCGGTGGTGCACAGCTCCACGTTCAGCCAGGGCAGCTTTGCGATGGCCGCCGGCCTCGCCGCGCTGGACGTGCTGGACCGCGAGCACCTCATCGCCAACGCCGCGAAAATGGGCGACCGCATCGGGCAGGGGCTGACGGCGCTGATGCCCCGCTTTGAGTTCATGAAGGAAGTCCGGTGGCGCGGCCTGATGACGGGCATCGAATTCGGACCACCGAAATCGCTGGCGCTGAAAATCGCGTGGACGACGTGCCACACACTGGACAAGAGTCTGTTCCCGCAGGCGGCGATCATCCCGCTGCTGGACAAACACCACATCATCACGCAAGTCGCCGGGCACAATATCGATGTCGTGAAACTCCTGCCGCCGCTGGTCATCACCGAGGCGGACGCGGACTATTTCCTGAACGCGTTCGAGGACACGATGGTGCAGATGCACCGATTCCCCGGACCGGCGTGGGACGTGTTGACGGGCATCGGCAAACTGGCGCTGACGCAGCGGGCGCGGTAACGCGGCGCGCTCCAAGGTTAAAAAAGGAACGGCGCTGGCCGCGCACGACCAGCGCCGGTTGGTTGATGGGTGAACCCGACCTACGGCCGCCGGCTAGGGTGAGCGAACGCGATAGTAGCGCGCGGGATTGGTCACCGCCTGCGGGTCAGTGAACTGGAATTGTCCGGCCGGAGATTCCGTGGCAGCGCCCAGCACCGTCCAACCGGCCAGCGGCAGCAGTAGGTTTGAACTGGTCAACACCGTGAAGCTGGCGCCCGGGACATTGGTGAAGGCAAACTGAATCGAGCCGCCCGCGAGCATTGTCAGGCTTGCCAAAGTGATGGCGGTGACGGGGGGATTGGTGGGGGTGGTGATGGCGAACGCAGCGCTGGGCACCCAGGCGGAATCGCTATAGCCGGCGGCGAACTGCTGGAGGCGGACCATGCAGTTGGTGGCGGGCGTCATGGGCAGCGTCCAGGAATAGGTGGAGGCATTGGTTGCCGTGGTCGCCAGGGTAATCCATTGCGTTCCCACGGTGACGTCATCCACATACCAGCCGGTGACGGCAGCACTGCTATCATCGGCCTGGCGGAAGCGAATGTAGATATTCTGCCCGGCAAAGGCGGTGAGGGGAATTTGCGTTTGCACGAAGCCGCTGCTGTTGCCGGAGAAGGCGGCGCGGCCGGCGATCGGGCTGCTGTAACTGCTGGAAATGGTGGAATTATAGCCGCCGGAGGTGGCGTTCGTGCCGATGTCGATCCAGGTGGTGCCGTTCAGGCTGGCTTCCACCACGCCGCCATCATAGCCGCTTTCGAGACTGTAACTATGCCAGAAGGTGAGGATACCGCCCGCCGGCACCGCGATCAATGGACTGCGCAGATATTGATCGCTCACAGTGGTGAGGTCGGTCGCGAGCCAGCTGTGACTAGAGCTGTGGCTGCTCGTGGTCACCTGGCTCCAATCTACCGAGCCACTCCCATGACTGACCACCCAGCCGTTGACGCCGGATTCCATCGTGTCAGAAAATGCGTTCACGGCGCCGGTGGAATACTGCAAGCGGGCGGCGGCGGTTGACGGCGCGCCGTTGCGGTTCCACTGCAACTGCACCACCGCGCCGGTGGAGTAATTTTCGCCGCCGGCAGGGATGGTCCACACGGCGTTGGAAACCGCGCCCGGCAGAATAATGAGTTGGCTGATGAATTTCTGGCGATACACCGAGGCGTGCGGGCCGGCGGGAAAGAGGAGGTTGGCCGTGTTGACAATGGCGTTGGCGAGATCACGCATCTTGACGCCGGAGCCGATGCCAAACTGCGATTGCAGCGCGATCTTATCCATGTCGCTGCGGGGATATCCCTGGGCCAGCAACGTCTTGAAGGATTGACAGAGCGGCGCGGACCAGAGCTGGTCGCCGTAGTTGGCAATGCTGCTGATGGTTTCGTGGGCCGCGTAAGTATGGGTGTGATCGTAAGTCAAATTTGTCAGGTCCAAAAAACGGCCGGTCCAGGTGTCGGCGCTGTGGCCGTCCCAACTGAACGCCCACTCGGGATGAAAGGCCAGCCCGTTGGTGACGGTGGCATCATACGAAGCGCCCCAATAATCCCCAAAGCCTTCACCGATCGCGCCGGAATCGCCGCCGCTCCAGGTCGGCACGATGCTCTGCGTGATGGCATGGCCGTATTCGTGGAGGATGACATCCGCGTCCTCATCGTCATCCACGCCGCCGTGCCCGAAGGCCAACCGGTTGCTTGCCGGGATGTAATGAGAGTTATCCGCGCCGCTCAAACCGTCCGAATCGGCACCAATGGAGTTGTATTGAATATTCAGAAAACCCAGCGACTGAATGTAGCGCTGGCTTTGATCGATGTGAAAATAGACCATCGCGTCGTCGAATGCATTATTGCCGCGCGGGAAGTTCCAGAGGCCATTGGCCGTGGTGCTGGGCGGATCGGTCGGCGCCTCAAAATCGAGGAGATACACCCACGGACCTTCCAGCCGGTAAACCCCATTGGACTCGCTGATCTGATGCAAGACACGCGGCACATACGCCGCCGAAAAGGCCGAAGCGGCGCTGCTGTCCAACAGCGCGGCGTTTGCCAGATACGTGCGCGGGTCGCCATCGAACACATAGGCGGTGCCGTCCACCACCGTCTTGTTCAGCGCCGCCGGCGTCTGGCTCACCGGATGGGCGGTCTGCCAGGCTTGCGTGGCAGTCGCGCGCGATGAAACCGGACCGGTGTAAGCGGCAAAGTCCGGCCCGGCCCCGCCCGGCTGGTTGCCGCAGACCGCCGTGTCCCGCACGGAGATCACTTCGCCCGACTCGGAATTGATCATATGCTCCCAATAGCCGAACGGCGCGGCGGTGGCCACATAAGTCTGGTAAGCCAACTGGAAACCGCCCTTGACCGGCAGGTAAACCAACTGCGCCCCGGGCAAATCCATCAAGCTGCCATGCACGCGCAGATGATTCCACGCGGCGTCGAGCGCGGCCTCGGTGCCAATCACCGTCTGGGCTGCGGGCGTTGGCGCCGTGACGGGGTACGTGTTGTTGTAAACTTGATACACCGTGCCGTTGTCGCGACGGATGGACACCACGAGATCCGCGCCGGCCACGGGCACGCCGTTCAGCGTCTGCTGATACCGGAAATGGGAACCAATCAAACTCGCCTGCGTCGAGACGAGTTGCAGGTCGGCCAGCGTGGCGGCGATGCCGTAGTCCTCCGCGTGAGCTTGCAGATAAGCGGCGGCTAAATCCGCACCCGTGCCGGAAAATTTCTCCGGCGCGGGGAACACCTGCTTCCAGGTGGTGCGACCGTCCGTGTGCCGCGAGTTTTCCACGGGCACCGGCGGGACCGGTCCCGCCACCACGGCGGGGGCGATCTGCGCCGACAGGTTGGGCGGCAGCAACAGGCTCAGCAGAGACACGGCTGACACCATCAGTTTGCTCAAGGTATAATTCATGACTTGAATGGCTTTTTGATCTAGCAGCCACCGCTTATGGACGCAACGCCTGGATACCTACCGGAAGAAATGCCCAAGTGTCAGCTCAAACTCAACTCAATTAATCAGATGACCGCGGCAGGAACGGCACCCGGCGGCATTCAAGACTGCCGGCAAATCAAAACGGCGGCGGTCTGGTTGAGAAACCGCCGCCGGACGCACTTCGTAAATCCAATTCAAATACGTGGGCGCGATGATTTTGTCGCCGAGGCGGACACAGGCCCCCTCCTGACCGCCTTCCAAGAAATGGAAGCGCCGTGATGCCGGTGGTCAAAAGCCGGCCACGCGGGTTAAAGATATTCCGCCACAGACCATCCCACCCGCGTCAGCCAGCGGCCGAAAGTTTATGCTTTTGACTCACCCGCAGGATTTCGGGATGCTCCGAGGGATGCCGATTGCATGCAAAATTCCCGGCCGGCACGGCCGTTACGTCCTCGGTTTGGCGGCGCTGCTGGTCGCCCTATCGCACATCACCGGCTGCGTGTCGGCACCCGCAACCAGCCGGGTGTCCAGCCGGCAGCTGCTCCGCAAACCCGTCACCCTGGACCCCATCGTGGTGACGGTCACCAGTGCGGCGGGCGAATTCACCGCCGAAAAACAACTGCTCAGCGACGCGCTCCTCTCCGGACTGAAACAAACCGCAATGTTCGCCACGGTGACGGGCGGCCCGGACACCGGCGGCGCCGGCGCCGGCGTAACCCTTCAGCCGGAGATCATCACCCTGAAAAAAGTGTCCGAGAACGCGCGCGCATGGGCGGGAGCCCTGGCCGGACAGGCGCGGATGGAGGTGCGCGTGACGGTGGCGGACCGGCCCTCCGGCCAGCCCATTGAGGTGTTTATCGCGGAAGGGGTTTCCGGCAAATCCGCTTTTGCCGGCACCACGGACGAAGCGATTCAACAAGCCGCCCAACAGATCGTGGCCGAAATCCTCAAGCTCAACACCCAGTCCAGCCAGTAAGCCGGAAGCAAAAATCAAAAACGGACGGAGCCCTCGCTCCGTCCGTAGTCATTTCGAATGGATTGCCGGAATTGATTGCCGGGTTTAGCCGGCGGCGCTCCGTGGGGCGGCCCGCACCAACTCAACCTCACATATGGGCGATGATGTTGTCGCCGAATTCGCTGCACTTGATTTCCGTCGCGCCGGTCATCTGGCGCGCGAAGTCGTAGGTGACGCGCTTGGAGCCGATGGCGCCGTTGAGGCCTTTGATGATGAGGTCCGCGGCTTCGTTCCAGCCGAGGTAGCGGAACATCATTTCGCCGGAGAGGATGACGGAGCCGGGGTTCACCACGTCTTTGTTCGCATACTTGGGAGCGGTGCCGTGCGTGGCTTCGAAAATCGCGTGGCCGGACACGTTGTTGATGTTGCCGCCGGGCGCGATGCCGATGCCGCCGACCTGCGCGGCGAGGGCGTCGGAGAGATAATCGCCGTTCAGATTGAGCGTGGCGATGACCTCAAACTCGTTCGGGCGCGTGAGCACCTGTTGGAGCGTGATATCGGCGATGGAGTCCTTGAACATGAGGCCGGCGCCGCGCTTGCCTTCGGGAATCTTGCACCACGGGCCGCCGTCCACGAGTTCCGCGCCGTATTCTTCGCGGGCGAGCTGGTAGCCCCACTGCATGAAGGCGCCTTCGGTGTATTTCATGATGTTGCCCTTGTGGACGAACGTCACGGATTTCTTCTTCTGCTCGATGGCGTATTCGATGGCCGCGCGCACGAGGCGCTGCGTGCCGGTTTTGGACACCGGCTTGATGCCGATGCCGACGACTTCGGGCGTTTCGCCGAAGCGGATTTTTTTAAATTCCTTGGGGAAGTTGGTCTTGATGAACTCCAGCGTCTTCAGCGCCATTTCCTTGCCCGCTTCGAAATCAATGCCCGCGTAAATGTCCTCGGTGTTCTCGCGGAAGATGACCATGTTCACCTTCTCGGGATGTTTCACGGGCGAGGGGACGCCGGTGAACCATTGCACGGGGCGCAGGCAGACGTAGAGATCGAGCATCTGGCGGAGCGCGACGTTGAGCGAACGGATGCCGCCGCCGGTGGGCGTGGTGAGCGGGCCTTTGATGCCGACGAGAAATTCCTTGAAGGCCTCGACGGTGTCATCGGGCAGCCAGCTGTTGAATTTCTTGAACGATTCTTCGCCCGCGAACACTTCCATCCAGGCGATCTGCTTCTTGCCGCCGTAGGCCTTGGCCACGGCCGCATCCATTACGCGCACGCTGCTCGCCCAGATGTCGGGACCGGTGCCGTCGCCGCGGATGAACGGGATGATGGGTTGGTTCGGAACGGTCAGTTTGCCGTTGGCGATGGAGATTTTCCCGCCGGCGGGAACGGTGCAGGTAGTGTAGGCCATAATAAATTTTGATTGGCGACGTTCGCGGGGCGAATCATCGCGCCAAGAGAAAAAGGCCAAACGCGCGGAAAATCAAGGAAAGAAAGCGCCCGACCCGAAAATACCGGCGGCGGCAAAAACCGCGGACGACGCAGGGCGGACAAAATAGGTTTAGGACGCAACCCGAAAATGGCGGGCACTCCCAACCGCCGCAGCGCGGGAACGACCCGGCGGCGCCGATTTTTCCGGCCGGCCGCCCCGGCGCCTACTGCAGCCGCAACAATTTCAGCGCCTGCTTGAAATCGGCCGGCAGCGGGGCGGAGAACTTGAGCGGCTGCTGCGTGCGGGGATGGACGAAGCTCAATTCCTTCGCGTGCAGCAGCACGCGCGGGGCGGCGTAGTTCGCGAGCTCCTTCAGCCGCCGGTTTTTCGTCGCGCCGTAAGTGTCATCGCCCGCGACGGGATAACCGAGGTGCTGGAAATGCACGCGGATCTGGTGCGTGCGGCCGGTATGAATCTGCGCCTCGACGTAGGTGGCGCACTTCAGCTTCTCCAGCACGCGGTAGCTCGTGTGCGCGGCGCGACCCGCGGCATCATCGTGCACAGCCATGCGCTTGCGATGCGTGGGGTGGCGGGCGATGGCGGCGTGGATCTCGCCGGCGGCGCGCGGGACTTCGCCGCAGAGGATGGCGTGGTAGACTTTTTTCACGAAGCGGCCGGCGAATTGTTCCGAGAGAGCGATATGCGTCTCATCATTCTTCGCGACGACGAGGCAGCCGCTGGTTTCCTTGTCGAGCCGATGAACGATGCCCGGCCGCGCCACGCCGCCGATGCCGCTCAGGGAACCCCGGCAATGGTGCAGCAGCGCGTTGACGAGCGTGTGTTCCTCGTGTCCGGCGGCGGGGTGCACGACGAGGCCGGCGGGCTTGTTGACGACGAGGAGCGACTGGTCCTCGAATAATATATCCAGCGGGATTTCCTCCGGCTGCGCCTCGGCGGGGCGCGCTTCAGGCCAGGTGACTTCAACCCGCTCACCGGCGCGCGGGCTGTGCGTGGGCTTGACGGTTTTGCCGTTGACGCGGATGTGACCTTGCTCAATGAGCCGCTGCATCGCGCCGCGCGAGACGGCGGGAAACCGGGCCCGCAGGAAAACATCCAGCCGCTCGGACGGCAGCGACTGTTCGACGATGAAGTTTTCGGCGCGCGTGGCCATGGCATTCAGTTCGCCGGCGGCGCCGGCGAATGTTCGTTGCGCCAGGTGATGAGGAAAATCAAGCCGACCCCGGTGCAGATGGCGGTGTCGGCGACATTGAAGGCCGGGAAGCCGATTTCGCCGCCGCCCCGCTGCTGGAGGTAAAAATAGATGAAGTCGATCACTTCATGGCGGCTTGGCAGAAGGCGGTCGGTGAGGTTGCCGGCAATGCCGCCGAAGATGAGCCCGAAGGCGATCTGGCCCGGAATGGTGTGGGAATTGAAATGGTGCCGCGTGAGAAACAGCGCGACGAACGCGAGCAGCGCGACGAAGGCCAGCGCGCCGTTGTTGCCGCGAAAGAGGCTCCACGCCGCGCCGGTGTTGCCCCAATGGACAAATTTGAAGAAGCCGTTGATGACGATCCGCTCGTCGCCCTTGTCGAGCAGGTTCAACACGAGCCATTTGGTGAACTGGTCGAGGATGAACACCGCCACCGCGATGAAGGCGATGTAACGATTTGATTTATGAAAGATGGGGCCAGCTTGAGCCATGTCAATATCGGTCCATTAAACCGCAAGCCACGGCAAAGCTAAAGCCATTTCACCGCGGGAAATTCTTTTGCCGGCGGCGGCGAACCATTAATCTCCGCGCATGGCGCTGGTGCGAATCCTGGTGGACGGTTACAGCCTGCTGCACAACTGGCCGGAGTTGGCGGAAGGTTCGCCACGTCATTCCGAAACAGCGCGCGCGGCGCTGGTGGAAATCCTTACGCAGTATCAGGACGCGAGCGGCACGCCGGTGACGGTCTTCTTCGACGGGCGCGGGGCGCGGCGCACCAAACCCAAAAATGAGTCCAGCCAGCCGGTGGAAGTGCTTTTTTCCAACGCCGGGCAGACGGCGGACGATTTGATCGAGCGCGCGGCGGTGCGCTTTCAGCCGTATGGCGAGGTGCTGGTGGTGACGGATGATTTTGCGGAGCGCGACACGGTGAGCGCCTTCGGCGGCGCGGTGGCGAGCTGCGGCAACTTCATCGCCCTGATCCAGAATGCGCTGGCGAACCTGACGGAAAAACTGAACAATCACAACCGTTCCGAGCGCAACCGGTTTTTCCGCTCGCGTTGACCCATGAATCTTTTGCCGCGCCAAAAACTTTTTACCGCCGCCGCCCGCTGGCTGAGCGCGCTGCTGCTGGCGCTGTTGCTGCCGGCGAATGTTTTTGCCCAGCCCCAAAGCCCGGAGCGCTGGCTGTTCGTTTTTGACTTATCCCCGGCGATGAAAAAAAACCTGCCGGCAACGGAGGCGGTGGTTAAAAACTTTCTGGCGACCGGCGCCGAGGGGCGGCTGCAGGAAGGCGACAACATCGGAATCTGGACCTATGACCAGAAGATGCATGCCGGACAATTTCCACTGGCGACCTGGGATCCCAAAAAAACAACGGGCCTGACGACCAATCTGATCAATTTTCTGCGATCCCGAAAATATACGACCGATTCCCGACTGACCGCGTTGCAGCCCGCGCTGGCGAGCGTGATCGGCGATTCCGAACGGCTCACCATCGTCATTTTTTCCGCCGGCGAAAGTGAACTCACCGGGACGCCCTACGACAGCGGCATCAACCAAAGTTTTCTGGATGCCCGGGCCGAGCGCAAAAAGAGCCAGCAACCGTTCGTGGTGCTGATCCGCACGCTGTCGGGGAAATTCATCGGGTGCACCGTCAATTTTCCGCCGGGCACCATCAATATTCCACTGTTTCTGGCGCCCCCGCCGCCGACCAACACGCCACCGCCCGGGCCAGCGCCCGTTAAACCAACGCGGGTGACGGTTCCGGATCTAGTGATTTCTGGAACCAATGTCGGCGCGGCCGCCACGGCATCGCCCAAGCCGGCGCCACCCGCAATCAAACCGGCGCCCACGGTTCCAGTAAATATCGTCACGCCCGTCACCAACACCCCGCCAGCACCCGCCGTCATGCCGATGCCCGCACCAGCGACCAATCCCGCGCCAGCCAAGGAAATCACTTTGCCAAAAGCCCTTGCCACCCCGAGCCACGCACCTGCCCAAGCCAACATCGCAGCCGCCTCTAACGCGGTTACCCCGGCCCCGGCAGTCGCGACCAACCCGATCAGCACGCGGCCACCGGAAACAATGGCCGCCCCCGGCACCAACCCTGCGCCGAAGCCGACGACCGGCACACCCCCGGCCGATAACGACGGGCCGACGCGCCGGCTGATTATTACCGGCGTGAGCCTGCTGGGGCTGGCGATTTTGCTCGTGGTGGTTTTAGTCATCCGCGCCAACCGGCGACCGCAGAGCAGCCTCATCAGCAGTTCCATGCAGGACGATCCGCGCCGGAAATGATTTCATTCCGCGCGTGACTTTTGGCCCGCAGTCTGGAAAATTTTGCGCCCATGAAAGCAATCCATTTACTCTGCGCCCTCGGCCTGCTGGCGGCGGTCGCCGTCCAAGCTGAAGAAACCAAAACCAACGCCCCCGCTGCCACGCCGCCGGCGAAAACCAACAGCGTTGCCGAAGTGGCCATCATCAACACGACGGAAGGCACGATGGTCGCCGAATTCTGGCCGGACGTCGCGCCCGCCACGGTCGCCAACTTCAAGAAGCTGGCCAGCCAGGGATTTTATGACGGCACCTGTTTTCACCGCATCATCAAGGGCTTCATGATCCAGGGCGGCGATCCGCTGACCAAGGACGCGAGCAAGGAAGCGATGTGGGGCACGGGCGGACCGGGCTACCAGGTCAAGGCCGAGTTCAACAACAAGTCGCACCAGCGCGGGGTCCTCTCGATGGCGCGCAGTTCCGATCCCGATTCCGCCGGCTCGCAGTTTTTCATCTGTGATGGCGACGCCTCGTTCCTGGACCATCAATACACCGCGTTCGGCAAGCTCATCAAAGGCGACGACGTGCTCGCGAAAATTGCCGGCACGCCCGTCAGCCCCAGCGGCTCCGGCGAACCCAGCAAGCCGCAGAAACGGATCGGCGTCACCAGCATCAAAATTGTCCCCGCCGACAGCGTGAAATAATTCAACCACCGAACATCCCAATTTATATGAGCGAAGTTGCCATCCTTACCACCAGCGCCGGCGAAATGGTCCTCGAATTCTGGCCGGACGTCGCGCCGGGACACGTCGAAAATTTCAAGAAGCTCGCGAAGACGGGTTTCTATGACGGCACCTGTTTCCACCGCGTCATCAAAGGCTTCATGATCCAGGGCGGCGACCCGCTGACCAAGGACGACTCCAAGCAGCGGGCCTGGGGCACCGGCGGGCCGGGCCACCAGATCAAAGCCGAGTTCAACGACAAGCCCCATGTGCGCGGCGTGCTTTCGATGGCGCGCTCGAACGACCCCAACTCCGCCGGCAGCCAGTTCTTCATCTGCCACGGCGACCCGCGCTTTCTCGACCGCCAATACACCGCGTTCGGCAAGCTCATCAAGGGCGACGATGTGCTGGAAAAAATCGGCACCACGCCCATCCATCCCGGCGACCGGCCCGTGACCAAGCAAACCTTGATCAGCGTGAAGATTGTCGCGGCGGACGCCGTAAAATAACTGTTCACCCAAAGTCGCAGTTTTAAGGCGCGGAATTTTTTCCGCGCCTTTTTTATCTGTGTTCATCCGGATGAATCTGTGGTTAATTTTGGCCGTGGAAATTTCTCAACTTGCCCAAGTCCTCGTTGCCCTCGGTTGCCCCGCCGAGAAATCCACCGAAATGGCCGCGCAACTCGACAAACGCGCCCATCAGCTCGCTGCCGAAAAAGGCCGCCCCTACGACGAAGCCTTGCAGCATTTGATTACACTCATGCGCCAAGGTTGGTCGGCCAAGGCGAAAGGATTTTAATTTATGATCAAGCCCTGGAAAAAAGTCAGCTCCCAACCCGCCGGAGATTTTCGCATCTTCAAGATCCGCTCCGACACCTGCGTCAACCCGCGCACCGGCAAGGAACATGATTTTTACGTCCTCGACAGCGTTAACTGGGTCAACGTCATCGCCGTCACGCCCGACCAGCAGCTGGTGATGGTGCAGCAATACCGCCACGGCTCCGGCACCGTGGAGTTGGAGATTCCCGGCGGCATGATGGACCCGCACGAGACCGACCCCGTCGCGACCGCCGTGCGCGAACTGCGCGAGGAGACCGGCTACGCCGGCGAAAACGCCCGCCTGCTCGGCAAAATCCATTCCAACCCGGCCATCTTGAGCAACCAGACTTTCACCGTGCTGATCGAGAACTGCCGACTGCAACACGGCGTGGAATTCGACAGCGGCGAAGATTTGAACACGCTCCTCGTGCCCGCCACGGAGATCCCCAAGCTCGTGGCCGAGGAAAAAATCGGCCATTCGCTTGTCGTGGTCGCGCTGTATTATTTTGATCTGTGGCAACGGGGAATCAAGCAAGCCTAGCCGCCGCCGGATCCGCCCATGCCCATTTTCTACGAGTGCCAACGCTGCACCGCCTGCTGCCGCTGGCCGGGGCAGGTGCGTTTGACCAATGAGGAAATCACCCGGCTGGCCGCGTTCAAGGGCATGAGCGAGGCTGATTTCATCCAGCAATTCACGCGGCTGCGCTGGGATCGCGGCGGACTGGCCCTGCAGGAAAAGCCGGACGGCGGCTGCGTTTTTCTGGAAGGCGACGATTGCTCCGTGCAAGCCGTCAAGCCGCAGCAGTGCCGTGATTTTCCGAATCTCTGGAATTTTCCCGGCTTCCAGCAGACCTGCCACGCCTTTCCCCGCGAAGTCAGCGAGGCAGAATATCAGCGGCGCATCGCACTGATAAAAGCAAAGGGCAGCCACCGATAAGGAAAAATGGGGATGGCAAGTTCCCCGGCGGTTTTCAGTGGAACCCTGCCGGGGCTCAGTTCCAATTCACCGGGTGAACATCCACCACACGCGTCACGTCAGGCGTAACGGATAAATGAGGAATAGACTTCCGGCGGGATGTCCAACAGGCTGAAATCCTTGGACGAGACGAATAGCAGGCTTTGCTTGCCCTTGCCCAGCAGGGCGTGGTCCGAGTTGAAAATTTGATGTTCCAGCGTGCAGAACTTCCGGTTGTATTCGGCGATCCGGATTTTCACCGTGATGGTATCGAACTCGCGCGCCTCGCGAATGAACTTGTGCTCGAAGGAGCGGGTCAGGATGTAAAACGTCGTGGTTTTCAGGTCAAAATCCGGCATCGTGGCGTTGAAAAACAATTCGCGGGTCTTGCCCACGAACATCGGATACATGCCGAAATAGACGTTGCCCACGGAATTGGTATCGGCATATGTGGCAATCATCGAATAGACAAACCATTTGCCCTCGAAATGACCGGCGAGGGCATGGCCGTCCGCCGGGGCTTTGACATCCGCGCCCGTCACCGCCGTGGCCGCGCGGGTCATGGCGCGGATGGCGGGAATCTCTGCGGCGGCTTCCATGACTTCCCCGGCTTTCTCGGTGGCCACGCGCAACAGGTCGGTATTGAACACGAGCCAGATGCCATAGATCAGCGGCAGCAACGAACCCAAGAAGAGCAGCGGGGTCTGGCTGTTGAGATAACCGAAGGCGAAGATCACGATGGACATGCTGGCCATGGAGAACATCCGGATCTGCGGGAGCGGCTGCTGTGAGTTGGGCACAAAACAACGGGCGATGGCGAGGGCCGCATAGCCGACAAAGAACGACGCGTAGGCGACCATGAAGTATTCCAGCTCCAGCTTGGCCCAAATCCCGACCAGGGTGACGATGCCGATGACCATAAAGGTGGGTATCGGTGAACCGAGCATCTGTTTGGGGACAAGCGACACGAGCATGTTCTGGCTCTTTTCCACATTGCTGCCCAGAAACCATTTGAGCGCGATATAGCCGCTGTCCAGGGTGGTCAGCACGCAGATGGCCAGGAACGAAAAGTAAGCCAGCGGCATCCAGCCGGTGGCGGCCGAGTTATTGATGAAATAGCGGGTTACCAAATCGTGGGCGTATTTGAAGCCATCCTGCGCGACCGTGGCGGACAGCGGCGCATGCTCCGCGTTCATCACCCACAACGCCAGACAGCCGTGGAACACCAACAACAGAAAGAAAATCCCGCCGCCAAAGAAATAACTGAGGCGGATGGACGTATTCTCCCGGTGAATCTGGATCGCCCGCTGCCAGTGCTGGAGATCCAGCCACGGCCCCACCAGCAAGCCCACCGTCAAAGGAATCGCATAGCCAAAGATCGTCGGCCCGGTCCATTCCTTGGGGAACGGCGCAGTCCAGGTCAAGCCGTCCGGCAGGAAGGGCTGCAAGCCGGACAGGATGATGAGGACGCAACCCAGCAGCAACAACCCCAGCAGCGCATGGCTGTGTTTGATCTTCTGGATGCCAAATTCCTCCCCGAACAAACAGCCGGCGGCGAGAATCACAAAAACGATGAGGCACAAATAGATGACGAAGAGGCCGCCCGACGCGAGCTGCAGCGGCACGAACAGATAGCGCACCAGCGCAAACACCGTGAGCGTGAGCGCCAAAATCTGGTAGAGATAGAAAATCAGCCGGAATGGCTTGGCGAACTTGTCAAAGAAGAGCGCCAGCGATTCGCGCCCGCCGTCATGGTTCCTAGCCACGATCTGCGTGAGAAAACCAAACAGCATCAGGCCGAGGGCATTGGGAATGGCGAACAGCAGCAATCCTTGCAGGCCGAACATGAAGGTCATCTGCACACTGAAAAACAGGCCCAGTCCCCACATCCAAGCCAGGGCCACGGAGTTTCCCCACAGCAATGCGTTCAACCAGCGAAAATTCATAATGGCAGAGGAAATTGAATGGGTTCAGAGCCAGACCAACGGCGCGCGGGGTTATTCAGCGGGGAAAGCCGGCCAGTCAGGTAATCCCACGCCTCCCGTTTGAGCGGGTTGGCCAACGATTGCAAAATCATGATTTAATCCGGCGTGCAGTTAATAAATGGGATTTCCCATCAGGTTTATGCCGACGACGAGCGAAGGCGATGGCGTGATTATCTTTTTGCTCCACGCTTTTGCAAGCCCAGTTTCCGGTCCGCCGGCGGTTTTCTGCGGCAAGCTGAGGGTTGGGTTGACATGGGCGCCTCAACTCAAGCTCACCGGATCGATGTCCACCGCCAGGGTCACGTCAGCCGGCAGCGTCAGCGACTGGAGGATGACCGCCAGTTCACGGCTCAACGCGCTCATCGCCCGCGTCCGCAGCATGACCTGATAGCGGTAATAGTTTTCCGCGCGCAGCAACGGGGCCGGCGCGGGGCCGGCAATGATCAAATCCTTCAACCCCTGCAGCTGCTTCGCCAACTCGCGCTTCAGATGGTCGGCGGAGAATTTCACTTTTTCCTCGTTGCGGCCCTTGAGCGTGAGCAGCGCGACGCGGCTCGCCGGCGGATATTTCAGTTGCTCGCGAAATTCAATCTCCTGCTCGTAAAAACCCACGAAGTCATGCCGACGCGCATATTGGATGGCCGGATGAAACGGCGTGAACGCCTGCACAAACACCTCGCCCTCGACATCCCCGCGACCGGCGCGGCCGGCCACCTGGGTGAGGAGTTGAAACGTGCGCTCGCCCGCGCGGAAATCCGGCTGATGCAGCGCCGAGTCCGCGTAGATGATCCCGACGAGGGTGACGTTCGGGAAATGCAAGCCCTTCGCGATCATCTGCGTGCCGACCAAAATATCCAGCTTGCCCGCGCGAAAATCACCGAGCACCTGCCGGTAGTCGTCCTTCCGCTTCATCGTGTCGGCATCCATGCGCTTGACGCGCGCCCGGGGAAACAGCTTGGCCAGCACTTCCTCGACTTTCTGCGTGCCGGTGCCGGCAAAGCGGATCGCCGGGTTTTTACATTTCTCATTCGGGCAAACATGCGGAACTCTGGCGTTGTGGCCGCAAATGTGGCAAGCCAGTCGCTGGTCGATGCGGTGATACGTCAGCGACACGCTGCAATTCGGACACTCGGCCACGTAACCGCACTGCGGACAGAGCAGCGAGGTCGAGTAGCCGCGCCGGTTCAAAAACAAAATCGTCTGCTCGCCGCGCTCGAGCCGCTGCGTGATGGCCTCCTTGAGCTGCGGCGAAAAGAGCGGCGGTCCTTTCTCTTTGAACATCGCCTGCCGCATATCCACGACGCGGACGTGCGGCATTTTCTGGTCATCCACGCGCTCGGGCAGGTTCAGCAGCGCGAACTTGCCTTTCTTGCAGTTGGCATAGCTTTCCATGGACGGCGTGGCGGAGCCCAGCACGACCACGGCGTTTTCCATCTGCCCGCGCATGATGGCGACATCGCGCGCATGGTAACGCGGCGCCTCCTCCTGCTTGTAAGTATGCTCGTGCTCCTCGTCCACGATGATGAGGCCCAGCGGTTCGACCGGCGCAAAAATCGCCGAACGCGCGCCGATGACGATGCGCGCGCGGCCCTGCCGAATCTTGTGCCATTCATCGTGCCGCTCGCCCGCGCTCAAATGCGAATGCAAAACCGCGACGAGCGTTTGCAGTTTTCCCGAACTGAACCGCGCCTTGAACCGCTCCACCGTCTGCGGCGTCAGCGAAATTTCCGGCACCAGCACAATTGCACCCTTCCCCTGCTCCAGCGCGTGCGCGATGGCTTGCAGATAAACCTCCGTCTTGCCGGAGCCGGTGACGCCGTGCAGGAGGAAGGTTCCGGATGATTTTTGCGCGCCCTCAATTTGCGGTGTAGCACCCGCGTCTCGCGGGTTATGTTCGGCGTCACGCCGAACCTCCGGCGGCGCAGCCGCCGCCGGGGGCGTCCAAATGTAAGGATACTCATCCATCGGCCCAACGAGTCCCAGCTTGCGCGGATTGTTCCAGATGTAATTCCAGGTTTTGTGCAGGTCCGCTTCCGATCGAATCATCCGGTCGAACGATTCCTCCATCCAAACCGGTCCCGTGCGTTTCATCTCCTGATTCACCTCGTGCGCGGAAAATGATTTGATGCTGTGCAAAATTTCCGAAAGTGAATGCACTCCTTCCCGGCCAGCTTCTTGAACCGGCAAAGGCTGCATCAGCAGATGAACGTGATCCGGCATCACACACGCGGCGTAACATTTGATTTTGTTGCCCTGCCAAAAATGACAGGCCGCCAATGTTTTTGCGCGAGCTTGGGGCGACAGCACCAACTTGTCGTGCGTGTGCCAGGTGATGTGATAAGTAAAACCGGGAATCTCGAAGTGCGGGAGATTGCGTTTGCGCGCAGCGGCTTCAGTGACGGGGGTGAATGTCGCAGGCACGCGTGAGGCGGGCGCGACGCCCGCCTCCACCCGCGAGACGCGGGTGCTACCGCCATCCATTGCCGCAATAATTTTTCCCAACGCGACCGCCTGCGCCGGATTCAGCACGATTTTTTGCGTCGGCAAAATCGTTTCGCGCGCATACGGGTCGCGTTCGGAAACTTCCGACGTGATGGAAACCAGCCCGCGGTCCTCCAGTTTGCGGACGGTGGCGGCGGTGGTCTTGGAGAGGTCGAGCAGTTCGGCCAGCGGCAGTTCGCGCCGTTCCTCGACAAGGTTCCAAACGTCCTGCTGACGTTTTGGTAATTTTGGAAACTCGCCGCTCACGGGCAGCGCGCGGACAAACAACCTTTCGCGCCAGCCCGCATCCTCCTTGCGCACGGCCTCAGGCAGGACCGATTTCAAGGCGGTTTCCGGCGCGCAGCAGTAGTATTCGCCGATCCAGCGCGCCAGCTGCAACACCTTCGGCGTGACGAGTGTTTGCGCCCCGATGACTTTGAGGATTGGTTTAAGATTCGCGTGGCCGGATTCTTCCGCGACGGCCGTGACAACCCCCATGATTTTACGCGGGCCGAACGGAACCTGCACGCGGCTGCCGACATCCACCTGGCCGGCCAACTCCGCGGGAATCGAATAGTCAAACTCCTTGCGCAACGCGATTTCCAGACTGACGCGGGCGATCATGGTTTAATCGCGCGTGATGGCGCGGAGGTCGGCCTCCAGCTGCCGGCGCAGGACCTCGCGCTCGGCATCGCTGGCGTTTGCCGGCACGCGGACGGACGGGCCCACGCAGACCTCGCAGCGGGCGAAGGGCAAGGGAATCTGAAATTTATCCCAGCTTTTGACGCGAATTTTCCAATTGAGATTCAACGCGACCGGCACGATGGGCAAGCCCGTCACCTGCGCGAGCGACGTGATGCCGTCCTGAATCTGGTAGCACGGGCCGCGCGGGCCGTCGGGGGTGATGGTCAGGTCGTAGCCGCGTTTGGCCCAGGTGGTCAGTTCCAGCAGCGCCTGCGCGCCGCGGCGGCTGCTCGAGCCGCGCACCGGCTGCACGTCAAACCATTCCAGGATGCCGGAAAGAAAGGCCCCGTCCTTGCTCGCGCTGACGAGCGCAATCATGCCCGCGCCCCGGTTATGCGGACGCCGGTGGACATCCAAAACCTTGATGCAGGTCCCCAACCGGTTATGCCAGATGCAAAAAATCACCGGGGCCGGCGCCTGCGGCGCAAAAAATTCCGACGGCGCGCGCAGCCGGCAACGCACGGTGAACAGCAGCAGACGCAGCGCAATGAAAATGACCAATGCGCCCAGCCGCTGATGCCATTTGGGCGCGTGCGGCACCACCACGCCGCTGCGCCGGGGAACTTTGGGTTTGGACATGGGCGGGATTTAACCTTTCTTCAAACACGCGCGGACCAGTTGTTCGACCGACGCCTGCGGGCCGAGCATCGCCTGCGCGGCGCGAACGGCATCGTGCGCGTCCACCTGCTTGAAGCCCAGCGCCATGAGCGCGAGCGTGGCGTCGTTCGTTTTCTGATCGTCGGACGACAAAGAATTTCTGGCGCTCGCGGCCTCCAGCGCGCCGGCGGCGCCGATCTTGTCGCGCAGTTCCACCACGATGCGCTCGGCGGTTTTTTTACCGACCCCGGAAATTTGCGACAGCGACTTCACATCGCCATTCGCCACCGCGCCGCGGAACGCGACCGCGTTCATGCCGCTCAAAATGTTCAGCGCCGTTTTCGGCCCGATGCCGCTGACGTTGTTGATGAGCATCCGGAACAAATCGCGCTCCACCGCGGTCGCAAAGCCGTAGAGAATATGCGCATCTTCGCGGACGATGAGCTGCGTGAGCAGTTTCACCGGCTGGCCGGGCGCCGGCAATTTATCAAAGGATGACAGGGGAATCAGCACCTCATAGCCGAGGCCGTTCACCTCCACAATGACTTGCGTGGGCAGCGCCTCAATCAGTTGGCCCTGGAGAAAAGTGATCATTTCAAGCGGTGAATATTCAAATCTTCTTCGGCGCGCTCAAGCGGAATCGCGAATTTTCCTGCGCGTGCGCCAGGGCCAGCGCCAGCGCATCGGCCGCGTCGGGCGCGGGCAGTTCGGCGAGGTTCAGCATCCGCTGGACCATCTTGGCGACGGCGATTTTTTGCGCGGCACCGTAACCGACAATCGCCTGCTTCACTTTGCGGGTGGCGATTTCAAAGATATCAATGCCGCTTTCCGCCACCGCCGCCATCGCCGCCCCGCGCGCCTCGCCCATGATGATGGCGGTCTTCAGATTTTGCGCGAAGAAAAGCCCCTCCACGACGCAAACCGACGGCGGGAACTCGCGCACCAGGTCGCGCAGGGTCCGGGAAATTTTGGCGAGACAACGCGACCGTTCCCAGTCTTTCGGGCAGGAAATGGTTCCCTGCGCGAGCGCGAGCAGCCGGGACTTCTCCACGCGGATGACGCCGTAGCCGGTGCCCCGCAGCGAGGGATCGATGCCCAGAATCATTTGATCCGCGGCGGGGGGCGCGGGGCGCGAACTTTCCGGCAAGACCACGGCGCGCGTTTTTTTTCCGCCGAGGCGTTGCTGGAGCTGCTCGAATTGTTGCCGGGAAATTCCCACGCGAGAAGGTTGCCAGCGCGCGCGGACGGGCAAAAGCAAAAACGCCGCGCCGGTGCCGGCGCGGCGCGGATCGCTAGCGGCTGATTCAATGGTTTTGCACCATCCATCGTCCCCCCGAGGAGCCACCGGCGGCGGGCGCCGAGTATTGATTTTGCGCCGGTGCCGACATCGCCGGCGCCGGGGGCGAATAGCTACGCGGCGCCGAAGGCGCAACGATGTTTGGCCGCGATTCAAACTGTTGCGGACGCTGGCTCACCACCGGCGGGCTGCTGGCAACCGGCGATGAACTGAATTGCCGCGGCGAAACCCGCACCTCGGCCTGGGCCGAAGGGCGGCTATAATCCCGGGCAGACCCGCTGCCGGAAGCGACCGGGCGGGCGGGCACAACCGGGGCAACCACCGGTGACGAAGCCGGACGCGTTATTTGATTCGGATTGCGGCTCACTCCATTGCCTGCCGCGTCATGGCGCGGATACGTCGCGGGAGCCACGGCAACTTGCGACTGGTTATTGTAATTACGCCCCGAAAATCCCGACGGTCCGGATGGGCGCAAGTCCTGACGATTACCCGGCGGCGCGGCCGGGGTGACATGCGCCGGTTGCGTCGGCGGATTAAACGGCGGACGGTGACCGGTTCGAGAATCGGCGTTCGCGTTGTTGGCGCTGTTGACATGGTTGACATCGTTGCGCAACGCCGGCCCGTGCCGGAATTCCGCGCCGCCCGGATTGGGCCCGGCGGTCGGGATGGACGCACCGGCGATCGGAGAATGGGTGTTCCCGCTTGGATTGCCATGCTGCCAGCCACGTTGCCGGCCGTCGGCCAAAGATCCAGCGCTCACCGGATGGATGGGGTGATGGGCCGCCGCGCCGATGGTGCTGACGGGAACGCCGTTGTTCACGATGGTGTGATTGTGGGAATTGTAATTGTTGATGATGGTCGTCTGGTTGTAAATCTGCGTGACCTGCTGCGGCGGCGCGCAGTAATACCGCGGATGCGGCTGGCAAAAATTGCCGATGGACACAAACGTGTAGCAACTGGCCGACAGGCCAAAACCAAAGCCCACCGCCACATTGTTGCCGTAATACGTGAAGCCGATGCCCGGCTGATAAACGCTGTAGGGCGGCAGCGGGGCCCAGCCGCAATAGTCGCTGCTGGAACGCCAGGTCACCCACGACGGCGCCCAGACCGTGTCGGGCCACCAGCACCAGCCGTAGCTCGGGGTGTTGAACCAGCGGCCATAATGGAAGGTCACGCCCCACGCATAATCCGAATTCCAATACCAGCCGCAATCCGTATAGACCCAGCGGCCGCGATCACAGTAGGGCTGCCACGTCGAATTATACACCATCGTCGTCGGCCGCCAGCAGCGGCCATAACCGGCCACCTCGACCCACTGACCATAGGGGGCCAGCGTGTCGTTAAAATAATTCACGGTCACTTCCGCCGGCGGGGACGGAGCCGGGGAATTGTCGGAACCGGCACTGGCTATAGACGCGGCTGGCTCCGACGCGGGCGCGGGCGCGCCAGCCGGCACGGGCGGCGCGCTGGTTGGCAGCGAGGCGAGAAAGGCTTTATCGTGGGCGATCATGGCGGACACCATGTCGGAGGGCACACCGGCGTCGGTCAGGGAAATGATTTTATCAGCATCGAGATTGAAGGCGCTGGGACAATTGGAGATATAGGTCTGGATCACCGTCACATCCACGCCGGCCTGAGCCAGCTTGACGACTTGCGCGACGGGACTGCCGGACTGGATGTTGTCCGGCAACGCGCTGCCATTCGCAGGAGGCGGAATCGGTTGTTCGTTGGCCAGGCTTTCGTAGCCGGCGGCGGCAGCGATGGCGACTGCCAGTGCAATCAAGGTTTTGGAGGCAAAATAGTGTTTCATAAGTCGTTTGGTTGATGTTGACCGGTATTCAATCTAACAAGTGTAAGACGCGGAAGTTGCCACCACTGTTCACGATTAAGCCATAACACGTTGATAAACAATTGTTTATTTTCTGAAACCAACTCGAATTCCGTGCTAAATGAAGCCTTTTTACAGATCCACCATACCGCCGAATCGAAGCCGGCCGCTGGCGTATTTCGGTTGCGCTGATTCGCCGCCGGGGACAAGATTCCGGCGACTTTATGCTCGCGTATCTTTGGGTGGCAATCGGCGGCGCACTCGGCAGCGTGGCGCGGTTCGGCCTCAACGGCCTGATCTCGACGCGTCTGGGCGAGACCTTTCCGTGGGGCACGCTCGCCATCAACGTCACCGGCTCGTTGCTCATCGGTATTTTTGCGGCCTATTCCGATCCCGACGGCCGGGCGATGATCTCGCCCGGCGTCCGGCAATTTTTCATGATCGGCATCTGCGGCGGCTACACGACATTTTCCTCGTTCAGCCTGCAAACCCTCAGGCTCGCGCAGGATCGCGAATGGCTTTACGCCGGCGGCAACATCGTGCTCTCCGTCGTGCTGTGCCTGGTCGCCGTGTGGCTCGGCTTCGTGCTGGGCTCCATGTTCAATTCATTGAAAGGAAATTAACATGCAAATTCCAACTGACGCCGTCCTGCTCCGGATCTTCCTCGGCGAAAGCGACCGCTGGGAACACAAACCACTCTACGAAGCCATTGTGCTGGCGGCGCGGGAACAGCATCTGGCCGGCGCAACCGTGCTGCGCGGGCCGATGGGTTTCGGCAAAGCCAGCCGCCTGCACACGGCGAAAATCCTCCGGCTCTCCCTGGATCTCCCGCTCATCATCGAGATCGTGGACAGCGAGGAAAAAATCAACGCCTTCCTGCCCACGCTCGACACCATGCTGGGCGACGGCCTCGTGACGCTGGAAAAGGTGAAGGTGCTGCATTACCGCGCCAGTGAAAAAACCGAAAAATAAACTTCGTGGTCAGATTACAACCAAGACCGATTCCGAACATTGGGCAGCATTGCACCGATTTAAATCACATGAATAACACCAAACCAGCCACCCTTCCGCGCCGCCGATTTCTGTTAAATCTAGCATTCGCGCTTTGCTTTTTGGCCTCGTCGGTCCGGGCGGCCGCCGATCTGCCGGCAACGCAAACCGCTGCCGGCGTTCCGGAAAAAGCCGTTCGCGTCGCTTGTGTCGGCGACAGCATCACCTTTGGATCGGGCATCAAGAATCGCCAGAATGAATCCTACCCGGCAGTGCTGGGAAGGTTGCTGAGTGCCGGATGGGAGGTGCGCAACTTCGGCGTCAGCGGCGCCACGGTCTTGCATAAGGCCGACAAACCTTACCTCAAACAAAAGGCCCACAGTGATGCGCTGGCCTTCGCCCCGGATATTCTCGTGATCATGCTGGGAACCAACGACAGCAAACATCGCGGCCATGGCAACGAAACCAACGCCGTCGCAAACAACTGGCAATACCAGGCGGATTATGTTCCGGATTACGAGCGTCTGATCGCCGAATTCCGTAAGGCGAACCCATCTGTCAAAGTCTATGTCTGCCTGCCGACGCCGTGCTTTCCCGGCCGCTGGGGGATCAACGACCAGACCATTCACGATGAAATCATCCCGATGATCCGGCAGGTGGCGCAGACTTCGAACGCCATCATTATCGATCTGAACTCGGCCTTGGCGGGCAGGCAGGATTTGTTTCCCGACACCGTGCATCCGAACACTGCGGGCGCAAAACTGATGGCCGAAACGGTTTATCAAGCCCTGACCGGCAACGCAGCGACCGCGCAGGCAAAATGAACAGGACCCTTGCCAATATTCAATCCCGGCTGGCCAGCACCGAGCCCGGCGAAACCGCTTTGACCGAAGTGTTGCGCGCGAGCCTGGAACTGCTCCAATCGGAAACCGCCACGCTTCACCGGCTCGAAGCAAAAACCCAGTTGCTCCACCTCGTCGCACAAGTCGGTTTGCCACCACAGATGCTCGCCATCGTCAAAACGATTCCCGTCGGCAAAGGTATTGCCGGCCAGACCGTCGCGCAGAACCGACCGGTGACGATTTGTAATTTGCAGACCGACACCAGCGGTATCGCCAAGCCCGGCGCAAAGCAAACCGGCGTGGGCGGCGCCTTGTGCGTGCCGGTGCGCGCCGACGGAACCATCCTGGGCACCCTCGGCATTGGCACGCGCCGCGAACACGAATACACCCCGGAAGAAACGCGCGCATTGGAAGCAATCGCCAGCCAGCTTGGCCGATCCTTCAGCGCACCTTAGCTTATTTGTGCATCCGGCGTTCAGCCTTCGGCATTCTTTGAAGTTGTCCCCTGCCCCGTTTCGCGGCAAGCTGTGCGCTTGATTATGCAGCAGGTCAATCTCGGAATCATCGGCGGCGGCACCGTGGGCAGCGGTGTTTACGAAGCGCTCACCCGCAACGGCTCGCTCCTCGCCTCCCGCATCGGCGCGAATGTCAAAATCCACCGCATCGCCGTGCGCGACTTGAAGAAGCCGCGCGCCACCGCCTTGCCCAAATCGCTGCTCACCACCGACTGGCGCGAAGTTGTTTTTGATCCCGAAATCCAGCTGGTCGCCGAACTCATCGGCGGCACCACCACCGCGCGCGAACTCATTCTGGCCGCGCTCAAGCTCGGCAAACCGGTGGTCACGGCGAACAAGGCACTGCTCTCCGCCCACGGCGAGGAGCTGTTCGCCGCCGCCAAAAAATACGGCACCAATCTTTATTACGAAGCCAGCGTCTGCGGCGGCATTCCCATCATCAAGTCGCTGCGCGAAGGCTTTGTGGGCAACCGCATCAATTCGCTTTACGGCATCGTCAACGGCACCTGCAATTACATCCTCACGCGCATGAAACTGGAGGGCGCGGATTTCGGCGAGGTCCTGGCCGACGCGCAGAAACTCGGCTACGCCGAGACGCCCCCGGATCTCGACATCGACGGCCACGACGCCGCGCATAAGATCGGCATTCTGGCCTCGCTCGCGCACGGATTCTGGGTCAAACCCAAGAAAGTCCACGTAGAAGGCATCCGCCACGTCAACGCGCTCGACATCAAGTATGCCGGCGAACTCGGCTACACCATCAAGCTCATCGGCACCGTCAAAAAACTGACCGACAGCCACCATGTGCAGGTTTCCGTTTATCCGACGCTCGTGCCGAATGCGCACGTGCTCGCCAGCGTAAACGGCGTGTTCAACGCCGTGTTCGTGCGCGGAGATGTCGCCGGGGACGCCCTGTTCTATGGGCGCGGCGCCGGCAAAGATGCGACAGCCAGCTCCGTTTTGAGCGACATTGCGGATGCCGTGCTGGATTTGAAATTTGAAACCAAGCACCGCCTGCCCGCCTTCGTGCCCCACGAACGCGCCGGTGCCGTCGCCCCGATCGGGGAAGTCACCTCGCAGTATTTCGTCCGGCTCAACGTGGTGGACAAACCCGGCGTGCTGGCGAAAGTGGCCACGATTTTCGGCCAGTCCAACATCGGCATTTCATCGGTCATTCAGCCGGAAAGCCACGAGGGCGAAAGCGTGCCGCTCATCTTCATGCTGCACTACGCCACCAACGGCGTCGCCGCCAAGGCGCTTGCCAAGATCGCCAAGCTGCCCACCGTCAAAGGCAAGCCGGTCATGCTGCGCGTGGAAAATTTTGAATAGGCTTTGAAGATGCCCCTGCTTTTCCGCAGCACCAACGGACAATCACCCGCCGTCAACTTACGCGAGGCGTTGCTCGCCGGCCTGGCACCGGATCGCGGTCTTTATCTGCCGGAACAATTCCCGCGCCTGACGCCGGAAGAGATCGCCGCCTTCGCCCGGCTGCCGTATCACGAAATCGCCTTCCGCGTGCTGTCGAAATTCACGGAAGGAATCATTCCACGCGCGGACCTCGCCGCGATGTGCCACTCGGCATATAACTTCCCCGTGCCGCTGGAGATCATCCATGTCCGCGTCTTCCTGATGCGGCTGGACCAGGGGCCGACCGCATCGTTCAAGGATTTCGCCGCGCAAATGATGGCGCGCATGTTCGGACGTTTTTTGCGCGAGGATAACCGGCAGGTGACCATCCTGACGGCGACGAGCGGCGACACCGGTGCGGCGGTTGCGCACGCATTTCACAACATCCCCGGCGTGAAGGTCATCGTCCTATTCCCGGTGGCGGAGGTCAGTGAAAGTCAACGCAAGCTGATGACGTCGCTGACTGGCAACGTCCGCACGGTGGCGATCAACGGCAAATTCGACGACTGCCAGGCGATGGTGAAGCGGGCGTTCGGCGATCCGGCGCTGAAACACATTCCCCTGTCGTCGGCCAACTCCATCAACATCGGCCGCCTCCTGCCACAGAGCGTTTATTATTTCTATGCCGCGTCGCGCGTCGCGTCGGCGGGCGAGCCGGTCGTATTCTCGATTCCCAGCGGTAATTTCGGCGACATGATGGGCGCGGTCGTCGCGCGTGAGATGGGCCTGCCGGTGAAAAAAATCATCGCGGCGGTCAACGAAAATGACGCATTTCCGAAGTTTCTGGCGACCGGCGACTACCAGAAAATCTCCCCGTCGCGCAACTCGCTTTCCAACGCGATGAACGTCGGTCATCCCAGCAACCTCGCCCGGTTGGTGGCGGTTTACGGCGGCCAGATGGACGAGACGGGCCAGATCAACCGGATGCCCGACCTGGTCGCGATGCGCCGCGATATTTTTTCAACTTCGATCAACGACGAACGCACCGTGGCCGGCGTGCGCGATGTGTGGAATCATTTTCAACTGCTGCTCGAGCCGCACGGCTCCGTGGCGTGGCAGGGTTTCCAAGACTGGTGCGCCGTGGAACCGCTCGGCAACTCGCCCGCCATCATCGTGGAGACCGCCAACCCGGCGAAATTCCCCGAAGAAGTCGAGAAAGTCGTCGGCTGGGCGCCCGATGTGCCCACGAACATGCTGGCCTCGCTGCGGCTGCCGGAAGATTTCGACCGCATGGAGGCGGATTACGACAAGTTCAAAAGCTACCTGCTAGCGCAACCTTGAACGATAGCGCGCGGCTTGAAAAGATTTGGCATGTTGCTAGGGTTACACGGTCGGGGCGCTCCCGTAGCTCAAATGGATAGAGCAGCGGTTTCCTAAATCTATGCAAGCACTTTTTTTGAATTTTTGCTTTGATTGGTTTTCGTATTTTCTCATTGATTCTATTGACTGATTTTCGTTTCCGTCGGCAGTTTTCAAAGCCCGACCT
>CAIXPZ010000018.1 GCA_903921455.1 uncultured Verrucomicrobia subdivision 3 bacterium | reverse complement strand
GGGCGTCGTTTGGACGCCCGTTGATTGTGCTAACGCGGGGAAGTGTTAGTCGCACTTCCCCGCCCTGAAACTGATGCTAACAAAAACCCAAAAGGGCTTGGAGGGGAGTATCAAGTCGCGAGCCCGTGTGAAAACTATTTTGGTTGGTGACTGAGTCAGTGGATTTGTTAGTTAGCAAGGTGGCCGGCGATTGGTTTTCTAACTATGCTGGGTTGGAACTGTTCCGGTGGCAGGGTGAGTCAGGGAAGATCATCAGACAGGGAGCCAGCATTTTTCGCGGGCAGGCATCGCCGCCCGGCTTTCAGGCCACCGCCTGCAGCAATTTCTCCACGCTGACCAGGTTCAACACCCGCTGCCGTCAGCGGGTTCCCCCTCGGCCTGGTCTTGGTGCTGGTTTTCCGGCAGACGGAGCGGGCCGGTTCCGGCTAACGCACGCCTCAACTTGAGTGGCCGCCGCCTGGACATTCAGGAAACCGCCGAGCGCATTGCGGCGAAGAGATTCTTGCCGGATGCCTGCGCGACGGGCGTCTTGGATTTGGCGTCGGAATGCTCGACGAGTTCCGCCGGCAGCTCTTTCAGGAACGGGGAAGGGTGGCAGGGCAGCAACTGGCCGTATTTCTTGCGGCCGCCGCAATGGCTGATGGCCAGCGTCTGCATCGCCCGCGTCACGGCCACATAAAACAGCCGGCGTTCCTCGTCCAGCGTGCCCTCGACTTTGGAGCGCGTGTGCGGCAGCAGCCCGTCCTCCAGCCCCACGACGAAGACGTGCGGGAATTCCAGGCCCTTGCACGAGTGCATGGTGATGAGCGTCACGGCGTCGGCGGTGTTTTCCTTCTCCTCCTCGCGGTCGCTGTCGAGGGTGATGCCTTCGAGAAAATTCTCCAGCCGCTCCGCCGGCAGGTTGCCGACACCGTCCATGGTCGCCATCAATTCCTTCAAATTACGGACGCGAGCCTCAGCGGCTTCGGGGGTCTTCTCCAGCCGCCGCAATTCGGCGAAGTAGCCGGCTTCGCCGAGAAAATCGTCCGCCCACTTCTGCAGGCGGAACTCGCTGCCGGTCGTCCGCAGCTCGCCCTGCACCCGCTCGATAAATTCCACCAACGCCTCGATACACTCGCGGGTGTGCTTCTGGAACGTCGTGGTCACCATGGGATTCTTCATGGCGGCGAACACGGAACATTTGCGTTCATGGCTCGCGCCGAGGAGGCGTTCCATCGTCACATCGCTCAGGCCGCGCGCGGGGACATTGGCGATGCGCAGCAGGCTGATGTCGTCGTTGGGGTTGATGAACGCCTTGAGGAAAGCCAGGAAATCCTTGATCTCGCGCCGGTCAAAAAAGCTTTGGCCGCCGATGAGATGATAGCGCACGTTCGCCGCGCGCAAGGCGGTTTCGAGCGGCCGCGACTGCTGGTTGGTGCGGAACAAGATGGCGCAATCCGACCACGGAACCCGGTGCGCGAGCCGCTTGAACTCGATCGCCGCCACGACTTCGCGGGCCTCGTCCTCGTCGTTGCCGTAGGTGTTCAGCAAAATCTTGTCGCCCGCGCCCTTGCTCGACCAGAGCGACTTGCCGCGCCGCTGGACATTGTTTTTGATGATGGCATTGGCGGCGCCGAGAATCGTGGTGGTGCTGCGGTAGTTCTGTTCCAGCTTGACGATTTTGATCTCGGGAAAGTGCTTCTCCATGTTCAGGAGATTAGCGACCTCGGCGCCCCGCCAGCCGTAGATGCTCTGGTCATCATCGCCGACCACGCAGAAATTCCGGTGCTCCAGCGTGAGCGAGTGCACCAGCTCGAACTGGGCGGCGTTGGTGTCCTGATATTCGTCCACCATCACAAAGTGATATTTTTCACGGCAGGCCGACAGTGACTCGGGATGGTCGCGGAAGAGGCGGAGCGTGAGCAGGATCAAATCGTCGAAATCCACGGCGTTGCACGCGTGCAACGCGGATTCATAGCGCTTGGCGACGTGGCTGGCCAGCGCGCGGAGGTTCGGATCCACGAACGCCTTCGAGCTTTCGCCGCCGTTCTTGAACCGGCTCAACATGGCCAGCACGGCGCCGGGATCCACCTTCTCGCCCTTCACCGAGATGGCGGACAGGATTTTCTTCACCGCCGCGAGCTGTTCGGATTCGTCGTAGATGACGAAGTTGCGCTTGTAGCCGAGCTTCTCGATGTGCTGCCGCAAAATGCGGACGCAGAGCGAGTGGAAGGTGCAGATGGTCGGGCGGTTCGCCTTGTCTTCCGGCGATTTGGACTTCGGTTTGGGCAGCAGTTTGCGGACGCGCTCCTGCATCTCGCGCGCGGCCTTGTTCGTGAACGTCACGCCGAGAATGCTGCCCGGCGCGACGCCGCGCTCGACCATGTGGGCGATGCGGTAAGTGATGACGCGCGTCTTGCCCGTGCCCGCGCCGGCGAGGATCAAGACCGGGCCGCGAATCGTTTCGACGGCCTGGCGCTGCTGCGGGTTGAGCGTGGACAAATTCAACATCGGGCGCGGAGTTTAATTTGCGGCGAAGCGAACGCAAGCAAACTGGAACACTTTCCGGTTTAGCCACCGAGGGGCACAGATAAAACACGGGTTTTGAAGATAATTGCCGATCAAATAACGAGGTTGCCGACGGGCAAAGCACACTGGTTTTATCTGTGTCAATCTGTGTTAATCTGTGGCGAAAATATTTTACTCTCCCAAAAAAATAAGTTGCGCAACGGGCGTCGCACGGCTTAAAGATTGACGCGTCACATGGGAAAAGCTCTCATCATCGCGGAAAAACCTTCCGTCGCCAGCGACATCAGCAAGGCGCTCGGAAAGTTTCAGAAGCACGACGACTACTTCGAGAACGACGAGTATGTCGTCACGTCCGCCGTTGGTCATTTGCTGACCATCGTGCCGCCGGAAGGCGTCGAGGCGGCGCGGGGCAAATGGACCTTCAAATGCCTCCCGGTCATCCCGCCCCACTTCGATCTCACGCCGATTGAGAAGACCGCGCCGCGCTTGCGCGCGGTCGTGAAGCTCATCAAGCGGAAGGACGTGGACAAGCTCATCAACGCTTGCGACGCCGGGCGCGAAGGGGAATTGATTTTCCGCAATATCGTGCGCTACACCAAGGCGAAGCAGCCCATCCAGCGCCTCTGGCTGCAATCCATGACGCCGGCCGCGATCCGCGAAGGGTTTGCGACGTTGAAGAGCGATGAATCCATGCAGCCGCTGTCGGACGCGGCGACCAGCCGCAGCGAGGCGGACTGGCTGGTGGGCATCAACGGCACGCGGGCGATGACGGCGTTCAATTCCAAGCTCGGGGGATTCTTCAAGACGACGGTGGGCCGCGTGCAGACGCCGACGCTGGCGATTCTGGTCGAGCGGGAGGCGAAGATCCGGAAATTTATTCCGAGAGATTTCTGGGAAGTCATCGGCACGTTTGACGCCGCCGCCGGAAATTACACCGGCCGCTGGTTCGATGAGAAATTTGCCAAGTCCGACGACGACGAGCAGCTCAAGGCGGAGCGGGTCTGGGACAAGGCGATGGCGGAAGGGATCAGGGCCAAATGCCTCGGCAAGCCGGGCATCGTCACGGAAGAAAGCAAGCCAACGACTTCGATGTCGCCGCTGCTCTACGATCTGACCAGCTTGCAGCGCGACGCGAACTCGCGCTTCGGCTTCAGCGCGAAGAACACTTTGGGACTGGCCCAGGCGCTTTACGAAAAGCACAAGGTGCTCACGTATCCGAGAACGGACTCGCGCGCGTTGCCGGAAGATTACATCGGCACGGTGAAAGCCACGCTCGGCATGCTGGAAGGAGTCACGGGTTACTCGGCCTTTGCCGACCAGATCCTTAAAAATGGCTGGGTTCACCCGAACAAGCGCATTTTCAATAATGCCAAGGTCTCGGATCACTTCGCGATCATCCCGACGCAGCTGGCGCCGAAGACCTTGAGCGAGCCGGAGCAGAAACTTTACGACCTCGTCACGAAACGCTTTCTTGCGATCTTTTATCCGGCGGCGGAATTTCTCGAGACGAACCGCATCACGCGGGTCGAAGGCGAGCCGTTCAAGAGCGCGGGCAAGGTTTTGGTGTCGCCGGGCTGGCTCACGGTTTACGGCAAGCAATCTGATTCCGACGAAACCCCGAGCCTCGCGCCGGTAAAAGCGGGCGAAACGGTCAAAACCAGCGCGATCGAGGTGAAAGATAGCGTCACCAAACCGCCGGCGCGGTATTCGGAAGCCACGCTGCTCTCGGCGATGGAAGGCGCGGGCAAGCTGATTGATGACGACGAACTCCGTGAGGCGATGAGTGAGAAAGGCCTCGGCACCCCCGCGACGCGCGCGGCGACGATTGAAGGTCTGATTTACGAGGAATACGTCCACCGCAACGGCCGCGAACTGCAGGCGACGGCGAAGGCGTTTTCCCTGATGGAATTGCTGAATGGTTTGGGCATCCCGGAATTGACCAAGCCGGAGTTGACGGGCGACTGGGAATTTCAGTTGAAGGAAATGCAGCGGAAGAAAATCAGCCGCGAGCAGTTCATGGTGGGCATCGCGGACATGACGCGCCGCATCGTGGACTGCGCGAAGAAGTTTGAGCATGACACCATTCCCGGCGACTTTGGCCAGCTGAACGTGCCGTGCCCGAAGTGCGGGGGCGAGATCCACGAGAAATACAAGCAGTACCAGTGCGTGAAGGCTGGCTGCGATTTCGCGTTCTGGAAAACGCTGTGCAGCCGGATGTTCGAGCCGGAAGAAGTCGAGAAAATCATCAAGGACAAAGTCATCGGTCCGCTGCAGGGCTTTCGCAGCAAGCAGGGCTTTCCCTTTGCGGCCGTGCTGCGGATGACCGCCGAACACAAGGTGGAATTTGATTTCGGCAACGGCGGCAAGGACGGCGAGCCGGCGGCGGTGGTGGATTTCACAGGCAAGGAAGCGCTCGGCAAATGTCCGAAGTGCGGCGCGAACGTCTATGACGGCGGGATGAATTACGTCTGCGAAAAACAGACCGGCCCGACGCCGACCTGCGATTTCCGTTCCGGCAAAATCATTTTGCAGCAGGAGATCGCGCCGGAGCAGATCAAGAAACTGCTGGCGGAAGGCAAAACGGATTTGCTGACCAAATTCATCTCCAAGAAGAACAACCGTCCGTTCAAGGCGTTCCTGATCGTGAAGGACGGCAAGACGGCGTTTGATTTCCCGCCGCGCGAAGGCAAGGCCCGCACCAAGGCCGGCGAGCCGCCTCCGAAGATTGATTTCACGGGCAAGGCCGTCGTGGGCAAATGTCCGAAGTGCGGCGGTCAGGTCTTCGACACCGAGGCCGGCTACCTCTGCGAACATTCGCAGCGCGAGGAGAAGCGCTGCACCTTCAAACCCATCGGCAAGACGATTTTGGAGCAGCCGATTGACGCGGCGCAGGCGGCGAAAATTCTCAAGGACAAAAAGAGCGACGTGATGGAAAAGTTCATCTCGAAATCTGGCAAGCCGTTCCCGGCGTTTCTCGTGATGGACAAGAAGGGCAAGATCACCTTCGAGTTTCCAGCGCGCGACGACGAGTGATTTTCAACGGGCCGGCGCGGTGCCGGTTTTAAGCCGGGGGGCAAACGGAAAAGTGAAGGCGCTTTTTCCGGTCGCCAGGGCCAAGCCGAAGTCGAGCATGGCCTGGTGGCCTTCAGCCTCCACGCTGAGCGGCGGCAGAAACAGATTGGCGGTCGCGCCCTTGATCCCACCGATGAAGCTTTGCCAGAGACTGTCGCCGGCGTCCTTGCGCTTCACCGAGGCCAGCGTCACTTCCATTTTCGGAGGGCCGGTTTTCCGTTTAAACACCAGTGAGTTCACCCGGGCGACGACCGGGTTTTCATGCCGCGCCGCGCCGTCCTGCCAGCAGATGTCCGACAGGTCAATGGTCACGGGACTGAGGTGGCCATGCCGATTGAAGCGCATGGTGACTTCGGTGACGACGCGTTGTCCGCCCGCCTGCGTGCCTTCGATCTCAACGCTGCCGCTCCCGGCACCTTCCACGTTAATGGCGTCGAGATGATGTTTGATGGAGCCGCCCGCCGCGAGTTCTGGTTTGCGCCGCTCAATGAGGCGCGCGTGGTCGAACTGGTTCTGCTGAAAACCCTGGCCGGTGAATTCGAATTCGCAGACGGCCTGGAAGGTTTCGCCGTTGGTCTGGCAATGAAACGAAATCACCCGCGCGCACTGAGTGTTGCCGGAATTGGTGAAAATTGAAACGGGCTCGGGCGAAATCAACGGCACAAAATACATGAATTCGCTCACCAGATTGGCCGGCACGGTGTTGCTGCCATAGTCGAGCCGCAGCGTCGGACCGGCGGGGGCAGCCGCCAGCGGGTCGGCGAGAAGAAAAAGAACAGCCAGCAAGGTTAGCAGGTGAGGGTTGAGGTTGGTCCGGACAAGAAGCATGGGCGCGTATTCTTCTACTTGGCCGGACCAATTTCAAGCATTGAGCGGCGGCGAACGGACTGATACAAACACGGCGGAAATTCACATGCAGCTTCATTTCAAAGAATCCGGGCGGGGCAGGGCGGTCATCCTGCTGCATGGGCTGTTTGGGGCCTCGGACAACTGGCATCCCGTCGCGCAACGCCTGGCGGTAAAATTCCGAGTCCTGGCGCTGGATCAGCGCAACCACGGCCAATCGCCGCATAGCGCGGAAATCCATTATCCATTGCTGGCGGCGGACGTGCAGGAGTTCATGGCGGCGCACGGAATGGAGAGGGCCAGCATCATCGGCCATTCAATGGGCGGCAAGACGGCAATGCAGTTCGCCCTGCAATTTCCCGAACGCGTGGAAAAGCTCGTCGTCGCCGACATGGCCCCGCGCGCCTACGCGCCCGCACACGACCCGATCTTTGCCGCCTTGCAGGCGCTTGACCTGAAATCATTTTCAACGCGCCACGAAATGGAAGCGGCACTCGCTCCGGCGATTCCGGATCTGGCCTTGCGCCGGTTTCTCTTGAAAAACCTAAGGCGAAATCCCGGCGGCGAGTTTTTCTGGAAGATCAACCTGTCGGGCCTGGCTGAAAATTATCCAAAGCTGTGCCATCCGATTGCGGCGCCGAGACCTTGCGCGAAGCCGGTGCTCTTCATCCGCAGCGGAAAGTCAAATTACATCAACCCGGAGGATGAGCCGCTGATTCGCCAACTATTTCCGCAGGCGCGAATCCAAACCATTGCGGAAGCGGGTCATTGGGTTCATGCCGACCAGCTGGAATTGTTTCTGCGAGCGATCCTGGATTTTCTATGAGTGGCGGCAGGAAAACAAAGATGGCACTGGAAAAGTTTCAAAGATGGGGCATTGGTATGGGCAAGATGCAGGCAACTCCGGAACTGGCGGGTGAAACGGCGCAGTGGGCGCGCGTGCAGGAACAGCTGCCGCGCTGGCGCGAATTGCCGATGTATCAGGCCGCGCCGGGGAATGATATTCAGCGCTTCCCCCTGATCGGCAAACGCGAACTGCGGGAAAACTTTCCCAATAATTTCCTGCGCGCCGGGCAGGATCTGGCCGCCATGCTGGCGGACAAATCGGTGGAATTGGAGCATACTTCCGGCAGTTCGGAAGAGCGGACGGCGGTGCTATTCGGTCGCGGCTGGTGGAGCGAGCAGGAAGCCCGGATCCTGCGGTTGAATCGTTTGGTGGCCGGGGTGCTGGATCAACATCCGCGCGCCCGGCGGGCGACCATCGTGCCGCCAGTCTGCAACGGCCTGGTGTGTTTTTCCAATTACACTTCCAAAGCGGCGCGGACGGTGGAGACAACGCTATTCATCAATCAAGCGCGCATTCCGTTTCTGCTGACCGAGGGAGAGTTGGCCCGCATGGCGCAAGAAGTCTTGGAATGGGCGCCGGTATTTCTGGATCTGGACCCGGTCCATGGGGTGTGGTTTGCGCGCTATTGCGAGCGGCAGGGGATCAAGTTTCCCTCGGTTAAATTCCTTTTGTGCAGCTACGAATTTATGAGCGTGGTCCACCGGAAAATCTTGCAGCGGGTTTTCGCCGTGCCGGTGTTTAACCTTTATGGCTCGACGGAGACGGGCCATTTGCTAATGGAAAATGAGCGTGGCGAGATGAAGGCCAGTCTCGACACGGTTTTTTACGAAATTATCGAACCGAACGAGCAGGGGGTCGGCGACCTGGTGGTGACGACGTTGACCAACGAGGTCATGCCGCTGGTGCGTTATCGCGTCGGCGACTTGGTGGAACATTGCGGGCCGCCCGCTGCGACAATTTTTTTGGTTCACGGACGTTCCCGCGATTCGCTGCGCCGCGCGGACGGGCAGCGGGTGACGACGCTGGAGATCGACCGGTGTTTCGCCGAAGTAGACGGCCTCGCGCATTATCAACTGCGACAGGCCGAGAACGGCGATTGTGATATGCAATTCATTCCCGACCGCGAAATCCCCGCCCCGGAAAAACTGAGGGTCGCGACCGCGCAGATCGAGGGGCTACTCCGGCTTAAAAAGCAAGTTGCGGTCACGGCTGTGGAAAAACTGCCGCCATTGACATCGGGAAAATTTCGGCTTACCTGCCGCGCGTGAAACCGAACCCGGAACCGGCTGGCGGGCCAACTGAAATCCACGACAAGTGGATGCACAAATTTCTTGCGCACCTGGCCACCGACCGCGGGGCGTCGGTTTACACCCAGCGAAATTATGCGCAGGCGCTGAAGGAATTTGCCCGCTGGCATCGGGCGGAACGCAAGGCGGAACCGACTTGGGAAACACTGCAGCGCGATGATTTTCGCGCCTTCGTGCGTTTTCTGGGGCGAAATGCTTTGAGCCGGGCGGCGGTGCAGCTCCGGTTTTCGGCGCTGCGGACATTTTACCGGTTTCTTATCCGGCATGGCATCGTCGAAAGCATGCCGATCAAGAACCTGTCGCTGCCGAAGTTGGAAAAGCGGCTCCCGCGATTTCTGACGAAACAGCAGATGGAAGATTTGCTCATCGCGCCGGCCAAACTGCTCGAATCGCAAAAGCAAAAGCAGGGCCCGGGCCGCCCAATCTCGGCCGAAGTTTGCTGGCGCGACATCGCCGTGCTGGAAACGATTTATTCGTGCGGCCTACGGGTCAGTGAACTCTGTGGTCTGCGGGTGGAGGACATTGATTTCAACGAACAGATCGTGCGGGTGCGCGGCAAGGGCAAAAAGGAACGGCTCGTGCCCATCGGCTCACCGGCCCTGCGATCGATCCAAAATTACTGGGCGGTTTTATTGGAACCCCCGGGGGGCATCCAGCCGGTTTTTCGCGCGGATACCAAGCGGGCGGCGCCGCTCTCGCCGTTGCAGCTCTCGCGGCGGCTGAAAAATTATCTGGTGATCGCCGGACTGGATCCGGGTTTGACGCCGCACAAGTTGCGGCACAGTTACGCGACCCATCTGCTGGACGCGGGCGCCGACTTGCGGAGCGTGCAGGAGTTGCTCGGCCACGCGCACCTCATCACCACACAGGTCTACACGCATGTCACGACGGAGCGGCTGAAGCGGGCTTATGACGCGGCGCACCCGCGGGCGTGACGTCCGCGGGCGGAAATCAAATGACAATTTCTGCAAAGGAAATTGGGTTGTGTTCTCCCGCGCATGGCGCAGAATTTAATTTAAGGAATATTGCCACTTCCGCCAAACGTGAAATTTGCTTTTTCATTCCGCCCGAAGCTCGTTGACACGCTGAAAAATTATTCAGCGCAGACTTTTTTTGCCGACCTTACGGCCGGACTGATTGTCGGCATCGTGGCGTTGCCATTGGCGCTGGCGCTGGCGATCGCGTCGGGCTTGAAGCCGGAAATCGGGATTTTCACGGCAATTATCGGCGGTTTTTTGGTTTCGCTTTTGGGCGGTTCTCGCGTGCAGATCGGCGGGCCGGCGGGAGCATTCGTACCGCTGCTGGCGCCGATTGTTTTACTGCATGGTCCCCAGGCCCTGGTGGTCTGCGCATTGATGGCGGGCGTGATTTTGTTTGTGCTGGGCGCGTGCAAGCTGGGCACGATGATCAAATATATTCCCTTTCCCGTCGTGACCGGATTTACGAGCGGCATCGCGATCATCATCTTAAGCACGCAGATAAAAGATTTCTTCGGGCTGCCGCAAAAGTTGCCGGCAGATTTTCCCGGGAAATTACGGGTGCTGGCGGACAATTTCCAACCGAACTGGCCGACGGTATTTCTGGCGACGGCGGCGACGCTGGCGATTTGGTTCTGGCCGAAAAAACTCGGCCGGCGACTACCGGGCTCCATCGTGGTCATCGTCCTGGCCTCGCTCGCGGTGAAATATTTGCATTGGGGCGAACAGGCGGGAATTCAAACGCTGTTCTCGCAGTTTGGGGAAATGCCGCGCGGACTGCCATTGCCGCACTGGCCGTCGCTGTCGCTGGATGCGTGGCGTGCGCTGGTGCCAGCGGCGCTGACGGTGGCGGTGCTGGGCGCGATTGAATCGCTGTTATGCGCGGTGGTGTCGGATGGGATGATTGACGACCGGCATGATTCCAATCAGGAATTGATGGGGCAGGGCATCGCGAACGTCGTGGTGGGGGTTTTTGGCGGGATGCCGACAACCGGCGTGATCGCGCGCACGGCGACGAATGTGCGCAGCGGCGGCCAGACCCCGGTGGCGGGAATGATCCACGCCCTGACGCTGCTGCTCATTTTGCTTGTGGCGGCGCCGCTGGCAAAGCACATTCCACTGGCGGCGTTGAGCGCAGTGCTGGTGGTGGTATCGCTGCGCATGGGCGAGTGGCATCAGTTCAAGCGGCTGACCAAATGGCCGAAGAGCGACGCGATCATTTTTCTTTGCGCCTTTGCGCTGACGGTGCTGGTGGATCTGCCGACGGCTGTGGGCGCATCGCTGATCCTGGCGTCGGCCCTGATGGTGAAGCGGCTAGCGGAGACGGCCCAAGTGGAGCCGGACGCGGAGGTGACGCAGGGCAATTCGCCGGGGCAGCAGACAGAAGGGAAAATCATCCCCAAAGGTGTCATGGTCTTCCGTGTTTTTGGTGCGTTCTTTTTTGGGGCGGCGGACAAGCTGGAGACTTCGCTGCGCGATGCGGGGCAGTTGCCGGAAGTTTTAATATTACGGATGCGCGATGTGCTGGCACTCGACGCGACCGGTTTGGACGCGTTGGAGGATTTGCTGGAGAAATTACGTCGCGACCGGAAGGATTTGATTTTGTGCGGACCCCACTCGCAACCTTTGTTTGCATTAATGCGGGCTGGCTTTATGGACAAAATCGGCGAGCATAATGTCTGCGGGGACATGGATAGTTCCCTATTGCGGGCGCAGCAGTTGCTTGACCAAAAGAAAAATAAAAAATTTATTGACAGTCAGTCACCGATTACCTAGCTTGCGAACGTCAGAGCCGTAAAAATTCAAATACCGAAACCCTCTCTATTTCGGAAGAAAGCCGAGAGGGTTGGTTTTTTGTCGTTTTACGGATTGGGTTTGAACACTAGAATTTTCTGGATGCCCAAGTAGCTCAGTTGGTAGAGCACGTCCTTGGTAAGGACGAGGTCATCAGTTCAATCCTGATCTTGGGCTCCAGTTAAAACAAAAACGAAAAAAGCAACACACGAAATCACATGGCCAAAGAGCAATTTCAAAGAACGAAACCGCACGTCAACGTCGGCACCATCGGTCACGTCGACCATGGTAAATCCACCTTGACCGCCGCCATCGTCGCGGTGCAGAACCGCAAAGGCATGGCGCCCTTGATTGAATACAAGGACATCACCAAGGGCGGCACGGTTCGTGACGAAACGAAGACCGTGACCATCGCGGTGTCCCACGTTGAATACGAATCTCCCAAGCGCCATTACGCGCACGTTGACTGCCCCGGCCACGCGGATTATGTGAAGAACATGATCACGGGCGCCGCGCAGATGGACGGTGCGATTCTCGTGGTGAGTGCCGCTGACGGCCCGATGCCGCAGACGCGCGAGCACATCCTGCTCGCCCGTCAGGTGGGCGTGCCGAGCATTATTGTCTGCCTGAACAAGGTTGACTTGGCCGACGCCGATTTGCTCGAGCTCATTGAAATGGAAATCCGTGAGTTGCTCACGAAGTATGGTTTCCCCGGTGACAAGACGCCGATCATTCGCGCCTCCGCCACGGCTGCCCTCGCGGGCAAGCCGGAAGGTGAAAAGGCGATTGCTGATTTGCTTGAAGCTCTGGACACTTTCATTCCTGACCCGACGCGCGAAATTGATAAGCCGTTCCTGATGTGCGTCGAAGACGTGTTCACGATTGAGGGCCGTGGCACGGTTGTGACCGGTCGCGTTGAGCGCGGTATTCTCAAGAAGATGGAAGAAGTTGAAATCGTCGGCTTGAAAGACACGCGCAAAACCGTGGCGACCGATATCGAAATGTTCCGCAAGCTGTTGGATTCTGCCAGCGCCGGCGACAACGTCGGGGTGCTGCTGCGCGGCACGACCAAGGACGAAGTGGAGCGCGGTATGGTATTGGCCAAGCCCGGCTCCATTAAGCCCCACACCAAATTCAAGGGCGAAGTTTACGTCTTGACCAAGGATGAAGGTGGTCGTCACACGCCGTTCTTTACGAACTATCGTCCGCAATTTTATTTCCGCACCTCCGACGTCACCGGCACGCTCACGCTGCCGGCTGGGGTCGAAATGGTGATGCCGGGCGACAACGTCTCGGTGGAAATCGAATTGCAGAAGTCCGTCGCGATGGAAAAAGGCCTCAAGTTCGCGATCCGCGAAGGCGGCCGCACCATCGGCTCCGGCATTGTGGTGGAAGTCGTCGCCTAAGGGCGAATAGGTTTCGGGAGCGCGGAGTTTTTTAACCTCCGTGCTCCCTTTTTGTCCGTAGATGCGGCGGTGGTTTTGACGGTTACGGCAGTAGCTCAATTGGTAGAGTAGTGGTCTCCAAAACCATTGGTTGCAGGTTCAAGTCCTGCCTGCCGTGCCAGTCTGCTAGATG
>CAIXPZ010000017.1 GCA_903921455.1 uncultured Verrucomicrobia subdivision 3 bacterium | reverse complement strand
GTATCAGATGGCGGTATCAGATTGGGTGTAACGGAATCATTACAAAGTGAAAACCACCCAATTTTTATTGTGTTTTCTTGCTACCGTTATGAAAGGAGGGTAGCCGGTTTCCTAAACCGTTGATCCCAGTTCAATTCCGGGCGGGAGCACCAGCCGCCACCGTTCAACGCCAGCTCGCGAGAATCACGTCCGCCGGCGAGGTGCCGGGGTGGAAGTAGAACATTTCAATCGTGTCAGTGAGGTTCTGCGTCGGCAATTCCGGCACCGTGAAGTAGTAGCCAGGCACATCGGGATTAACCACCAACATCGGATGATAGCCATCTTCTGTTGACCATTTCTCCTGGATTTTCTGCCAGGCCATGCCCAGCGACTTGTTGCCCTTGCCGGGAACGTATTCGTGGCCGATTTGCTTCACCTCGACCATGCAGCAAATGCGCTCGCCCATCAGGACGGGGAACACCCATTGCTTGGCCGCCTTGAGCAGCGGCTTAATCGGCTGGCCGCTCTGATAGCTGGCGCGGGCGGATTCTTCAATCGTGTAGACGGGCATCGGCGCGCCTAATTTGGCGTCCGAAAGAAAATCGCCCGCCTGAAAACCGTAGGCATCGGGATACTTGTTGGCCATATCCATCACATTCTCAAAAACAATCTGGCCGGCCATTATCAGCCGTTCCGCGTCCGTATGCACCCGGTATTGGCGGGGCGTCACCGGTCGGGAAGCAGCAATCGCTACCGGGGGAGTCACCACGACCGGCGCAGCGACCGTTTCGGTCGGCATCGGCTGGGCCGCGGGGGGGACGGTCGAGGGAGTCGCCACCGGAACCGCTTTCACCGTCTGCAGGAGATAACTTCCCACCACCGCAACGCTATCGTTCGCGACTTTTTTCAACGAGGACGGCAGGGTTGCGACCGGGGCGGCGGCAACCGCAGCCACCGCCGCTGCCGGCGGCACCACCTTGGCGGATTCCGTGGCGACCACTTTGGCCGCCACCGGCGCCGCTTTTAAACTGCGGTGGGTCAAATGATGGATATATTGCCAGTAAGCCAGACCCGCCAGCACCACCGCCAGCGATGTCAACCCGATGCGCAGCCACTTCCGATGCGGTGAACTGGGCCGGCTGAAGTCAGCCCCGGCAAACTGAAATTGAAATTTGACTGACATAACGTTGAAATTTGTTTTACGACTTCTGCTGACAACCTATTGCGAACTTCATTCAGCACATCACGAGCCAACACATTAAATTTCCGGAACAGATCGGTTCCCTCGCATTATCGCCGACGTTTGCCCACCGCTTTTTTGGGGTGTCCACTATTCAGCCGCCCGTGTCCCGCAATTGGACTGACCCCATTTCCCTTTGCCAGCGCGGACATTTCCTTTAGTTTTTTGCCATGTTCAAAGCTGAAGAGTTGTTTGACCTGTCCCAGACAGAACACGCCGTGCTGTTTGATCACTGCGAATTCGCGTGGGACGCGCTCAAGAAGATTGACGCCTATCTCACCGCCAAAGTGTCCAAGCAGAATCCCGCCCCGCGTTTTCCCGGCGCCAGTATCGGCGACCGCGTCCTCATCGGCTCCGGCACGGTGGTCGAGCCCGGGGCAATGATCAAAGGCCCGGCGATCATCGGGAAAAACTGCCAGATCCGCCACAACGCCTATATCCGCGAGAACGTCCTCATCGGCGACGACTGCGTGGTGGGCAACGCGAGCGAACTCAAGAACGCCCTGCTCTTCAACGGCGCGCAGGTGCCGCATTACAATTACATCGGCGACTCCATTCTCGGCCACAAGGCGCATCTCGGCGCGGGAGCGAAGATTTCCAACGTAAAACTCTTTCCCGGCAACATCGAGGTGGAGGTGGACGGCGGGCCGCGCGACACCGGTTTGCGCAAGTTCGGCGCGCTGATGGGCGACCACGCCGAAGCCGGCTGCAACGCCGTACTGAACCCCGGCAGCATCCTCGGGCGCAGCGCGGTGGTTTACCCGAACGTCTTCTGGCGCGGCATTCTGCCCGCAAACATGATCGCGAAGAACCAAGCGGAGATTGAAGTCGTCGTCAAACGGCCGAGGGGGAATTAAAAACGTATGAGGCGACTAAGTTCCTGCCGTTTTGCCCTCGTCCTGGCGGTAAGCAGCGTGGCGTTCACAAACGTTTCTTTGGCCCAATCCAACCTGCCGGCGACGGCCCCGGCGAGCCGCCCCGCCCCGCCGCCGCTGTTTGCGGAGGTGGTCAAACAACACTTCAGCCAGTGGGACAAAAACAACGACGGCACGCTCACGAAGTCTGAGATCGACGCGGCCGTAACTAACCACGCTTACCGCGACGAAGCGGCCGCCGCCATCGCCGCCATCAAACTGGTCGTGCGCGGCGGCAAATACACGTTGCCACCCATCACGCAGGCCTATCTGGTTGGCAGTCCGTTGCGTGAGACGGCGATGACGAATGCCTCGTCCGTTGGGCTAGACGATCCTGCCCAACCGAAGCAAACCGGACAGGCCCCCGCATTTCAACCGCGCTATCGCAGCGCCTTGATCCGGCTGCACCGGATTTCACGCGAACTCTTTCCGCAAGCGCTCCCCGCGCTGGATGCCTGTCATCAGGGGCCGTTGGGTGATTGCTATTTCGTCTCGGTGGTGGGAGCCATGGTTTACCGGAATCCGGCCGAGGTGAAAGCCAGGTTCACCCGGAACGATGACGGTTCCACCACCGTGGCCTTTGGCAACGGACACAACCTCCAAGTCCCGCCATTGAGCGATGCGGAAATCGCCATCTCCTCGACCGCCAGCACCAACGGTCTCTGGTTGACCGTTCTGGAAAACGCCTTCGGAAAACTTCGCGAAGCCTCGCTGCCGGCCGGCACGGAAGACGCGCCAGACACCGATGCCATCGCCCATGGCGGCAAGCCGGGTTACGTCATCACCGCGCTGGCCGGGTATAAAACCAAATCCTTTGTCCTCATGCTGGCCAAGGGCCAGCACCATACCGCGCAATATCCCACCAACCTGATACAGGATTTGAGTGCCGCCCTGCTTGACCACCGTCTGGCGGCTGCCACCACCCCGACCAACTCCCTGCCCCCGGGCATCAATCCCAAACACGCTTATGCCATCCTGAGCTACAACCCCGATACCACGACGGTGCGGCTCTGGAATCCGCATGGCAACACTTTTAAACCCAAAGGCCCCGACGGACCGCAATACGGCTATGCCACCAAGGCCGGCCAGTTCGATATTCCGATGAAGGACTTGCTCGCGATTTACCGCAGCGTCATTATCGAGACCCCGGTAGCCAATAAACCTTGACCATACCGCGCGCAAACGGCTTGCGTGCACCCAAACCATATGCCGGTTTAACGGGGATCAACTATTATTTAGCATTCGTTTTTAATCTGTTATGCCGATTGAGGCTATTCTCGCCACGCTTTACCTCTAAGCCCAGGGTGAATGCCAGGTTTCATTACCCGCATTCAGTTTATCCCAGCCAATTTCCAACCGGAGCGGATTTCTGGCGCATGATTTGCTGTTAATTGGCTTGGATTATATGGATACCAAAGTCAAAGCTCCCTTTTTAAGCCGAGTCAAATCGTGGCAACTGGTCGGGTTGGGCCTCAGTGGCTGGTTCACCCTTTACAGCGTGGCCATCCTCACCTGGGGTGCCAGCAGCGCGTTCATCGGGAACGCACAAGGCGGCTGCTTCGCCATCACCATGACGCTTGCCGGCGTTGAGGCCAAACGCTACCGCAAAGGCGGCGCGCCCGCCGGCGCCATGGACTGGATCACCGGCGTGCCCACGGAACATCTCAACCAGACCCTCGCACAGGTCATGCAGAAGCGGGAGTTCCGCGTGGAACCCTGCCAGCCCAATGACGCGGACATGGGCTTCGGCGTCCGCGCCATCAACGCCGGTCGCACCATGGTTTTTGAAACCAACCGCTGGCAGGAGCCGGTCATTGATCTGCACCATGCCCAGACCACCGAGGAAAATCGCAAGAAGGCCAGGGCCGACCTGGCCATCATTGTCAGCGCCGGCAAGCCGGACGACGCGGCCCGGACTTTCGTCCAGACCCGCCCCGTCAAATTCCTCATCGGAAAGGAATTCAAGACCATTTTCAACGATGACAATATTGGCGCGAAAAAGGCTTGAACCGGCGGGCGGCTTTGTCCGCTTGACTTCATTAACATAGTCGGCCGAAATGCGGGGATGATTACCCGCCGAGATTTGATTGTGGTTGCCATCACTTTGGCTGTTGCCGGTGCCGGCCTGGCGCTGGCGCAATCCGCCGCCAAGCCGGTGCTACACTCTGCCTGCTTCAACTGGGCCGACCTCAAGGTCGTCCCCACCCAGATGGGCGAACGCCGGTCGGTCTGCGACGCGCCGACGCCCATGCTCGCCAGCCTCGAAATACACGTCACCACGCTCAATCCAGGCGAATCACCGCATCCGGCCCACCGGCACGCGGAGGAGGAATTGATGGTCGTCAAAGAGGGCACGCTCGCGGCACTGCAAGGCGACCGGACGAACCTGGTCGCCGCGGGCGGCATTATTTTTGAAGCATCCAATGAACGGCACGGCCTCCGGAACACCGGCACAAACCGCGCGACCTATTTTGTGATCAAGTTCGTGCCGCATGATCTGGAGAAATAAGGCTGCGACCGGTTTAACCGGACGGTGCGGATGATTTTTGGCATTGAATGTTTGGGGATGAATCCGGTCGATCTCGTTAATCCTGTCATTTTTTTGACCAAGCGCTAATTTTTCCCCGTGAACGAACTCACTCTCGGCCTCCTCGGCGCGCTGCTGGCCACCAACCAGCCGCAGGCCGTCAGCAACATCATCCAGCAGCAGACCGGCGTGGCCATCGAGATCCCCGCCGAGCCGGCGGACCGCGAGTTGCGCGAGATCATGATCGCGGACGACGCGGCGCAGGACGAGGTCAACGAATGGATTCGCAGCTTCGATTCGCAGTCCGCCACGAACAAGGCCGAGGCGAGCCGCGCCTTGAACCTGCGCATCCGCGCCCGGTTCGACAAGGTGCGCAACAACTACGAGAACTTCCTCCACAACCATCCCAACCACGCCCGCGGCTATCTGGCGTATGGCAGTTTCCTCAACGACATCGGCGACGAGGATCAGGCTGTGATCCAATATGAAAATTCCAAGCAGCTCGACCCGAAGAATCCCGCCGTCTGGAACAATCTCGCCAATTACTACGGCGAGCACAGCCCGGTGAAGACGGCGTTCGAGTATTACGCGCAGGCCATCATGCTCCAGCCCGACGAACCGGTGTATTACCAGAATTTTGCCACGACGGTTTATCTGTTCCGCAAGGATGCGAAGGAGTTTTATCACCTCGACGAGCAGCAGGTCTTCGACAAGGCGCTGGGACTTTACCAGCAGGCCATGCGACTCGCGCCGGACAACTTCGTTCTCGCCACCGATTACGCGGAAAGCTATTACGGTATCAAGCCGCTGCGCACGAACGACGCGCTTGCCTCCTGGACGAATGCCATGCACGTCGCGCATACCGACGCCGAGCGACAGGGCGTGGAATTGCATCTCGCCCGCGTGAAGACCGCCGCCAGTATGTTTGACGAGGCCCGCGTGCATCTTGCGGCCGTGACGAACATCGCGTATCTGGACTTGAAGAATCGGCTGACCCGTTCGCTGGCCGACCACGAACATCCGTCCACCAACACGGACACCACGGTGGAAACCAATCTGCTCCCGACGCTCCCGCCAATGACCCAATCCTCCGCCGGCGGGACCAACGCGGTCGAATTGCCGGCGAATCTGCTCGTGACCCCTCCGCTGCAACGGACGCAAAAGTCGCCCTGAATCCGGCAAATTCCGCTTTGTGCATCCCCGGATTTTCTGGTGAAATCATCGGATTATGAGTTTCTACGACAAGTTGAAGTTTGATGCGAACGGATTGATTCCCGCCATCATCCAGGAACAAAAGACCGGCCGCGTGGTGATGATGGCCTGGATGAACCGCGCCTCCCTGGAAGACACGATCAAGAACGGCAAGACGCATTTCTGGAGCCGTTCGCGTCAGAAATACTGGATGAAGGGCGAAGAAAGCGGTAACACGCAAACCGTCAAGAATGTCTCGTTCGACTGCGACGGCGACTGCCTGCTCATCCAAGTGGAACAAAAGGGGCCCGCCTGCCACGAGGGCTACAATTCCTGCTTCTTCCGCTCCGTCGAAGCCGACGGCGTGACGTTCAAGACCACGGAGCCACAACGGCTCACGCCCGAGCAGATGTATAAAAAGAAGTGAAGCCGGCGGAATGAAGCCTGGCCGCCCCCGCACTCTGGCCTTCATTCCCACGCCGGAAAATGTTTTGATGTCGCATGGTTCCGGGTGTGATTTTTGAAGACGAGCATCTGCTGGTGGTTCACAAACCCGCCGGCTGGAATACCCACGCGCCGTCGCCTTACGCCGGCGAAGGCATCTACGACTGGCTGCGCCACCGCGAGCCGCGCTGGGCGTCGCTCGCCATCATCCACCGGCTCGACAAGGAAACCAGCGGCATTCTCGTCTTCGGCAAGACGCCGCTCGCCAACAAGTCGCTCACGGAACAATTCACGCAGCGCCGCGTCCACAAAAAATATCTTCTGCTCACCGACCGCGCCGTGCCGCCGAAAGCAGTCACGGTAAAAACCACGTTGCTGCGCGTCGGCGAAAAATACGCCAGCCGGCCCGGCGGCGAAGCCGCGGAAACCCAATTCACCCCGGCCAATTTAAAATCTGCCATCCTCCATCCTCCATCCTCCATCCTCGCGGCCTTTCCGCTGACCGGCCGCACCCACCAGATCCGCGTCCACGCGGCGGAAAACGGTTTTCCAATCCTGGGCGACACGCTCTACGGCGGCACGGCTTCCACGCGCGTTTTTTTGCAGGCGGCGGAAATTGAATTTGCGCACCCGGAAACGAACCGGCCGGTGAAGTTTTTCGCGCCCGTGGATTTCGCCATCGAGGCCCGGCGCGCCCTCCGCACCGCCGTCATCGAGCCGGAGGCGACGAACGCCTTTCGCGTGATTCACGGCGCGAGCGACGGCTGGCCGGGCTGGTTCGTGGAGCAGCTCGGTGATTTCTTGCTCTCGCAAGCCGAAGCGGCCTTGAGTGCCAGCCAGCAGGCCGAACTGGCCCGCCTCGTCCGGATTTTTTCCGCGCGCGGGGCCTATCACAAGACGCTGTCCCGCCAGGTCCGCAAAACCACCACGGGCGAAGTTTCACCGCAACTGGTTTTCGGCGAAGCGGCGCCGGACCGGTTTGAGATTCTGGAGAATGTCCTCCGTTACGAGCTGAGTTTCCGCGAGGGCTATTCCGTCGGCCTGTTCCTCGATCAGCGCGACAACCGCCGCCGCCTGTTGACCGGCTATGTTGCGGCGGATTTTCCCTTTTCCGAAATCCGAAATCCGAAATCCGAAATCCTCAATTGCTTCGCCTACACCTGCGGTTTCTCCGTGTGCGCGGCCAAGGCGGGCGCGCGGGTGACGAGCCTCGATCTCTCGAAGAAATACCTCGAATGGGGCAGGCGCAACTTCGCGTTGAACGGGCTCGACCCGGCGGTGCACGATTTCATTTACGGCGACACGTTCGACTGGCTGCGCCGGCTGGCGAAGAAAGGCCGCGCGTTCGACGCCATCGTGCTCGACCCCCCAACTTTTTCACAATCGAAGGAACACGGCGCGTTCCGCGCGGAGAAAGATTACGGCACGCTGGTGAGCGCCGCCCTGCCCGTCCTCAAACCCGGCGGCGTGCTGCTCGCCTCCACCAACGCGGCGGACTGGCCGCCGGAAGATTTTCTCGCGGACATCGAAACGGCTGTGCGCGCGGCAAACCGGAAGATTGTAAAACGCCACTACGTCCCGCAACCACCGGATTTTCCGGTCAGTCGAGCCGAGCCGGCTTATTTGAAAACGGTCTGGCTGAAAATTGGCTAGAAGCAAGCGGAAGGCGATAGCGCTTCAAAACCGTTCATCCCGCTGCGCTGTTCTTTCTTTGATGGCCATGAGCAATTTGACGGCGTCCAAATCTTTTCCGCGCCCGACGGCCGACTTGGCGGCAATCAGCGCGTCCAGATTCAAAATGCGAAACTCGCCATAGGACAGGCTGTGCGGAATGGAGCGCAGCAAGACCTCTTCGTATCCGCCGACTCCCAACACCTCGCTCAGGCAATCCAAGACTCCCAGATCCGTGTTCAAATAAACATTCTTCAAGGTGTCGCAGAGATGTTCGGTCAGCTCGAACGGCAATTTATTGGCCGTCAAACGGTGGCGCGGATGCAGGTCTTTTACCGCAGCTTCAAGCCGCCGAAGATTTTCCCGGCTGAAATGGCAGCAGATGTCCAAGTCCAGAGTCACCAGTGATGCGCCGTGCAGCACGCCGCAAACGCCGCCAATGATTACGAATTCAACCTTCTGTTCCTTGAGTCGGGAAAGAATAGCTTTGTCATTTTGCGGCATGACGTTCTCCGGATTCCTTCACTTCAAGTACTAGGTCCAAGGCCCGTTGGTGCTGCTCCAACCTTTGTTCCGGCGTCAGCCGCAGGGCGTCTTCCACCAGCGACATATCAAAACCATATTCCACCGCTGCGCGCCAGGCCGGGCCGGCGTCCGGCGGCATCGCATACTCGCCGTTGATCTGTGCCCATGTCGCTGCGTCAATCATTGAACCAAATTAGACCGGGCCGGCGTTTTTTCAACGAATCATTTCCCGACCGCCGCCACGATCTTCTTCGCCGCGTCGGCCATCGAATCGCCATTGATGATGGCGACGCCGGATTCCGCCAGCGTTTTTTTGCCGGCCAGCACATTGTTGCCTTCAAGGCGAACCACGAGCGGAAGTTTCAGGCCGGTTTCCTTCACCGCCGCGACAATGCCGGTGGCGATGACGTTGCAGTCCATGATGCCGCCGAAGATGTTGACCATGATCCCCTTCACGTTCGGGTCGCTCAAGATGATCTTGAAGGCCGCGGTGACCTGCTCCTTGCTCGCGCCGCCGCCGACGTCGAGGAAGTTGGCCGGGTTGCCGCCGAAATGCTGGATGATGTCCATCGTCGCCATGGCCAGGCCCGCGCCATTCACGAGGCACGCGATCGAGCCGTCGAGCTTGATGTAATTCAGATTGAACTTGCTCGCTTCGATTTCCAGCGGCGCTTCCTCGTTCAGATCGCGCATTTCCTGGATATTCTTGTGGCGATAGAGCGCATTGTCATCCAGGGAGATTTTTGCATCCAGCGCCATGACGGTTTCCTTGCCATCGGCGAGTTCCACAATCGCGAGCGGATTCAGCTCCACCATCGAGGCGTCGCATTCCCACCAGGTGTTGTAAACGCCGGTGATGAGCTTCACGCCGGCATTGAAGAGATCGCCCTTGAGTCCGAGCGCGGCGGCAACTTTGCGGGCCTGATAGGGCATGATGCCGACGGCGGGATCAATGGTCTCCTTGCAAATCTTTTCGGGATGCTTCTCGGCGACTTCCTCGATGTCCATGCCGCCCTCGGTGCTGGCCATGATGAGCGGGCGGGAGGTTTCGCGGTTGAGCAGCACGGCGAGGTAAAATTCCTTTTTGATCTTCGCGCCGGCGGCGAGCAGCAGCGTCTGGACCATGCGGCCGTCCGCGCCGGTCTGCTTGGTGACGAGCGTCTGGCCGAGCATTTTTTCGGCAACGGAAACCGCCTCGTCCACTGACGAAGTGACTTTCACGCCGCCCTGGAAGCCGCTATTGAACGTGCCCTTGCCGCGTCCGCCCGCATGGATCTGCGATTTGACGACGACCTTGGCGCTGCCGCTGGCGGCGATTTTCTCCGCCGCCGGGCGCACTTCGGCGAGCGACTTGGCGGGAATTTCATAGGGAACATTGACGCCGTATTGGGCGAGCAACTGCTTGGCTTGGTATTCGTGGATGTTCATGGCGAAAAATTCGTGGCTGCATTAAAAACCATTGCCGCCGGAAATCAACTTCCAACTGCGCACCCGCCGCAACGATTTCGCTGGCCTGGTGTTCAACTTCCTGACCAAATATCCCTTATGAAACGCTGGGCCATCTTCACCGTTTTTCTTTACGCACTCACCCTCATTCTCCTCACCGTGCCGGTCGCCGGCATCGCCTTTGGCAACTGGGGGACGCATGGCGACGTCTCGCTCAAGGAAATTCTCAAGGGCTACACTCAGTGGCAATACTGGCTCTGGCTCGGCGTGCTGGTGGGGGGCCAAGCCGTGCTGCTCCTGCTGCCCCTCAACCTCACGGAACGTCGCCTGCCGGCTCGCCGACCGCTGCGCGTCCCCATTATCGTCACCGCGTTTTTTCTGGCGAACCTCTGCTTTGCCGGCGTCCTGTCCCTGCTGTACGTCCTGTTCCACGACGATGCGGGCAACGCCTTCTCCTTCGTGGACCGGCTGCACAATTTATTCCTCAACGACCCCAGCCGCACCGCCAACACGTCACCCATGACCGATGGCGGCGCCTTCGCCAGCGTGCTCATCATCCTGGTGGTGTTTTGGACGGTGTGGGGCTTCGTCTTCCGGCATTTCGCCCGGGACGACGACGAAGCCACCGTGCTCCAGCGCCTCACCCGCTGGCTGCTGCGCGGCAGCATTCTGGAACTCATCATCGCCGTGCCCAGCCATGTCATCGTGCGCCGCCGCGATGATTGCTGTGCGCCGCTCGGCACGTTTTGGGGGATTACCACCGGCATTTCCGTGATGCTGCTGTGCTTCGGTCCGGGCGTTTATTTTCTATTCGTGAAACGGATGAACCAGCTCAAGCCCAAAGCGAAAACGGCGGCGGAGAAGACCCATCCTTAATGCGGCCAGCCCTGACATCCCGGCTTCCAGTGCAATACCAAGTCAGGCCCGGGCCTCGGATTGAACGGCCAGCCGGATCAACTGGGCGGTGCTTTTGAGGTTGAGCTTTTTCCGGATATTGCCGTTGTGCACGGCCACCGTCTTCTCGCTCAAATTGAGCTGGCGGGCGATTTCCTTGCCGGCTTTGCCTTCGCCGAGCAACTGCAGAATTTCAAATTCACGGTCACTCAGCGACTCCATCGGCGAACGGGGCGTTTGCGGTCCGCCGGAAAAGCGTTGCAGCAGGGTTTTGGACAGTTCCTTGCTCACATAGACCTGACCTTTCAGCACCAGGCGGATCGCCTTGAGCAATTCCTCGGGCGGTTGGTGCTTATTGATATAACCCCGGGCGCCGGCGCGCAGCATCCGTTCGGCGTAGAGCGATTCGTCGTGCATGGAAATGGCCAGCATGGCCAGTCGGGGCCGGATCGCCTTCAGATCCTTGACCAGTTCCAGCCCGTTTTTTCCCGGCAGCGTGATGTCCACGAGCACCAAATCGGGAGTGTTTTTTTCGACGAACAGCATGGCTTTGCGGGCGCTGTCCGCCTCGTAACAGACCACCAGGTCCGGTTCCCGGTTGACGATGCCGCGCAACCCCTCCCGCATCATGGGATGATCATCCACGATGAGGATGCTTTTTTTCAGACCGGCCTTGGTGCCGCCGGCCTGGTGCGTTGCTGAATCAGATTTTGCCATATCAACCATTCATCACTCGCCCGCCACTCCTGGTTCCAGCGTTATCACCGGAAAGGTGCACGTGGCACCCCACGGAGGTGCCTCCGCCGGACGCCTTCTGGATGACCAGCGTCCCGCCAATGATTCCGGCGCGATAGCGCATGATGCTCAAACCCATGCCCGGCTTCTTCCGCCGCCGGGTGGCGATGCCCGCGCCATCGTCATCCACCGCCAGCTTGAGGCGGTGCGGCGTCCGGGTCAAGCGGATCAGAATGCGTTTCGCCTGGCCATGCTTCACGGCATTGGTGACGGCCTCCTGAGCGATCCGGAACAGGTGGGTGGCCACCGCGTTATCTTTCACCGGAACCGGCTGGCGGCATTTGAACTCGCAACGGATCCCGAACAGGGTTCGGGTCTGACCGGCTAATTTCTCCAACGCCACCATCAAGCCATTCGGGTCCGGCGCCACCGGCTGCACGCCCCGGGCCAAATCCCGCGCCTGCGCAATCGCCGCCTGGATCACCTCTTGAACCCGATCGAGCTGCCGGGCTTCGGGCGCCGCTTTTTCGGACAAATCCTGACGCAAGTCTCCGGTAAGGTAACTCGCCCCCACCAACAGCTGGCCCAGACCATCATGCAAATCCTGGGCGATGCGCCGGCGTTCCCGCTCGCTGATGTTCAGGACTTCCTGTTCCAACCGGACCCGCTCGGTAAGGTCACGCACGGTTCCCTGAATCATCATGCGCCCCGCCACTTCAACGCGCGCCAATAACACCGACGCCGGAAATTCCTCTCCATCGAACCGCTGGTGACGCCACTCGAAGGCATGACTGCCCTGTTGCAGCGCTTTTTGAATCATAATCTTTGCGGCCTGGCGGGACGACAGCCCATTCGGCTGAAACGGGGGTGAAAGCTCCCACGGGGATATAGAGAGCAATTGCTCGATATTTTCCGCCCGGAACATTTTCACGGCGGCCGGATTGGTGACGGCAATTTTCCAGGTGGGCGCTGCCACCGTCATCAAGGCGTCCTGTGAATGGGTAAACAACAGCCGGTGGAGTCGCTCGCTCTCGTGCAAGGCCGCTTCCGCCTGTTTGCGTCCGGTGATGTCATTAACGGCGGATAGAATATGCGGCGCGTTTTGGAAATGGATGATATGACTTGAAAAGATCCCCGTCCCGATCTCCCCGTTTTTCTTTCTGAATTGGAATTCCACTCCACCGGTTTTTCTTTGCTTAAGCGGGTTAGCCACCGCCTCTGCGCGGATCTGTGGATCAATCCAGATGCCCAATGAATTGATGGTGGCATTGATTACTTCTTTCCGGGCATACCCAGTTATCTTCAAAAAGGCGTCGTTGGCGTCCACAATCAACCCGCTTTCAAGCCGGGTGATATTCATGGGAGCGGGAGAGTTTTTGAACGCCACTGAAAACTTTTCCTCGCTTTCTTTCAGCTTATTCTCCGCCCACTTGCGATAGGTCACATTGCGGAAATATCCGATCAGACCATCCACCTTGCCCGCCGCATCCAGCTTCGGAATATAATCGCCTTCAAAAAATTCATCCTCGCCCTTCAGGTTGGGCAGCGATGATTCCACATGGATTGGTTTGCCCGTGGCCAGCACCTGCTTTTTCATCGCGGTCAGCCGCGCCGCGTCCGCTTTCCTGAACAGGTCCCGATCCGTCTTGCCCAGCATTTTCGCCTCGGTGAGGCCCAGCTGCGGATTGATCACCAATTGATAGCGCAGCTTCCGGTCTTGGATGAGAATGTGATCCGGCGTATTGGTGGCAATGGCGCGAAACCGTTCTTCACTCGCTTGCAGCGCGGTCAGCGCCTGCTTCAGTGCGTCGGTGCGCTCCAGCACGCGCTGCTCCAGCGTTTCGTTTAACCGCCGGATGTCCGCCTCCGCCTGCTTGCGCTCGCTGATGTCGCGGGAAATCGCAATGATGCCCCTGATTTGCGGATTGTTTAATTCGTTGCGTCCGGCAGCCTCCATCCACGTGTAGGAACCGTCGGCATTGCGGTAGCGATACTGGACTTTCACCTCCTCGGCTTGGTCCTGGAGCAGCCGGCCAAACGCGGCGGCCACGCCGGCGCGATCCTCGGGATGGATGAAATCAAACGTCGAGCGGTTCTCCAGTTCGCCCGGTTGGTAGCCGTGAATTCTTTCAGCCGCCGGCGAATTGAAAACCAGCCGCCCTTCGCGATCAAAGATGCTGATGATGTCGGGCGAAAAATCCGCGATCGCCCGGAACAGTCCCTCGCTTTTGCGCAGCGCCGCCTCCGCCGCCTTGCGCTCGGTGATGTCGCGCAAGGTGGAACGGCTGTGCAGGATGCGCCCTTGCGGATCGCGGACGGCGCTGGCGCTGAGGCTGACGGGCAGCGCGCTACCGTCCTTGCGCTTCATGATCAACTCCCGATTCCGCAAACTGCCCGTGGCGATGAACTGCTCGAACGCCCGGCGGGCCACCAGCCGGGATTCAGGTTGATATAAAACAAAGACTGGCCGCCCGATGACTTCGTCGCGGGTGTAGCCCGTGGCGTTCAAAAAGGTCTGGTTGCACCGGATCACGCAGCCGGTGGCCGAGTCCACGGAGAGATACATGTCCGGCGCATTTTCATAGAGATCGTGGTAGCGAGCCTCCAAATCTATCAGCTCTTGCTCCGCCTGCCGTTGCTCGGTGATGTCCCGCCCCGTGGCATAGGTGATGCCTTCCGCCGCCACGTAATTGGCGCGCCACGACAACCACCGCACCGCACCATCCTTGCACCGATAGCGGTTGATGAAATTCATGGAACTGCCCGTCTGCATCTGCCGGGCCATCTCATCGATCGTGGGCTGGCGGTCATCGGGATGGACAAAACTGAGGAAAGGTTTTGCTAGCAGCTCGGCTTCGGAATACCCCAGCAGTCGCAAGGTGGCGGGATTCACCCGTTGAAAGCAGCCCTGCGGATCGGCGCAGACCATCACGTCGGTCGAAATGTTGAACAGCGTTTGGAATTGTTCCCGCTCCAGCTCCGCCTGCTTGCGCTCGGTGATGTCAATCGTGTAACCCGCCAGCAGGAAACGGCTGCCATGCACAATCGGAAACTTGACCGTGCTGTAATGGCGGCCATTCAATTCCTCCTCCACTTTTAACACTTCCCCCCGGGCCACGACGGCCTGGTCGTCGCGCGTGATCTTGGCGGCAAATTCAGGAGGGAACAGCTCCTCCATCGTCTTGCCCCACATCGCGGAACCGGGAATGCCGACCATCGCTTTGAAATTTTCGCTGGCCAGCAGCACCCGGCTGGCATCGGGCGTGACCTCCTTGATGTAGGCGTAAATGGGCGAATGCCGCAGGAACAGCGAAAGCAGCGCATCGCTCTCCCGCAACGCCGCCTTGTCCGGCGCGCCGGGAAGCGCGTCCGCCCCGATCCCCAATCCGGTTTTGACCTTCGGTCCGCCCGTGCGGCCGCGACGCGGCCGCTTGCCTTTGATTGCCGTTTTTCTTCCGCTCATAAACGCAAAGCTGGGTCAACTTTAATTCGCGCCCCCGTCGAGAGCAACGCTTTGCTGAAATCTTGGCCGGGGCAATTCCGGCAACGCTCGCGCCCCGCCGGCGCGAGCGCCGCAAACCCCGCCGCCTTTGACTGGACAAAATTTTCCAACCGGCGCAAAGTCAGCTACCGCTATGACCAAAAAACATTGGTTCCTCATCACCGCGATGCTGGCGGTGTTGGGTATCGGCGTGCTGGTGGTGCTCGCAATTGCGGTCGGTTTCTTTTTCGGTCACGAGGAAGCGATGGGCAACAACCCCGGCCTGCCGGTTTACACCTCCGCCCAATCCGCCTCCGCCCACGCCGGCTACTTCCACGATTCCCTGACCGGCGGCGGCGAGGTTTACGTGCACGACTACGAGGAAGCCGCGTTGCGGATTGCCACCGCCGACCCCAAACCCGTCATCGGCCGCCTCGGCGCCATCGGCAACGCCACCGTTTGCGCCATCCCCGGCCAGGCCGTCACCGCCTATGTCGCCGGCGATTGCGGCTCCGAGATGCCCGCGTTCGTGCCCTACCGCAACATCAAACAAGCGCCGTTCGACTGGCGCACCGCCACGTTCCAGCAATTGGATTACCTGCCGCCCGGCGGCCGCAGTAACTGGCGCCAAAGCACCAACGCCGCGCTCATCGCCGAACTCGTGCGCGTGCTCCGCGACGGCACGCCCGTGACGCTGAACCCGTTTCCGTTCGCCGGCGCGACGAATCTCACCGCCCTCAACCTGACCAGCGACCAGCTGCCCGGCCTGCAGTTCTGCCCCTCGCTCTGCTTCTACGGCAACGGCACCATTTATGTCGCCGAAAGTTTGCTGACGGATTTCACCGTCACCCCGCCGCAAGTCCGCGCCCGCTGGATTCCCGCCAGCCCGCTGCTGACGCAATGGTTGAAAGGGCCTTCCCTTTAGCTCACCTTCGGCGGCGCGAAACAGGCGGCGAAGATTTTGAAGGTGGAATGATTTTTCGGTCCCCCAGCCTACGGGAACGGTCAGCAATCAAGGTTGATCGCTCATCAATCGACATCGAATGCTCATCAATCGATGTCGATCGGTCACTATTCAACGTCGATCGGTCACTATTCAACGTCGATCAGTCGCTAATCGACGTCGAACGGTCACTAATCGAAGTCGATTAGTCATCAATCAAGGTTGATTAGCAACCAATCCAGTTTGATTTTCGACGTGGTTTGGCTCATTTTTCAGCAAGTCAGCCGGTCATCCCACCCTTCAAATCCGTCTTTTTGGTTTTAACCAAAGGTGACAACCCAATCCAACACTATGTTGATGATGATGCGCACGGTTACTCTAGTAAACTTCTGCTCGACGAGAAAAAAGCAGAGTCCCTTGTTTCCGATTTGGAGACTTTTTTGAAGGCGCATTCACCTGCTGCGCCATAAAACAGCTCGCCCTCACCAATCCGTCTCTTTGTAATCCTTCAGGAATTTCCCCCAAATGTGCGTGCCGGTGTTGAAGCCGGCGATGATCGGGTCCACGATGCGCGCCGCGCCGTCCACGATGTCCAGCGGCGGATGGAAGCGATGCTCCGCCACCTTGCGCTCGGCGATGTGCGCCGGATCCTCGTCCGTCACCCAGCCGGTGTCCACGGCGTTCATGTGGATGCCGTCCACCTGATAATCGGCGGCGGCGGTGCGCGTCATCATGTTGAGCGCGGCTTTGGCCATGTTCGTGTGCGGATGCCGCGTGGTCTTGAACTTCCGGTAAAACTGCCCCTCCACGGCCGAGACGTTGACGATGTGCTTGTCGCGCTCCGGCGTGCGGAGCATGAGCGGCTTGAGCCGCGCGTTGAGGATGAACGGCGCGATAGCGTTGACGAGCTGCACCTCGAGCAGTTCCACGGCGGGAACCTCGTGCATGAGCATGCGCCAGGAGTTGTGCCCGCGCAAATCTACCTGCTGCAAATCCTGATCCAGCTTGCCCTGCGGAAACAAGGCCTGCTGCGCCGCGAGTTCATCCGGCAACAACGGCACCTGCGACAATTCCGCCGCATGCGTGAGGCCGGCGACTTCCGACATGCGTTTCTGCACGAGGGCCGCATCGCCTTCCGGCAGCATATGATACCCGCGCAGACCTTCGTAAGCGCCGAGCAGCTTGCGCGCGTGCTCCGGCATCTTGTCCACCGACGCGGTCTCCAGCTCCATCATGTGCTGATAAAAATCCGGCGGCCGGCGCACCGTCTGGCAGGCGTTGTTGATGATAAAATCCAGCCGCGACCGCGTGGCGAGCAGATGCTTGCAAAACGCCTCCACGCTCGGCGTGTGGCGCAGATCGAGTCCGAAGATTTCCAGCCGGCTGCCCCAGTCCTTGAAATCGGGCTCGGCGGCGTAACGCATCGCCGAATCGCGCGGGAAACGCGTGCAGACGATCAGCTGGGCGCCCGCGCGGAGGAGCTTGATGCCGGCCTGATAACCGATCTTCACGCGTCCGCCGGTGAGCAGCGCCACGCGCCCGCGCAGATCGGCGGATTCGGTGCGCTTGAGGAAATTCAGCTCCGCGCACTTCGGGCAGAGCTGGTCGTAGAAATGGTGGAGCTGCGAATAGTCCTGTTTGCAGATGTAACAATTCTGCGGCTCGACGACTTCGCGGAAATCGGGATTTTCCGTCACCTCCTCCTGGAGGAAATTCGGCGGCGGGAACACATTCGGCGTGGTGAAGACTTTTTCGCGGCGCAGCTTGCGGATGCCGGTCGCGTGGAGCTTGGTGTCGTCCTTCTGCTTCTTCTCGGCCTTGCGCAGTTTCACCGTCGCCTTCACCAGCTTGCGGCGCTGCGTCAGATCGGGGCAATAAATATCGCCCGCCGCCTTGAGCAACCGCGTGCGCTCCTCCTGGCTCAGCGCGCCGAGCAGCGCCCGGTTGGCGGAGGCTTGTTCGAGGATCGCGGCGGCGGCCTTGAGTTGCGCGATGGCGTCGGGATGATGCTTCGGAACGGACATTTATTTGGCCGCGGAGCATAGCAGCCCCGCCACCGGCGGGCGAATGAAAACGGCGGTCGCGGCGGTCGGCGCACCGCAGCCGGAAGGTGCTTATTCGCCGGTGCCGCCGGCGCTGTTCAGCAACTGCTGCTTCTGGTTGTCGGGCAGCTGGGTGCGGTTCAGCCAGGCTTTGGCGGCGGTGGGATCGGTGCGCAGCCAGTTGCGCGCGACGTTTTCGATGGCGCTGTTGCGCTGATTCTCATCCGTCATGAGCGCGACAAACGGCGCGGCGATGTCAGGATTTTGATAGGCAAGATTGTTGACGTAATTTTGCACGGCAGATTGTTTCGTCGCGTTATCCGGCAACGCCGCGAGCCACAAACCCGCCGCCTGCGGATCATTTTGCGACCAGGTGGAAACCGCGCTGCTGATGGCGTTGTTGCGCGCGTCCCCGGTCAACGAAGTTGCCCACGCCGCCGCCGCCGCCGGATCGTTTTGCGACCATTGCGAAACGACGGACGACACGGCGGTATTTTGCGCGTCACCGGCAGGCAACGCGGAAACCAGACTGGCCGCATCCTGCGGATTATTTTGCGCCAGGCCGGTGATCAGGCCCTGCGTGAAGGAATTTTTGGCCTCGCCCGCATTCATGGATGCCAGCATGGTCATCGCGGCCTTCGGGTCCGATTCCACCCATTGCTGCGCGGAATTCTGGAGGAAGCTGTCCTGCGCCTTCCCCGCCGGCAGGGACTGGGCGTATTGGATCGCCGCCTGCGGATCGGTCTGCGCCCACTGCTCGCTCACGGTGTTGAGCGCATTCTGTTTCGCCTCGCCCGCCGGCAGGGTCTGCGCCCAGGCCAGCGCGGCGGTCGGATCATTTTGCGACCACTGGCTGGCGATGCTGTTGATGAAATTATCCCGCGCCTGGCCGGCGGGCAGCGTGGCGGCAAAGGTGGCGGCGGACGACGGATCATTTTGCGCAAGCTGCCAGCTCACGGATTGCAGCGCGTTGCGCTTGGCGTTGCCCTCGGGCAACGTCTTGAGCCAGTCCATCGCCGCCTGCGGATCGCTCTGCGCGTAGCTGCTGGCGATCTGGCTGTAGGCCTGCGCCTGCTGGTTGCCGGACGGCAGCAAGGCCGCCAGCTTCACCGCCGATTGCGGATCCTGCCACGCGAGCGAGCCGACGACGTTTTGCAAGACCCGATTGCGCTCAATGCCCGCGGGCAGAGCCTGGACGAAGTTCAACGCCGCGTCCGGGTCCTGCTGCACCCAGCCGTTGACGATGCTGCCAAGCAATTCGGTCCGGCCCTTGCCCGCCGGCAGCGTGTTCGCAAACTGCATCGCCGCCGACGGATCGGACTGCGCCCATTGCTGGCCGATGCCCTGCAGCGCCTGCGCTTTTGCCGCGCCGTCCGGCAGCTGCTTCGCCCAGGCCAGCGCGCCCGGCACGTCGCTCTGCGCCCAGGTGGACACGATGGAATTCATGATGTTCCGCTTGTCGTTGCCATTGGCAAGCGAGGCGGCCCAAACGACGGCCGCCTGCGGATCATTCTGCGCCCAGGTGGAGGCGATGGACTCATAAGCCTGCAGCCGTTCGCGGGCGTTGGTGAGTTGCGCCGCCTTGGCGGTGGCGGTCAACGGATCTTTTTCCGCCCAGCTCGCAAAAATAGTTGCCGACACCCAACCCCAGCGCTGCGAATTGCCCAGTGCCAGACTCGACGACAAATCCAGGGCCGCCTGCGGATCCTTGGCCGCCATTGCCGTCACAACCGACTGCAAGACCTGGTCCCGCAACTGGCCCTTGGGAAGCTGCTTCGCCCAAGCCGCCGCCGCCAGCGGGTCTTTCGTCGCCCACGCACCGGCCACGATGCCGGTGGCCGTATCGCGTTCCTGCCGGTCGGTCAGCGCATTCGCATAGGCCATCGCGGCCGTGACGTCCTCCTCGCCCCAGCGTTGCAGCAGTCCGTAGCGCAATCCCCAGCGCATCTGCTTGGGCAGATTCTTGTCCGCAAACGCCAGCACCGCCGGGATGTCCGCCGGCTCCACGGCCAGCAGCAGTTTCATCAGGTCCTGCTCGCTGCCGAAGCCATAGCCCATCGGCCCCTTCTTTTTCAGCTCCAGGATTTTTGCCTCGATCTCAGCCAGCGACATTTTGGCGACGGACGGGAGATTGGTGTTCGCGCCGGACGCCGACGGAATCGCGGGCAGCGGCGGCAGGCCGGCCGGTTTTTTAGTGACAACGGCATCTGAAGTAAATTGATTTACCCCTGCCACCGGTGCGCCGTGGCGCTGGCCCAGACAGTAACCACCACCCGCCGCCGAGGCCACCAGTAAAACGGAAAGGAACAGTTCGCTTTTCATGGGAATGTCCAGATTGGATTTCCGCGATGGTGCGCCGTTCAAATCATTTGTCGAGCAAACAAAACCCGCGCGGTTTTCTTGACCCGCGCGGCCAAAGACGCAAGACTGCCCGCCACGTTTATGGCAACCAAAACCATCATCAAACCCGCGAAATCACCCGCCGCCGTCGGCCCCTACAATCATGCCGTCCGCATCGGCGACTTGCTGTTCAGCGCCGGCCAGATCCCGATTGAGCCGGCCACCGGCAATCTCGTCACCGGCGACATCAAGGCCCAAACCGGGCGCGTGCTGGAAAACCTGAAAGCCATCCTCGATGACCAGGGCTTGAAATTTTCCAACGTCGTGAAAAGCACGGTGTTCCTGACGAACCTCGCCGATTTTGCCGCGATGAACGAAGTCTATGCGAAGTATTTCACGGAAAACTTCCCGGCGCGCTCCACCGTGCAGGTCGCCGCGCTGCCCAAAGGCGCGAACGTGGAAATTGAAATCATCGCGCACTTCTGAACTATGCCGCTCGGAATCCAGCTCGCCCTCGCCTTCATCATTGGTGGCGGGCTGGGTCTGCTGATCGGCTGGCTGCTCAGCGCGCGCAAGCCGGCCATCGCGCCGGCGGATGCGCGGCTGGAAAACGAATTGCGCCAGCAGCTCTCCCAGCGCGAAACGGAACTGGGCCAAACGCGCGAGCAACTTTCCCAAATCAAAACGTCGCTCGCCACCGCGCAGGCCAACCAGGCGGCGGCGGAAAAAATTCTCAGCGAGCAAAAACAGCTTCACGAACAAACCCTGCGTGACGCCAAAGTCGCGCAGGAAAAGGCGCTGGCGGATTTGCGCGACACCTTCAAGGCCCTGAGCGCCGATGCGCTGAAGCAATCCGCGCCGGAATTTATCCGGCTGGCGGAACAGTCCTTCGGCAAATTCCAAGAGACGGCCAAGGGCGATTTGGCGCAACGGCAGGAGGCCATCAAAGGCTTGGTTGAGCCGCTCAAGCAGCAGTTGGAGACCTATCAAAAGAATCTGCAGACCAACAGCGCGGCGCAGTCCTCCACCCTCGGCGAGGTGAAAAAGCAATTGGAGCTGCTCGCGCAGCAAAGCACCACGCTGGCGCAGGAGACGCAGCAGTTCCGGCTGGTGCTGCATTCGAATCAGGCGCGCGGCCGGTGGGGCGAGGAAACCCTGCGGCGCGTCGTCGAGGCGGCGGGCATGAGCGCGCATTGCGATTTCACCGAGCAAACTTCGTCGGGCGAAAACCGGCCCGATCTCGTTGTAAAACTGCCCGGCGACCGCTTTATCATCGTGGACGCCAAAGTGCCGGACTTTGATTTTCTGAACGCCCTGGAATCCGCCGAGCCGGTGAAGCGCGCGGAAGCCCTCGCGACCCATGCGGCCAAGTTGAAGGCCACCATCAAGGCGCTGGCCGACCGCGATTATCCGCGCCAGTTTCCGAACGCGCTAGATTATGTCGTGCTGTTCGTGCCCGCGGAATCGCTGTTCAGCGCCGCGCTGGAAGGCGACCATGACCTGATCATCTGGGCGGCGGAAAAAAGAATATTGCTCGCCACGCCCGCCTCGCTCATCGCGCTGCTGCGTTCGGTAAGCGTGAGCTGGCAGCAGCACCGGCAAACGGAAAACGCGCAGAAAATCGCCGAGGCGGCCCGGATCCTTTTTGAGCGGGTCTGCGTCTTCACGGAACATTTTGAAAAAATTGGCGAAGGGCTGGCGAAGGCGAACGAGGCGTTCAACAAGGCTGCCAACAGCTATCAATCGCGCGTCCGGCCGGCCGGAGAAAAATTGAAGGAACTTGGCGGCACGGCCCCGGAGAAGGAACTGGCTGAACTGCCGCCGCTGGATGCGACCCTGCGATTACCGCCGGCGGCCTGATTTTATGGCGGCCGCGAAAAGGTGCGCTGTTCGAGGGGCAAATCAATCAACCGTGCCGGCCAGTCGCACGGCCCGACCAAATGATTGAGCACCTGCCAGAGCGCCTGACGATTGAATGGTTTGGGCAGAAAGCTGACGGCGATGCCCAGCTTGTCCTGATCGGGAATCGAGGTCATTTCGCCTGACACCACCATCACGGGAAACTTCACCTGCCGTTCCGCCAGCCGGCGCAACAGTTCCCCACCATCCGCTCCGGGATGCAGCCAATCGGTGATGAACAAATCCGGTTCCGACCGCGCCAGCTCCTGCCACGCCGCGTCTCCGTCCTCAAAGACAAGCACCTCCGGATCCCAAAACCAGTTCAGGATGCAGAGGTTCATGATCTCAGATAAAATCTGGGAATCCTCCAGAAGAATGACCCGCGGCTTCCCCACGCGCGGCTTGATTGAAACGGCACTCATAAAATATTCCCTTCCGCAAAGTTTAAAACCCACCTTTATCCATCCTGACATTACCCACCGGACCGGGCGGCTTTAACCGGCCGCCCGACGCCGCTACTCGCACTTCATTAGCGTTCCGCAAACTGGTTTTAACCGAGCTTGTGACCACACCTTTTTACACCCGCCGGGGAAAACGTCAATCCACGCTTCTTGGCTTCTGAATGGCAAGGGAGGCTCAGCAGAACTTCCGCCTCCAACTAGCCGGTCATGGCGCGGCGGACCCGATTGTTTACGCACTGGACAGAAATTAAGGATATCGGTAAATTTTTCTTCAGAAGGAGACGATTCCCGAAAGTTTTGCAGCCCAAATCCAATGGCTGCCACTGGCCAGCCAGCCAGCCAAACAACATTACCATTATGAAAATCATCAACGCCATCAAGTCCAGGACCCGCAAAGCCACCGCCCCCAAACACACCGCCGCGCCAGCCCAGCAGATCACGTCCGAACAAATCGCCCGGCGCGCCTACGCCATCTGGGAGCAGCAAGGCCGGCCAGTGGGATTGGAAACGCAACACTGGTTCCAGGCGGAACAGCAACTCAAGTCGTCCCAGTCGTTTACCGAGTGAGCCGCCCGCGTGGTCGCTTGGATGCGACGCGCTGAATTTCTGCGCCTCCCGCCACGGGTTCACGCCGCGATTTTCAGATGCGTGAGGCGGAAGATCGTTCCGCGCGGTTCATTGGGAAGACAGGTGATTTCCCAACCGTGCGCCAGGACGATTTGTGAAACGACGGCCAGGCCAAGACCGGTGCCTTTCTGGTGCGTGGTGAAATACGGCTTGAAAATCTCCTGCCGGTTTCCCGGCGCGACCCCCTGCCCGTCGTCACGGATTTCCAGCACCGCCTCCGTGACATTGGTGCGCCGCACGTCAATGACGATCTGGCCGCCCGGGCTCACCGCCTGCGTGGCATTGATGAACAGGTTGAACAGCACCTGCCGCAATAATTGTTCGTCGGCTTCGATTGCCAGCGGGTCGCCACCGACCTCCACGCGCAATTTCTTTTCCTCAATGTCGAAGCCGAGCGTGCGGACAATCTCCGCGCACGCCGCGGTGAGCGCCACCTTCGTGCGGCGGACTTCGCGCGGACGCGAGTAATTGATGAACTCGGTGAGTTGCGCCGTCACCTTGTCCGTCTCATCCACGATGATCTTGGATTTCTCCCGGACATCCGGCGAGGCGTCCGGCAGGCGCGCGATCATCTGCGCCTGGCCGCGAATCAGGTTGAGCGGATTGCGCGTCTCATGGGCGAGCCCGGCGGCCGCCAGGTTCATTTCCTTGAGATGCGAATTCAGTTCGCTCGCCCGCACGAGGCGGATTTGCAGCTCCGAAGTGCGCCGCACATTGCGCCAGGACAGGCCCGCCCCCAGCGCGGCAATGCCGGCGAAAAAGGCGATGACCCCGCGCAGCCAGAGATCGTGCGTGCAGATGGCCCGGTGATTCTCCGTGGACATGGCGAGGACCAGCCCGTGCAGCTCGCGCTTGGCGGCGAGCGCCTTGAATTCGCCCTCGTTCATCCAGCGCATCCACGGCGGCCGATGGCTGCCCCCGCGCGCACGGTCGCCGGCATCGGGCGGCCGGCGCCCATCGTCGGGCGGCGGCGCGGGCGGCTCCAGTTCACCGGCCGCATTCGTCATGGGTGGCGGAAAATTCGTGGGGGGAATCTCAAAGGTGTTGGTCTCGCCCGGCCGGGATTCGCGACGGAAAAAATCACGGTTGCGCGCCGGGCTGTTGGTCAGCTCGCGAAAGGACGGGATAACGACGGTGGCATTGTTGGTAGAACCTTCCGGACTGACGCTGGCGCCCGCCACGGGCAAAACGAAGGTCACGCAGCCATCGGTCCACCGCTCGCGGTCGGCGAGCAGTTCGCGGACCAGCAGATTCGTGTCGCCGGCGGCCACCACGGGTTCGCCCTCCGTGTTCAGCAGGCCAATGGCGAGCAGGCCGCTGGAATTGACGAAGCTGTTCGTATGGTTGCTGACGAGTTCGTTAAGCACCGGTTCGAGGCGCTCCTGAAAAACCGCGCCGCGAAACCGCAGCGCGCGGGTGACGGCGCTCAGGGTGCTGGCGATTTCCCGCGACCGGTTGCGCAGATCGGACTTGGCGGCCTCGACGACGCGCTGGTGTTCCTGCACCTGCCAGCCGACCACCAGCAGCCATGCCCCGGCCAGCAGGCCGGCGGCAATTTTTTGGCTGCGTTTCAAGTCCATGGCGGTTTCCGGCTGGCGGGGTGGTGAAAAAACAATTTCCTAATTTTTCTTCACCGGCAAGGCGTCGAGAAAACGATTTAGTTCCTGTTCCGGAATGGAATTGGTGATAAGCGACGATTGCTTGGTTTCATGGGCGGCCATGGCGACCAGTTGCTCCGGCGCGCGGACAATGTGCGGCGTCAGGAAAATCAGCAACTCGTTTTTCTGATTCGACTTGGCGCTGAATTTGAACAACTGACCAAGCAGCGGGATGTCGCCCAGAATCGGAATCTTGCTGTCGTTCGCAGATTTTTGGTTGCCAATTAAACCACCGATGACGACGGGCTGGCCGTCTGGCGTCACGACTACGGTATTGGCGGAACGCTTGTTGATGTTGGGCGCATACACGGCGGATGAACCACCGGCCCCCAACACCGTAGTCGTGCCGCCGACGATCACCTGGCCGGGCGTCGAGAGGTCAATGGACGTAATCTGCGGCTCAAGGATCATCTGCACGAGGCTATTCGCGCCAATGAACGGCGTAACGTCGAGTTGGATGCCGACATTCTGATAACTGCCATTGATGGTGGGAATCGTGGTGGCGGTCCCGCCGACCGTGGTATAGCTGACGCCGCTCGGCAAATAAATACTCTGGCCAACGACGATTTGCGCCTGCTGGCCGTCCCGCGCCAGAATGGACGGGCGCGATAGCACCTGCGCCTTGCCGGCGGTGGCCAGCGCCTGAACGGTGGCCGTGAAATCACTGCCCATAAGCTGATACATCCCGCCACTGCCCGTCGCCCCCGCCAACGCCTGCGGCAAACCAAAATTATTGGTCAACGCGGTGTTTAAGTTCCCGGAAGTTTTGTTGTAGCTGCCCTGCACACCAATGGCCGAGCCTTTGCTGTCCTGCACTTCAACGAAAACCACCTTGATGAGCACCTGCGGCGTGGGCGCATCGAGATTGGCGATGACGTTGCTGATCTGCTGGCTCGTCTCCTCGTCCGCGATGACCATAATGTTATGGGTCACCGGATCGACGGAAATCACCGCGCTACCAACCGAGCCGTTGTTGTTGTATTGACCGGCAGTGGTGCTGCTACCACTGCTGCGGGAAGCATTCCCGCCGCCGCCGAAACCACCGAAGCCGCCAAACCCGCCAAACCCGCCAAACCCACCGCCGCCACCCCGCGATGGCTGCGCGTGCACTGCCAGCATAGCGACCAACAGAAACGCCAACACCAAACTATAAATTTTTTTGCAAGATTGTGTTTTCATATTTTTTTCTCCGGTTGAACGATCAGGTTCAGAACTGCGTGCCTCCCCCGCCGGTGCGCCCGCCACCCGTGCCGCCAAAACTTGATGTGCCCGAACTGCTGCTCGAGCCCGTCGCCGTCGTGTTATTTTGCGCGCGCTGCATCAACGCGCTGTTCTGTGACGAACTGCTGCCGCCGCTGCGCGATGAACCGCTGGTCTGGAACATGTTTTGCAACACCTGCACCGCCTGCTGCGGATCGCCGTTGTCCATGTGAAACACAAAAACTTTCTGGTCGCGCGTCGAGGGCACGTCGAGGTCGGTCATCATGCTGGCGATCTGGTCCATCAATTCCTTCGGCGCGGTCACGATCACCGCCTGGATGCGCGAGTCTGGCACCGCCGTGACCTGCGTCGCCTTCTTGACGCGGTCGTTGGCGCTGCCGCCGGATGCCCCGCCGCCGCCACCCATCATGCGCGCAAAGAACCCGCCCGGCCCGCCGCCGCCGCCGCGGAAACTAATCGGCGACTGTGTGCCGCCGCCGGAACTGCTGCTCGGGAATATGCTGCCCAGCTCACTCGCCACGTCCGCCGGACTGGCGTGCTTCAGCCGGAACACGCGGATCTCCGTCTCCGACTGCGCGCTGTCGTCAATCGCCTTGATGATCTCCGTCAGGTGCCGGATGTTCGACTGCGTGTCGGTGACGACCACGGAGTTGCCCGCCTCATTCGCCACCACCGTGGCCTGCGGCGAGACAAACGAGGTCAAATCCGAAACGAGTTGGCGCGCCTCGACAAAACGGATCGGGATGATCTGTGTGACGATCTCGGCGTTCTTGGGAATGTCGGCCGGGTTATTGCCGCTCTTGACCGGTATATCGCGCGTTTTGGCGTCGTTCTTGTCCACGATGGTGAGCGTGCGCCCGTTGCGAATGGCCGCATAGCCATTCTTGTTCAAGACCGAATTCAGCAGATCCACCGCCTCGTCGCGGGTCATCGCGTGACTACTGATGATGCTGACGTTGCCATTGACCCGCGTGTCTAAAACGATGATGAAACCCGCCGCGTCGCTCAAATAATTCAGCACCATCTCCAGCGGCGCGTTGCGGAAGTTCAGGCGCAGTTCGTCCGGATTGTTTGTGCCGTTCGCCAGCGCGGGCGGCGTGAAGCTCGCCTCGATGTTTTCGGCGGGCGCGGGCGGGTTGGTTCCCGGCATGATCACCACCGGCTCCTTCACCCCGTTTTGCGCCGGCACACCGTTGGTGGCATCCGCCGCCGCCGCGATGACTTCCGGCGGCGGGCCGCCAGGGCCGCCGGGACCGCCTGCGTCCGGCCCGCTGCCCGGCTCGACTCCAGGCGGCGGCGTGAACGGTCCCGGCGCGACCGGCGGATTGTCTTCACCCGGCGGCGGGGTTTGGGCGCTGGCGGAAACCAGCAGTCCGACCGCACCGGCGGCCACGAGGTTCAAAAGTGTTTTTTTCATTGTTCTTCCTTTTTGCGCAATTCCATCAGTCGTTTCAAAATATCATTCTGTCCCAGGGCGGACGAAGGTGCCGCCGCCGGACTTTCACTGCCGGACGAACCGGTTGTTTCCGGAGCCGGGCTGCTGGTGCCGGCGGGCAACTCGCCCGATCCGGACAACTCCCACTTGCCGCCTTCCTGCCGCACCACGTCGCCGACCTTCAAATCCAACTTCTGTTTCTTGTCGGCCGATTCCAACGTCACACGGCCCGGCGTGATTTGCGTGACCGTGTAATCCGCGATCTTCTCGGAAACCGGCAGCACTTTTTTCAAGTCGGCATTGTTTCCGTTGAAAAACGCAAATAAGCCCTTGCCATAAATCATCGTGCCGACCAGCGTAAACGCCGGCGTCGACGGCGAATGCGTCCGCGTCGTCGTCCGCGGCCGGATCCGCGTCGAGGAGTAATGCGGCTGGCGATTCGGATCAAAAACGTTCCGCTCCGTGACGAAGCGGCTGAACCCCGCATAATCCGTCGCGCCGGGAATGTTGTTGCTCGACTGCGCCGGCGCCCCGGGCCCGCCCGCCAGCGCGAGCGCCAGGATGAGGATGATGCGTGGCTGTTTCATTTTTTATCCGGCGGCAAAAGCGCCAGTCCGTTGATTTCCGTGCTCAAAGTCATTTGCTGCCCCTCCTTGTCGCGCGCGGTCAGCTCCAGGGAATCCAGCCGCAGCGCCAGCGGCCCGCGTTCCAGGTCGTAGAGAAACTGGCTCAGCGTGCCGAGATTACCGGAAGTTTCCACGCGGCAGGTCAGCGTCAGGTAATTCGTCGAATCTTTTTTCCATTGCGGCATCAGGCTCGTCACCTCCGCGCCGCTGCTGCGCGACCAGCCGTCCACCGCCGTCAACAGTTTCTGCTCCGCGAGTGAGGTGTTCGCCGGCAGCGCGTTCGCCGTCATGTCCGCCCAGCGGCCGCGGATGCCCGCCTCGCGTTTGAGCAGATGATTGCCGTCGGCCACTTTCGTGCGCAAATCCTTGACCTGCGCCTGGCGCGACGACCACCAGCCGCCCAGCGGTTCGAGGATAAAATTCACGCCCACCAGCAGCGCGAACGCCGCGATGGTCAGCACCACGAGAAATTCCTGGCGATTCTTAATTTTCACTGCCGCCTCCGTTGTTAAAGGTGAACCCAAACACAAATTGCATCGGCGCCTTGCCGCGGATCTGCTCCAGCTTCACCCCGCTCACGCCGTCCGCCGTGCGCAGTTTCGCCTGCATCGCCAGCAGCGCCGCGTAATCGCGCGCCGTGCCGGAACAAGTGACCGTGTTGCCGTCACGCACCTCGATGTTTTTCGCCGTCACCGAGCCGTCCTCCGGAAACGCCAGCGACAGCTGGCGCAGGATGGAAAGATTGCGGAACGACCCGTCATACCACGAGCGATACTGCCGGATGTTGTCCTGGATCGCCTGCAACTCGCCGACCTTGACCGCCATGCGCGACCACTGCGAATGGTAATGCCACAGCTGAATCTGCTGGAACAAAAACACCGCCAGTAAAATCGCGACCACGCCGGCCGCCACCGCCCCCGTCGTGCGCAGCCGGCCGGAAGAATATTTGGCGGCAAATTGCTCGAGGAGATTGGGCTTCGGCGGCAAAAATTCAAACCCCGGGCTCTGCCCCGTTAAAACGCGCGCCGCGAGGCTGAACGCCGCCGACAGCGGAACATCCACCGGCAGTTGCGCGCCAAATTCATCCGCCGCGTAGCCAGTGACAATTTCAATCTTCAGCCCCAGCGGGCCGAAACGGGTTTCCAGCGCGTCCGCCAGCTCACGCGCCAGCTCACGCGGGCCAAAAATCCGGATGCGCCGCACCGCGTCGCGCAGTTCCCCCGGCAGTTGGCCGAGCGTGATCCGTGCTTCGCGCGCCACCACCCCGGTGAGCAACACGCGCTGGCCGCCCTCGTCGGCCACCGCGCCTTCCAGCGCCCGCAGGGCTACCACGCCGCCGCCCTCCGTGATCTGCAGCGCCACCTTGCGCTCGCCGATCGCCAGCGCGAGCACGCCGTTTGATTTTTCGTCAGCCGCATTTTGCAGCGCAGCGATGCCCAGCGCAAAACTGACCGGTTTCAATTTCGCCGCCGCCAGGATTTTTTCCAGCGTCACGAGGTGCGTGCCGGGGATGCCCGCGAGCAGCACGTTGGTTTTATCCGGCCCCAGCGGACTGCGCGAATCGGAAATCTGCAGCGTCGCGACATCGGCGTGAAAACCTTTTTCCGCCTCCAGCTGCAGGAGGCTCGCGGCATCCGCTGCCGGCAGCGACGACGGCAGCTCCGTTTGCGCGGTCAACACCCATTTCAACGGCACGCCGAAAACGCAGTCGCGTTCGCGCACGCCGGCGGCATCCAGGTGATTGCGGATTTCGCGGCCGACCAGTTCCGGCGCCGCGGTGAGCGGATCCAGCGCCAGCGCGGCGGAAAAACGTTGCAGCACCGCCAGCGAACCGTTCGCGCGCCGCACCACCACCCCGTCGAGGCGGCCGCCGTCGAGCGCGAGCCCCAGCACCGTCGTCAGCTTTTTCGGCCCGCCGAATTTGAATTTGAAATCAGGTTTCATTGCGTGTCCTTCGCGACCAACGTTTCCCGGGCCTTTTCGCCCAGCGCCCAGCCGAGCCGGCTCAAGTCCTGCCGATACAGAATCTTCGGCGCGCCATCGCTCACATCAAAAACAAATTTCACGCGCCGGTACCCGCGCCCATACGGCCCGACCGCCGCGATGTCCGCCGTGAATTGATAACTGCGCGTGGTCACGTTATTGCCCCGCGCCAGGGCGGTGACCACCGGACTGTTGTTGCCCAGCGCCTCAATGACCCAGGCGATGGAAGTCAGATTGTTCGGGTTCTGCTGGCGATAACTGATGAGTGTTTGCGCCGCACCTTGCGCCGTTGATTCATCCACGTTCGCGCCCATGAACAAAGCCGTCAGCACGTCCAAACCGGCCGTGTTGACATTCACGCGACCGCGGAAATAGGTGTTCGTGCTGGTCGTCACGCTATTAGCGACGGCCACAAAGTCGTCCGAACTCAGCCCCTGGTTTTTGCAGAACAACGCAAAATCCAAAATGCCGTTGAAATTTTGTCCCTGTCCCCGTTGCGGATGCAGCCGGTTGTTGATGGCGGTCCACAATTGATGCTCGCGGCTAGTGCCAAGGTTTTGGAACAGGGCCTTGACTTGGCTTTCTGCCGTAAGCGTGTTCACGTTCGTCAACGAAGTGCCGTCGGCATGAAAATTGGGTTCGCGCGTGTAAACCGTGACATAGTCGAACAGGCCGGGATCCAGTTCGCCGTTGCTGTTCAAATCCTTCTCGTTGGCGTCCAACACGCCGTTGCGATTCAAGTCTTCGCCGGCGAGCATGTCCACCGTCGCGCCGTAGACGAGCCGCAGTTCATCCACGGTCTCGAACGGCGCGTATTTCGGCAAATAGCCGAGCGTCGTGTAATCCAGCGACACGACGCCGTTCGTGCCGCGCCAGTCCATGATCGCGTCGGCGAAATCGGACGTGATGTTGGGCAGATACTGAAACACATTCGTGCTGACATTGTTCAAATTCAATTTGCCGCCCTCGTCCACCAGTCCGTAATACGGCTCGGTGGCATTCCCCTCGTTCGGGTCGCGACCAATGAGCCAGAACTTCGCATCACCCACCGGCACGGCGGCACATTTGAACTGGGTGTTGTCCGGCACCGCCCCGTTGGTGGCAAAATTCAAAAGCGCGAGGCTGACGTAACGCGCCGCGCCCTCGATGGCCTGATCCGCCATGACGCCGCTCACGCGGTTGTCGGACGCGCGCAGCTCGTACGTCATCGCATTGGCGAAATACAGCGCGATGCTGACGAGCCCGATGCAAACCCACAGCACGATGATAAGCACCGAGGCGCGCTCGCGCCGGGCCCCCCATCGTGCTGGCTGCATTGGCAATTTCATTTTCACTGGGTCGTCGTGCTGGCGAGCACCATGTTCGTGCGCGCCACGGAATCGAGCGGCACCACGAGCTGAATGGGCTCGGTTTTCAGGTCCCCGCCGGCCAGCTTGATTTCCACGCGCACCGCCAGCGGCAGATTCGTGGTGACCGCCGTCAGGTCGGTCGTGTCCCAGGTTTCGCTCCAGCGCGTGCCGTCATAGCCGGAAAACTTCACGCTCTCGACGCCGCTCAACATGAGTTGCTCGGCCACGTCCGGGGTGGCTGTGCCCAGCAGATTCCGCGTCACGCTGCGATACAGATCGCGCCGCCCGGAACCGTCGGTGGAATTTTTCAGTCCATAGGTCACGCGCTGGATGTCGGCCCACGGCGAACTCACGCTCAAGGCGCCGGTCGCCGTGTAAATTTCCGCCGCGACCGGTTCGCTGGTGCTGGCACTGTTCACGGTGCCAAGCTTGAAGCTGCCGGAGAGTAATTTGCTCGTGCCGTTCGTCGGCGTGACGACGCCTTGCAGATCGCGCCTCAGAAACGTGAACGCCTGGTCCAGCGGCGTGGCGGCGTCCACCACGCTGGTCGTCACTTCGCGCAGATGCAGCGCGGTGAACAGCACGGCGTTGACGGCCGCCAAAACAATGGCGGCCACGCCGATGGCGAGAATCATCTCGACCAAGGTAAAAGCGTGATTTGTTGAATGGTTAAATTGTTGAATCGTTGAAGGGAAACACCTCCCCTGCCGTTGCAACGATTCAACATTGCCACGATTTAACCATTTAAATTTTTTATCAATTTTCACTTCGTCAAATTCATCGTCGTCGTGCCCGGCAAACTGGCCAGGGTGTTGAGCTTCACCGAATAATCCTTGCCCTGCGCGGTGAACTTCACTTCCGCCGTCACCACCTGCATCGCCGGATCCTCGGGCCACGACTGGGTCGTGAGTGTCCAGTTAAAATCCAGCGCACCCTCGCCCGTCGTGCCGCTCTGCGTGCCGTTGCTCCAGTTCGTCATCACCAGGCTCTCGTTCAAAATCCGGTCGGCCACGCGCACCGCCGCCCCCTTGCGCGCGGCCACCTCGCCCGCGAGGCTCGCCAGATGCATCGCCTCAATCGCCGCCGGCACCACGATGGCGAGAAACAGCATCGCCGCCAATACTTCGGCCAGCGTAAACGCCGCGCAGCCGCGCCGCGCCGGGCGCTTTTTATTTCTCGGTGTCGCGAATTTCATAACCCGTGCGACCGCTGTTCACTCCGAGCCAGCGCGAAAACCCGGCGCTGTCCGTCAACTTCAACGTCGGCGGACTGTTCTCGTCCACCGTGCCGTCCGGCGAAAATTTTATCGCCGGTAAATTCTTGAAGGTCACCGGCGTCGCCGCCCCCACGTTCTGCACCGCGAGGGCCAGCGTGGAATCCAGCGTAAGATTCTCCGCCTTCGCGTCGCCGTTCTGGCCGCTCGTCTCGGCTTCGAGCCCGTAGTTGCCGGCCTTTTCGTCAATCCACAGGACCATCGCCGCGCCCTCGGACACCGCGCGGCTCTGGCCCGCATGCATCAGCGCCGCCAGCCGCCGCGCCTCGGAATCCAGCGCCCGCCCCCGCACAAAATTCGACAGCGCCGGGGCCGCGAGCGACGTGGCGATCACCAGCAGCGCGAGCACGAGGATCAGTTCGACGAGCGTGAACGCGGAGCGGACTGCTAAACCGTTGAATCGTTGATGCGTTGAATCGGAAAAGGCGCCGCGACCCTGTGATGGTGCAACGATGCAACGATTCAACCAGTTTCGATTCAACGATGTCATTTTGACCAGTTGCCGACGTCATCGTCCGTGCCTTCTTTGCCGTCCACTCCGATCGACAGCAAATCGTAGGAACCCGCGTTCCGCTTGCCGGGGAAATAATAAACGTAATTATTGCCCCACGGATCCTGCGGAACTTTTTCCAGATACGGCCCGTGCCAGTTCTTGGCATTGCTCGGCACGGTCACCAGGTCCTGGATGGACTTGGGATAAAAACCGTTGTCCACCTCGAACGCATCGAGCGCGGTCTTGATCGAGGACAAGTCGGCGTGCGCGGCCGTGGCGCGGGCCTGCTCGCTGCGGCCGACGATCTTCGGAATGACCAGCGCGGCCAGAATGCCGATGATGGTGACGACCAGCAGCATTTCCACGAGCGTGAAGCCGTTTTGAATTTTCAATTTCCAATTTCCAATTGCAGCCGTCCGGCGCGGCGCTTGGCTTTCAATTGGCGATTGGCAATTGGCAATTGGCAATTTGTTGGTGGTTTGAATTATCATGATTTTGATGGTGGTTTTATTTGATGTAATCTTGCAGCGAGAAGATCGGCAGCAACATGCTGATAAATATCACGCCAATAAAGCCGGCGATGAGAAACAGCATCAACGGCTCGGCAAAGGCCACGGCGGTTTTCAGGTTCCGGTCCAAGTCAAATTCGGTGACGCCGGCGACGCGCACGAGCTCCGCGTCCAGCTTGCCGCTTTCTTCCGCGACGGAGATCATTTCCAGCACCGAACCGGAGAAAAGGATTTTGCAATCCGCGAGGCTTTGGCCGAGCCGGCCGCCCTGCTGCACGCGCTCGATGGACTGGCCGACCGCATCCACCAGAATCTGGTTGCCGATGGATTTGCGCGCGACGTTCAGGCCCTGCACCAGCGGCACGCCGGCGCCGAGCAGCGTGCCCAGCATCCGGCAAAAGCGCGCCATCGCGAACTGCGCGTTGAGCGGGCCGACCAGGGGCGATTTCAAGACAATGCCTTCCCACATGCGCTTCCCTTTTTCGGAGACGAACCAGGCCCGCACGAGAAACCCGATGGCCACCATGCCGAGCACGACAAAAAATCCATAGGACCGCACCAGATAGCTCAGGCCGATGACCAGCTGCGTGATGAGCGGCAGCGAACCGTGAACGCTGGCGAACACCTTTTGAAATTTGGGGATGAAGAAAATCAGCAGCACCGACAGCACCACCAGCGCGAGGAACAGCAAAATGCACGGATAGATCATCGCCGTCATCACCTTGGATTTCAGCTCCTTTTCGCGCGTCTGAAAATCCGCGATCTGCGCCAGCACCACATCGAGAAAACCGCCCGCCTCGCCCGCCTCGACCATCGCGACATACACGCGCGGAAACGTCTCCGGCGATTTCGCCATCGCCGCGGCCAGCGACATGCCGTCCACCACGAGGTCGTGGATTTCCTTCCACTTCGCCTTCGCCGCCGGCGCGGTCGCCTCTTTGTGCAGAATCACCAGCGCCCGGCTCAACGGCACGCCCGCCGCGAGCAGACTCGACAGCAGCCGGGTAAAATTTTCCAGTTCCTTCGCGGAAACTTTCTTGGACGCAAAATCAAACGTGAGATTCCCCAATGACGACGGCGCCGCGGAACCCTTTTTGCCGGCCGAACTTTTCTCGGACAGATTGACCGGGCGCAGGCCGAGCGTTTCCATCTGCCGCAAGGCGTCGGGGCGGCCGGCCGCTTCCAGCACGCCCTCGGCGATTTTGCCGTCGGTCTGCAAGGCTTTGTAGGAAAACGTGGGCATGGGCAATCAATCAGCCGGCGACGGCAATGCTCGCGGCGGAGGCGCCGGCCTGGTTTTTTGTCGCGCCCTCGACTTCTTTCGCCGTCGTGACACTCAGCACTTCCTCGACCGTCGTGACGCCGGCGGCGACCAGGCGCCAGCCGTCTTCGGCCAGCGTGCGCATGCCGGCTTTGCGCGCGGCGGCGCGGATTTGATCCGTCGAGGCGCTCTTCAAGATCAGCTGCCGGATTTCCTCGTCGGTGTCCATCCACTCGAAAATCGCGTGGCGCCCGAAGAAGCCGGTGTTGCGGCACTCGCGGCAGCCGACGGATTTATAAATGGTTTTCTCCGCCGGAATGCCGAGTTTCACTTTGAATGCCAGCGCCCGCTCGGAATTATCCGGCTGCTTGCAGTGCGGACACAGCACGCGGACGAGGCGCTGCGCGAGCACGGCTTCGAGCGATGAGGCGACGAGATAGGGCTCGACGCCCATGTCCACGAGCCGCGTGAGCGCGCCGGGCGCGTCGTTGGTGTGCAGCGTGGAGAACACCAGATGGCCGGTGAGCGAGGCTTGCACCGCGATCTGCGCAGTCTCGGCGTCGCGGATTTCGCCGATGAGAATCACGTCGGGATCGTGACGCAAAATCGAGCGCAGCCCGCGCGCAAAGGTCAGGCCGGATTTTTCGTTCACCTGAATCTGGTTGACGCCTTTGAGCTGGTATTCCACCGGGTCTTCCACCGTGATGATTTTGCGGACGGCGTCGTTGATCTCGTTGAGGGCGGTGTAAAGCGTGGAGGTTTTGCCGGAACCGGTCGGGCCGGTGACGAGGATGATTCCGTGCGGCAGGCTGAGCACGTGCTGAAAATGCTCCAGCTCGCGCTGGTTCATGCCGATCTCACCCAGGCCGCGCAGCGTGGAATTCTGGCGCAGCAATCGCATCACCACCGCTTCGCCGTGCAACATCGGAATGATGGAAACCCGGATATCCACCTCGGCCTGATCGATGCGGACTTTGATGCGTCCGTCCTGGGGCAGGCGTTTCTCCGCGATGTTGAGATGGCTCAAAATCTTGATGCGCGAGACGATGGCCGGCTGAAATTGTTTTAACTGCGGCGGCACCGCCGTGTCCTGCAGTTCGCCGTCAATGCGGTAGCGGATCTTGAATTCATCCTCGAACGGTTCGAGGTGGATATCCGAGGCGCGCAATTCGATGGCGTCCTTCAAAACCTGGTTGACGAAGCGGATGATGGACGCCTCGTCCTCCTCGCCGGAATCGAGATCGGTGTTCTCGGCGTTTTCGTCAACGACCTGGATGGTCTTTTCCTCGTCGAGCGTGCCGATGGTGTCGGCGCCGACCCCGAGGCGTTTTTTGATTTCGCGCTGGATGGCCTCGGTGGCGGCGAGCACCGGCTTGAGATTCAAGCCGGTCAGCGTTTTCAGCGCGTCAAATCCCTGCGTGGCAAACAGGCGGCTCGTCGCGACCTCCACGTGGCCGTTCACGCGCTGGATCGGCAGGAGTTCCTCCTTCAGCAGAATGCGGGCGGGGAAAAGGGAGAGCAGCTGACGATCCGGCTCGACATCCTCCAGCGTCGTATAGCCGAGGCCGTATTCGTTCGCGAGCCAGCGGAGGATGTCCTCCTCGCTTTGCAGCGGCTGTTTCGCGAGCGCGACGGCGTCGAGCGAAGACAGTTGCCGGGACGCAACCATGCGTTCCAGCAACAGCTTGGAGTCTTGCACCGGAGTGGCGACCATGGATCGTCAGCTTTCGCTTGGAATGTTTAGTTCACCAGCTGGAGCAGATAAGCCTGGGCTTCCTGCTTGGTGGTGAGCACCGCCTTGAGGTCAGCCTGGGCGGCTTCGAGCTTGGCCTGTTTGACTTTTTGCGAGGCCTTGTATTTGGCCAGCAAGTCTTTGACCTGAGAAGCCGGCGCATTGTCATCCAGCGCCTTTTGCAGGGCATCCTGTTCCGGGCTGGCCTGACCGAAGATGCTGGGGCGGGTGGTGCCACCCTGGTCGCCGCCACGGTTGCGGCCACCGCCGAACATCCGGCCCATGCCACCCATGCCGACATCGCGGCGGGCATCCATGACTTTTTGCACGAGCGGTTTCACGGCATCCCAGTCGGTGCTGTTAGTGAAGCCCAGTTGTTCCTGGACGCGGTCCAGCATGCGCTGCTGCATCGCCGCCGGGTCAAAATTCCCGCCGCCCGGACCGCCGTTGCCGCCGCGTTGACGGCGCTGCCCGCCCTGACCGGGCTGGCCGCCGTTGCCGTTGTCCTGCGCGAAAACCTCGCCGAGGCTCAAAGCCAGCGTGGCGGCGATCGCGCCCAATGTGATGATACGATTCAATTTCATTTAATTTCCTTAGTGGTGTTAGTTTGATTCCATGGCCGGCACAAACGCGCGCCGGCACGGGATGCCTCCCCATACGCAAGGAACATGCCAGAGCAATAATCGAATTTTCCCAATGAATCAATCGAACTCGCTGCGCAAGCTCTGCGCACTGGAGTTTGCCCGCGCACTTATTGCGCAGCTGGTGCTTGAGGCTGGCTTCCCCGCCGATTTTGATTAAACTTGCGGCATGAAATTGGATGAAGCTCAGAGACTAACCGTGGCCAGGTGGATTGCCGAAGGCGCAAAGCTTTCGGAGATCCAAAACCGGCTGGCCGCCGAATTCAACCTCAAGCTGACTTACATGGAAGCCCGGTTCCTCGTGGACGACTTGAAACTGACGCCCAAAGATCCGGAGCCGCCAAAAGTTCCGACGCCGCCGCCGGCCGACGAAAAACCGTTGCCGGCCCAGCCGCCGGCCGCCGGGGAAATCCCCGTGGCGGACGAAGTCCTGCCGCCCGCGAGCAAAGTCGCGGTGACCGTGGATCAAATCACCAAACCCGGCGCCATCATCAGCGGCAAGGTCGCGTTCAGCGACGGCCAGACCGCTGAATGGTATCTGGACCAGACCGGCCGGCTCGGCGTCGTGCCCAAACAGCAGGGTTACAAACCCTCCGCCGCCGACGTGCAGGAATTCCAGCTCGCCTTGCAGCAGGAAGTCGCCAAGCTGGGTTACTAGATTAAGTTTTAAGTTTTTTAAATTCGCGACCACCGCGCCGGGCGGCGGCAACTAAAAACTCAAAATTAAAAATTCAAAACTCCGGCCGATTTTGGCATATTAGACCGCAATGCGTGAAACGTTCCGGGCCTGGGCCGAAACCCTCGAAACCTTCGTCCTCGAAGTCATCTTCGAGGAACGTCGTGACTGGAAGGCCAATTTCACGCGCGCGCTGCTCTTCGGCAGCTCGAAGCTTTTCCAGGTCGCGGTGAAAATCCGGCGCTGGCTCTACAACTTCCGCATCCTCCGCGATAAGACGCTCGGCGTGCAGGTCATCGCCATTGGCAACCTCACCGTCGGCGGCACCGGCAAGACGCCCGTCGTGGAAAAATTCGCCCGCGAGCTCCGCGACGCCGGCCGCAATGTCGCCATCCTCTCGCGCGGCTACCGCTCCAAACCCGCGCCGCTGCACCAGCGGCTGGTGAATAAAATCCTCCTGCGCGAGGACCAGACGCCGCCGCGCGTCGTGTCCGACGGCAAATCGCTGCTGCTCGATTCCGAAATGGCCGGCGACGAACCCTACATGCTCGCGTCCAACTTGAAGGACGTCGTCGTGCTCGTGGACAAGGACCGCGTGAAGAGCGGCCGCTATGCGATTGAAAAATTCGGCTGCGACACGCTGCTGCTGGACGACGGCTTCCAATATTGGGATTTGCGCGGCCGCCGGCATGACGTGGTGTTGATTGACCGCCAGCAGCCGTTCGGCAACGAGCATCTGCTCCCGCGCGGCACCTTGCGCGAACCGCCCTCCCACCTCGCCCGCGCCCACACCATTTTCATAACCAAGAGCGACGGGAACACCGCCGCGCTGCGCGAGCGCATCGCCGGACTAAACCCCACCGCCGCCGTCATTGAATGCGTGCACCAGCCGCTGTATTTCGAGGATGTTTTCACCGGTGAACGCCAAGGCCTCGAACTGCTCAAAGGCAAACAGGTCGCATCCCTGAGCGGCATCGCCCAGCCGGAAAGCTTCGAACAAAGCCTGATCAAGCTCGGCGGCGAAATGGTCTATTCCAAGCGCTTCGCCGACCACCACCGCTTCACCCAGCAGGAAATCCTCAACACCATCAACCGCGCCAAAAAACGGCAGGCGGACCTCATCGTCACCACGCAGAAGGACGCCGTGCGCTTCCCGAAAATCGACCGGCGCGATCTGCCCTTCTACTTCATGCGCGTCGAAATCAAGATCGTCGCCGGCGCGAACGACTTTCAGGATTGCGTCCGCAAAATCTGTTTCCGCTGATGAACACCGTGCTTTACTGGCTTGCCCGCACGTTTATCGCGTGCATCCAGTTGCTGCCGCTGAAACTCGTCGCCCGTCTCGGACGCGCGGGCGGCGCGCTGGCGTTTCATCTCGACGCCCGCCACCGCCGCGTGACTTTGAAAAATCTGACGCTGTGTTTCGCGCCGGAAAAATCGGCGGCGGAAATTCACGCCCTGGCGCAGGAAAATTTCCGGCGGCTCGGCGAAAATTATCTGTGCGCCGTCAAAACCGCCGCGATGACTTTTGAGGAACTGCGACCGCACCTTGAGTTCGTCGGCAACGAGTGCCTGCCGCGAAAAACCGACGACACCGCGCCGCGCAATGTCGTGGTCGCCATCGGTCACTTCGGCAACTTCGAGCTTTACGCGCGGCTGCAATCGGTCTTGTCCGGCTATCAGGGCGCGACGACGTATCGCGCGCTCAACCAGCCCGCGCTCAACCGGCTCATGCAGGATTTACGCGCCCGCAGCGGCTGTCTTTTTTTCGAGCGCCGCGCCGATGGTCACGCCTTGCGCCGCCGGATGGAACAGCGCGGCATGGTTCTCGGCCTGCTCGCCGACCAGAGCGCCAAGGGCATGCGGGCGCCGTTTCTTGGCCACGACTGCAACACCGGCCTCGCGCCGGCCATCCTAGCCCTGCGTTACGACGCGGAACTTTACACGCAGATTTGCTACCGCGTCGCGCTGGCCAAATGGCGGCTGGAATTCGGTGAAAAAATTCCGACGCATGAAAACGGCGAGCCGCGTTCGTCCGCCGCCATCATGCTGGATGTGAACCGCGCGTTGGAAACGGCCGTGCGCCGCGATCCCGCCAACTGGTTCTGGGTGCATCGCCGCTGGAAAAAATGAAAACGAAGATAGCGAATAGAAGATAGAAAATGGAAAAGGCGCCCCTCCATCCTCCAGCCTCCATCCTCGCCGCATGAATCTGCCATCTGCCATCTGCCATCTGCCATCTGCTCCGCGCATTCTGGTTCGCGGCACCAACTGGCTGGGCGATGCCGTGATGACCACGCCCGCCCTCCTGCGCCTGCGCGAGCAATTTCCCGACGCCCATATCACCCTGCTCGGCCCGGAAAAACTGCGCGACTTGTGGCGGCATCATCCGGCGGTGAATGAGACGATTTCCTTTGCGGCCGGCGAAAGTGTTTTTGCCATCGGTAAAAAATTGCGCGCTGAAAAATTTGATCTCGCGCTGGTGCTGCCCAACTCGCCCCGCTCGGCGCTCGAAGTTTTTCTGGCCGGCATCCCCCAGCGCGTCGGCTATTCCCGCCCCTGGCGTAATTTTTTCCTGACGCAGACCGTCGCCCCGCGCCCCGGCGCAGTCAAAATGCGCAAGCGGACAGCCGCGGAAATTCGCCAGCTTGTCGCCGGTGAAAAAATCGGAAATCGGAAATCGGCAACCGGAAATCGGCTGGCTCATCAGCTTCACGAATATCTCCACCTCGTCGCCGCCCTCGGCGCAAATCCCGAGCCGCTCGCGCCCCAGCTGACCGTGACGCCGGAAGAGATCGCGGCGGCCAAAACGAAATTCGGCCTCGAAAAAATTGCCGGACCAATTTTCGGTCTGAATCCCGGCGCGGAATACGGCCCGGCCAAGCGTTGGCCGGTGGAAAAATTCATCGCCGCCGCCAAGGAAATCCAGCAACGCACCCACTGCACCTGGCTCCTGTTCGGGGGCAAAAGCGACGTTGCGATAACGAGCCAAATCGCCTCCCAACTCCCATCTGCCAACTCCCAACTCCTGAATTTTGCCGGCCAGACTTCGCTCCGCGAACTGATGGCGTTGCTGAAACTCTGCCGCGTCCTGCTCACCAATGACACCGGCCCGATGCACGTCGCCGCCGCGCTGGGCACGCCGGTGGTCGTGCCGTTCGGCAGCACCTCGCCCGAGCTGACCGGACCGGGTTTGCCGGGCGACGCGCGGAATTGTTTGTTAAAATCGGACGCGCCCTGCTCGCCCTGTTTTCTCCGCGAATGCCCGATTGATTTTCGCTGCATGAACGGCATTTCCGTTGCGCGCGTGGTGGATGCCGTATTATCGGCGGCGGGTGGGGCGGCCGTCCCTTGACCGCCGCTGATTGACACGGGGGCGTTCGGGTCCGCCACGACGGCGCGGCCTGCCTGAATTAATTTTCCAAATTTCTTGTCGGATTTCCCGTCCGGCGTCCGTTCAATGGGTGAGATGCAAACCGCCGCCGAACTGCTCGCTGAATTCGCCGCCCGCCCGAAGCCAGCGCCAGCCGGAAAGTTCTCGACGGTCATCCTCGCGCGCAAGGCGGGCAGTCTGGATGCCAAATCCGTCTTGCCGAAACCATGGCCGAGCCGATGACGCATGCGGGAACTATCCAGCAGAGGCGCGACATACGGGTCGCGCCGGCCGGCGGTCAGCATCGCCCGCTCCCGCGAGCGAAGGACGGCAGGGAGCCGGTTAAAAGCCGGAAAGTTTGCGCGCATAAACGCGGCGGATTTGAATGGTGACGAGGTAGCGCAGGGCGTCGGCGGGATCATCGCCGCCGACCCCCTCGTCGTTGATGTTCGTCTTCAAGATATCGCCGGGGCGATCGGGATCGTGCTGGAGAAAGGGCAGGCAAGCGATGAGGCGCGCGCAGCGCGGATGGATGAAGAGCGCGGGCGGGATGCCGGCGTCGGGATCGCCGAGGTGCTGGGCGATGGCGGACCAGCCGGCCACGCGATCCATATTGGCGGGCTTCAAAGACAGGCCTAATTCCTGGTATTGGCGGGCGACGGAATCGCCGCTGCTTTCGCTGCCGAAGGCGTCGGAACCGGCGACAAATTTGGTGAGAATCCGCCGCTGCTTCCAGTGGTGCCAGAGGGCCTCGCGCTCGGTGCAGGCATTCGGGTAGCGGGCCAAGAGATGCTCGCGGAGATGATCCGGGGAACAAAAAACCTCGTACCTGGCGAGCATGGCCTTGATGGCCTGGGCATGGCGGGCGGGAATCCAAAAGCGCTCCACGTGCTCAGCCAGGATATAGATGTGGCCGGCCTCATTGCGGCAACCGAGGAGGACGACAGTGGGATGAGTGTAGCCGTAATCCATGGCGGCAAACCAATCGACGCCGGAGGGCGACTTAAAATCTTCCTGGAGGACATGGAGGCGGGGCGAAAAATTCCGGAAATACTGGCCGGCGGCAAAGTTCCAGCGCCCCTCATACCACGCGTCATGCTGCCAGCCGGTGAGGCGGGCGAGGTCGGCCTTGTAACCGGGGTTGATAAACGCGTTGTCGTCCACGCGGGCGGGGATGAAGCGGGTGTCGGACTCGCGGCCGGACTGGTGGGGGACGATGAATTTTTCGAGATACCACTGGTGGCCAACGCCGCCGGGATTGGTGGTGGAATACATCCGCGGACGCCAGTCCGGCTTGCTGGTGCGGCAGCAGGTGGAGATGTCCTCGTATTTGCGGAGGGTGAGCTGGGTGGCTTCCTCGAGGCCGATGACGTCGTATTCGAGGCCGAGGTAGGCATCGATATCTTTTTCGCACTGGTAATGGCCGAGGACGATGCGGGACCCGTTGGCGAAGGTGAGGATGCCGCGCGAGGCGTTGAACTCGTGGGGCAGGCGGGCGAAGAGGCGCTGGCGCAGGGTCTCGAAATTTTCAAGGTTGGATTTGCCGACCTTGCGGAGGAGGAGGCAGTTGAGGCCGGCGCGGCGCTGGCAATCATCGGCCCCCAACTGGGCGAGGAGCCAGTGGGTTTTGCCGCCACCGCGGGCGCCGCCGCAGCCGACAGCCCGCGGCCCATCGGGCTGGTCGCAGAGCCGGGCGGCGGCGCAGGCGGCGAGCTGACGCGCCTGCAGGATGATGCCGGCGTTGGAGAAGTTGAGGAGCTGATCGCGCGGACAGCCGACAGCGCAATGTATTTGTTGAACCCGCACTCAAGACTGAATTGCTGAGTGAAATGGAAAATTTCACCTTTGAAAACGGCAAGCTATATGGAAGAAAGAAATCTTTCGTATTTGTTGAAACGTCTGGCCAAACCCGTTGCAATAGCTTGTTTGGCTGGTAGTGATCGTTGTGAGAGGATAGATTGGTAATGGATTGTTGCCGGATGGTTTGGGCATGTGTATTCATACCAACTAACGTGACCAGGATAAATTTGATAAAATTGTCAGTTTTCATTTTATGATGTGACCAAACGCCTCCAGCTTGCGTGGCTAATCATTTTATGACACTAATCTGTAAAGTGTTGGCCTCGATTTCCCAACTGTATTTGGCACCGCTAGTCACAACCCCCTGGCTGGCCTTAAGGCTGTAATTATCTAAACGCATGTGCTGGTCTATGATCAGTGGCAGATCCCATTCTACAGTTTTTCCATCTTTTGCCTTAAGCAGAAACAATCCTTTTTTTTTGTCTGCTTAAAGTAATGGCTGGCCCACCATTGGTATCTGGCTGTTCAAGTTCAGGAGAAAGCTGATAAAAACCGGGCACGTTATTAGTAAGATAAACAAAAGTTAGCGATGAATATAATATGTCTTTGCCAGAATGATTGTTGAGGACGCAATGGAGAACATTTGTCGAGCCAATGTGCATAATCAAGTTGGTGGCGATAATAGAAAACCCCACACCGAAAAAAGGCGTTTTATAAGGGTGATAATTGTTGGTTGCATATTTTGAAAGATCGGTAATTGGCTGATAATTATTGCCCTGCCCGAAAGAGCAAAACTGTCATAAAATTAAACTGACGATTATTGATTTCATAGTTCAGGGCTATACTTAAATAGCCGAGCGATTAAATTGGATGAATATCATTTTAATTCCACTGTTAACTCATTAGACACCAGTTCTCCCCGCTGTATATCATGCCGGTTGGGAATTTTGAAAATCCATATTTTCTGGGTAGCAATCATTTTGTAACTACCTGGTTCAATCTTCTTTTCGAGATCGAGTGGTAAAAAATAGTCGCGACTCTCCCCAATGGATACCCTGCCACTTTTAATATGGTCGCCGCCATATTTGTCACGGTCGTTTAATATGATTCTTTTTCCTGACTGGCTAACCAAATATACGCTAAACATCAATCTAGTATCGGCCAATTGATAAATTACAGCATTTGTTGAATTATTGTGAATTATGCAATGAAGAACTACGTTAGAGCCGGTTGCAATGACTGTATTGCTTAAGCAAATTGACAGTTTCGCGCCCATTACGGGATCACCCCATTGGCTTATTTCCTGAGTATAGCCCGTGCCTAATACAGCCATGAATAACGCTAAAACAAATGTTTTTATTCTATTCATGTTTGGATAAGCTGCCAGGTGGCTGGGCGGATTATTTTACGACATTAATCTGCAAAGTGTTGGCCTCGATTTCCCAACTAAATTTGGCATCACTCGTCACAACTCCCTGGCTGGCGTGCAACTCGTAATCTCCCGGCTGCACTCTTTTATCGATTACAAATGGCAGATCCCATTCACTGGCCATCCCTTTACCAATGGCGGGAAAGCCAATGCCATTCTTAGCTCGTGACGGCTCTAAATCTGGTAATAGTTGATAATTGAGGGAGGCATTATTTGACAGGAAGACGTATGTAAGAGTCCAATAATATACTTTATTTTCGGACTGGTTATCGAGTCTGCACCGTAAATTGTTCGTCGAACCAACCATCATTGTTTTATTGATGATAGAAATCGAAAAGACAGTTTTTTCAAATGGTTTATTATTTGGGTAATAAAAATTGGTTGTGTTTGTAGAAACATCGGGCCATACCCTGAGCATCAGTTTGTTTGGCTGATAATTTGTCGCATGCATTGACCAATTGGTGATAGAACAATAGGTTCCAACCTGACTCAATAAATTGGAGCAAAATAATCCAAAAAGAAATAACACGAACAAGGATTGAGCTTTCATATTTCATCTTTATTAACGAACCTTTGCTTCCCCGTGGCGGCAACTGCGATTAGGCCATCACAACCAAACCCTTCTCACGGACCTTCATTGCTTATACATCTGTTTGGCCGGCGACCAAGATAAATCGGCGGCGGGCGGTTTGCAGGATTTGGCGACGGGCGAACAAGAATGTCCCGGCGGTTACCGCGGGGATAAATCCGGTGGGTCGGAGCGAAGGCTGATTCAGGCGGGGGAGCGGATGGCCCCGCCTACTTCTAATGCGGGGAAAAGCGGCGGAGGGCCGCCGCAGTCCAAGACGCTGGCGCGTTGGCCGAAGGCTTCTAAACCGCGCGAAGTCGCGACGACGCAAATCTACACGCATGTGATGCAGAAGCCGGGCATGGGCGTGAGCAGTCCGCTGCACGTGAAGTAGGAGATGGCAGATGGCGGGGGACCAACGGAAACCGCGTGTCACCCTGGCCCCGCCTCCTTCCAATGCGGGGGAACAGCGGCGGAGGGTGCCGCAGTCCAAGACGCGGGCGCGTTGTCGCGCTGAAACACCCATCCACGCCGGCACAAAAACTTTGTCTCGTGGCGCCTTCGTGGTAGTTTCCCGCCGTGGAAACGGTCACCAAACTCACCAACGATCTCGTCGCGTCCTACGCGCAGTTCGGCGGCATCAACCATCTCGACGGCAAAAACCTGCCGTCCAAGCGCGCCATCACGGCCATCACGCAGGATTTGCTGCGGCTGCTGTTCCCCGGTTTTTTTGACGAGAAGCTGGTGCACTCGTCGGAGATCAAGGTGAAGACGGCGGCATTGCTGGACTCGGTTTTCGGCGAACTGGAGGATGAGATCCGCAAGAGCCTGGAATACCAGCCGCCGGCCGGCTTGAAGAAAAAAGATATTCCCGCCGAGGCGCACAAGCTGACGACGGAATTTCTCGGCGGCCTGCCGTGCATCCGCGAGGTGCTGCAAACCGACGTGGAAGCGGCGTTCAACGGCGATCCGGCGGCGGCGAGCAAAGAGGAGATCATCGTTTCCTACCCGTTCGTTGAAGCGATTTCCGTGCAGCGACTAGCACATGAACTTTATCTGAAAAATGTCGCGCTCATCCCGCGCATCATGAGCGAATGGGCGCACGCGCGCACGGGCATGGATTTGCATCCGGGCGCAAAAATTGGTTCGCACTTTTTCGTGGATCATTGCACCGGCACGGTCGTCGGCGAAACCGCGACCATCGGCAACCACGTGAAGATGTATCACGGCGTGACACTCGGCGCGAAGTCCACCGCCGCCGGCCAGCAATTGCGCGGCAAGAAACGCCACCCGACCATCGAGGACCGCGTCACGATCTATCCGGGCGCGACGATCCTCGGCGGCGACACCGTCATCGGCGCGGGCAGCACCATCGGCGGCAACGTGTTCATCATGGACAGCGTGCAGCCGAATTCACTGGTGATCTACGACGGCCTAGACATGCGCGTCTTGAGCAAGGCGGACAAGGGCGGCGCGCTGGATTTCCAGATTTAATCAGCGCGGCGATCCATTTCCCCAGGGCAGGTTTTCAAATGACGGAGGGCGGCCGTCCCGGCCGCTGCCAGGCTGGCTGGCGTGGGGATTTCACCGGGTTCGACAACGGTTGGGGGGGGGCGCGTGAGTGGCAGCGCCCGAGGACGGGCGCGCTCCGCAGTCAATCGAGGTGGAACACTTCCCGCAGCGGCGTGGCGACCGGTGAATGGTCCGCGTGCGTTTCCATCAGCGGAGCCATGTCATCCCACCATTTACGGACGATGGGCAAGTCGGGCAGAGCGGCCGCGGAATTGTTATCAGCCAGCTTTTGCACGGCAAAAAGCGTCAGCGTTTCCTCGTCGAGAAAGATCGAGTAATCGGAAACGCCCGCCGCGCGCAGTTCCGCCGCCAGCTCCGGCCAGATTTGATCGTGGCGCTTTTGATACTCGGCCGCGACACCCGGCTTCAATTTCATCTTGCAGGCAAATCGTTGCATGGGGGAATTATGGTTTAATTTTTTGGCAACTGAATGATGGCCGGCCGGGGGGGTACCATTTTATCCCGGCGCTTCCGGAGGATAACGCCGCCGGCCGACCCAAACTATCACGCGAACCCCGCGCAGCAATCCCAATTCGGGCTACGGCGCGCGATGCAGATTTTCCCAGCGGACATTCCATTGGCCATTGTCAGGAAAACCGGGCGCATTCCGGTCAGGCGCGCCATCCCAGCCGGCGGCCATCAGCGCAACCGCGTAAAGCAAACCGCCGTTCGCCGGCAGATAAATGGCCAGGCCGGGCCGCTGGAAAACGTGTCCGTTCAAGCCATAATGATTTTTGGAGGTGTCGAGCAGCAGCGCGTCCACCGCGCGTTCCGGCTCGCCCAGCCGCGCGGCCGTCATCGCAATCATGGGATAATCCCAGCCCCAGGTGTCCGGCCAGTTCCAATTTGTCCAGATCCAGTCGAGCGTGCGGCGCATCGTCGCCGGATCAATCTGCGGCCCGGGCACAAAACTCAACGCGCCGACGACCGCCGGATGGTCGGCATTCCATTTGCGATTCGTGTAGCAATCCGGCGTGGTTTCGGCAAAAAGGTATTTGCCTGCCGCCACCGGAGGTTTGGCGAGGCCGGCCAAAACCTCATCCCACTTTTTCGCGCGCGGCAAACCCAGACGCACCCGCCATTGCTGCGCGGTTTCGAGCGCCCAGCGGAAATACGTCAACTCAAACGTCGGATTAAAAGTTTTGTCCTTCGGAAAGATTTCTTGCGCGCATTGCAGCGTCGGACCGAGAACGTAACGGCTTGTGTTCGTGTCCCAGGTCGCGTAGCTCGCCAGGAAATCCGCCGTTTGGAAAACGATGTCGCGGTATTGCTCCAGCGTGGCCCGGTCCGGATGCTCGCGCCAGCCCAGCTCCGCGTAGAAAATCGGGTGCGGTTCCTGCCACACGAGAAACGTGCCGATGGGGGAAGGCGATTCCGTGCCGCTCGGATCGGTCATCTTCGGCCAGCGCGCGCCGGCGTAGCCTTGTTTTCGGGCGGTGGCAACGGCGCGCGGCAAAATTTTCCGGTAATAGCCGAGGGACTTTTCCAGCAGCGGCAGACGGTTCCAGAGCGCGAAGTGCGCCTCGTGCCACCAGTGCATCTCGAGGTGGAACTTGCCTTCCCACGAATTGCAAGTCAGCCCGGTCTCCTGCGGCGGATTTTCGCCCGCGTCCTGAATCGCCGTGAGGTATTGCGACAGGACGATGCGCCGCTCCAATTCAAACCAGCGCGGGTCTTGGCTGCCGGACAAGTCAATCGCACCGCCGGCCTGCCAGAAGCGGTTCCAATATCCGCCCGCCTGTTTCTGAGTTTTATCAAACAGGGGGAACTGCTCATAACCGCCGCGATCCCCGTTCACGTCGGGCTGGAACAAACACGCCAATTCCAAATCCGTTCCATTGGCCGGCGGGGAAACCAGCAACGTATGTTGCGCGATCTGCCGGCATTCCGCGCCGCGCGACCAATGCAATATGGCATCGTATTGGTCCTGATCCAACTTGCGTTGCACAAAGAGGGCGGTGTGGGGAAACGGCGTCAGGATGGTCTGATGCGCATTCGGATGGCTCCAGTCGGCCGTGGTCACGCTGCCGGTGCCGTAGGGAAACCGGATTTGGATGGCGAGCCGCCGCGATTTCAACAGCGGGGACTGCACCCGCACCGCCACGGAATCACGCGAGGGATGACAGACGGTGTGAACCTCCACCGGCTCGCCATCAAAAACAAAATGGCTGGTGATCTCGCCGTTCCACAGATCCAGCTTTTGCCGGATCTCTTTCAAATCATTGGTCGACGCCGGCGAACCGTCGGCATGTTTCAGCACAAAACCGATTTGCCCCAAGTTCAACCGGTGCGGATTGGCGCGCAGCCAGTTCACTTCCGCGCTGCGGGGTCCCGGCGGCACATCCACATACGGCACCAGCCGGCCGGTCAGGTCGGGGTAGTTCGTCAGGGGATAGTGCTCCAGACTCCACCCCTTCGGATTGGGCGACGTATGCCAGCCCCAGTCCGACAGCGTGCCCAGCGGGGTGGTTTTCTCAAACGCCTCGGGGAACGTCTGCAAGCCGGTGGCGTCCACCGTGAAACAGAATTGCCCGTTGCCGACCGACAGCGGATTGCCCGGGTCAAAACCCGTCAGCACCACCGCGTGGCGGGTCACCAGCGCCTGGCGGTCGATCGGCGCCGTCCAGGCCATCGCGCCAAACAATATCAGGGCAAAAAAATCAAGCCAAAGCGCTCTTTTCATTTGGCAGGATTACTATATTATCAGCAAGTCAGACGCGAACACTATTTCTATAATCACATGGGCAAATTATTTCTTGGACTCGATTCCAGCACGCAAAGCTTGAGCGCCGTGGTCATTGACCTCGACGCCGGCAAGGTCATCTACGAAAAATCGCTGAACTTCGACCAGGCGCTGCCGCAGTTCAAAACCAGGCACGGCGTGCTGCCCAGCCGCGACCCGCTCGTGAAGCACAGCTCGCCCCTGCTCTGGGCGGCCGCGCTGGATCTGCTGTTCGCGCAGATGAAGAAGGACAAGGTCGCGCTCAACAAGATCCTCGCCGTCAGCGGCAGCGGCCAGCAGCACGGCTCGGTTTACTTCACCGAAAAAGCCACGGAAGCCCTGGCGGCTTTGGACCCCAAGAAATCGCTGGTCGAGAATCTCGACGGCGTGCTCGCGCGCAAGACCTCGCCCATCTGGATGGATTCGTCCACGGCCAAAGAATGCGCCGAGATCCGCAAGAAGCTCGGCGGCATCAAATTCACCGCCTCGCGCACCGGCTCGGACACCTTCGAGCGCTTCACCGGCCCGCAGATCCGCAAATTTTACAAGACCGAGCCGAAAGCCTACGAGAAGACCACGAGCATCGCGCTCGTCAGCTCATTCATGGCCTCGCTGCTCGCGGGCAAAATCGCCCCGATCGATTTCGGCGACGGCGCGGGGATGAACCTGATGGACATCCGCCGGAAGAACTGGAACCACGACGCCCTCAAGGCCACCGCGCCGAGCCTGGTCAAGAAGCTCCCGCCGCTCGCGGATTCCGGCCGCGTGATCGGCCCGGTCAGCTCCTACTTCGTCACCAAATACGGTTTGAATCCCGAAGCCCTCGCCACGGTCTGGACCGGTGATAATCCGGCGAGCGTCATCGGCCTCGGCCTCATCAAGCCCGGCCAGGTCGCCATCAGCCTCGGCACCAGCGACACCTTTTTCGGCACCATGGAAAAATGCCAGACCGACGAGAACGGCGAAGGCCACGTCTTCGGCTCGCCCACCGGCGGCTACATGACGCTCATCTGTTTCAAGAACGGCTCGCTCGCCCGCGAAAAAATCCGCGAGCATTACGGCATCAAGGACTGGGCCGCCTTCGGCAAACTGCTCGCGCAAACCCCGCCCGGCAACAACGGCGGCGTGATCCTGCCCTGGTTTGAAGCCGAAATCGTCCCGCGCTCCAACCAGCCCGGCGTCCGCCGGTTTGATCTTGATGAGAAGGACGCCGCCGCCAACTGCCGCGCCGTCTTCGAAGCCCAGATGCTTTCCATGCGGCTGCATTCCCAGTGGATGCAGGTCGCGCCCGAAAAAATCCTCGTCACCGGCGGCGCGTCCAATGACCGGGCCCTGCTGCAGGTGCTCGCCGATGTGATGAACTGCCCGGTGCTGCGCATCGAAGTCTCCAAGAGCGCCGCGCTCGGCGCCGCGCTGCAAGCCGCGCACGGCTGGCTCGCGGCCGCTGACAAGAATCCCAAGTGGGACAAACTCGTCGCCGGCTTCAGCAAGCCGATTCCCGGCAGCGAAATCCGCCCGGACGCCAAAGCCGCGCGGGTTTACGACAAGCTGCTCGAGAAATATTCCGCCTGCGAGAGCGACGCCCTCGACGGCCTGTGATTTCCGCCCCCTGCCCCGCCGGCGGCCTTACGGCACGCTCGGGCGGCCGGGGCTGGCCTGGGTGGTGATGGTGGTCGTTGCGGGCGACAAGCCTTCCGCCGTAGCGGTCAGCTTGATTTCGCCGGCGTCTTTCGTGGATTGCACGATCACCTGCGCGAGGCCGTTGAACGCGCTGCGCGTCCAGCCGACGGCGACCGACTTGCCGACCACTTCCACATTCACATCCGGATTCAAACCGCCGGCCGCGTCGTCATTCTTCACGCCCACGGCGATGACATTGTCGCCGGCATGCAACGTCTTCTTGATGTCGTAAACCGGTTGCGCCGACCAATCCTTCGATTCGCCCACGCGCTGGTTGTTCACGAAAATCCAGCCGTGGTCGTCAATGCACGCGAACCGCACCTGCACGCCGGGATTCGCCAGGTCCGCCTCGGTCACCGTGACGTGCGCGCGGAACACCGCCGCCTCGCCGCCCTTCAACACCATGTCGCCGGTGTCGCCGTCGGTCTTGGGCTTGATCGTGTTCCAGGTCGAATCGTCGAACGCGGGGCCGTATTCGGGCAGGAGCGCGCCCTTGGCCGGCAGCTCCGCCAGCTTCCAGCGCCAATTGTTCACGGCCAGCGTCTTCACCGGCGGCTGCGCGACGAAGGTGTCCGGCTCGTGCGAACTCGGATCGCCGTTGCCCACGCCAAGGATTTTCCCCGCGCCTTCAATGGCAAAATCAAGCTGGTTCCCCGCCGTCGGCACCACGCGGCCCGACGCGTCGGCCACGGAAACGGTGATCACGCTGACATCTTCGCCGTCCGCGTTGATCGTGGAACGGTTGGGCGTGAGCTGCACGGCCGCCGCCGCGCCGGTCGTTTCGATTTTTTGTTCGGCCACGAGCTGGCCGCCGTTAAACCCTTTCGCGCTCAAGGTGCCCGGCGCGTAAGTCACCTTCCACGTCAGCTTGGAATTGCGCTTCATCGGCTGCTTGCCGAGCGACGCGCCGTTCAGGAACAGCTCCACTTCCTCGCAGTTGCTCAAGGCGTCCACGCGGATCTCCCGGCCTGCCTTGCCCGGCCAGTTCCAGTGCGGCAGCAGGTGCAGCACGATGTTCGTGGTCCACCAGGATTGGTAGTAATAGAAATTGTCCTTGGGGAAACCGCACACGTCGAGCACGCCGAAGTGCGAGTTGATGCACGGCCACGCGTAGGGCGTCGGCTCGCCGCGATAATCAAAGCCCGTCCACACGAAGCCGCCGCTCAGCCACGGCCGGTCCGCGAAATAACTCCACCAGCGCTCCGCCGTGTGCGCCCAGCTCGGCGCGTTCACGTCGTAGGCGCTCACGTAGCCGCGCGCCTTGTCGTTCTCGTAGATGCCGCGGGTGCTGACGGTGCTGGCCTGTTCCGTGCCGACATTCGGCTGCTCCGGATGTTTGGCGTGATAGTTATCCATGTCCTGGCCGATGTGATAATTCCAGCCGCGCACTTCGATGACGCCGTTGATGCCGTCGAACGTGTCGCCCTGCGGCGCGGCGTAGGTGACGGGGCGCGTGGGGTCGAGCGACTTCACGAGCGCCTGCATGGTGCGGGCCACGTTGCCGCCCTGTGGGGAGGACTGGACGAAGAACTCCTCGTTCGCCACGCTCCAGATGCCCACGCTGGCGTGGTTGCGGTCGCGGCGGATCTGGCTTTCCCACTTCGCGAGATTCTGCGCATCGCTGCCGAGCAGGCGGCTCTCGTCCATGACGATCATGCCGAGGTGATCGCAGGCGTCGAGCAATTCGGGCGTGGGCGGATTATGCGAGGTGCGATAGGCGTTGCAGCCGAATTCCTTGAGCTTGGCCACGCGGAAATACTGGAGCGCATCCGGCAGCGCCGCGCCGACGCCGGCCATGTCCTGGTGATTGCAGGTGCCGTTCAATTCGTAATGCTGACCGTTCAGGAGAAAACCCTTGTCCTTGTCGAAGGCGAACGTGCGGATGCCGAACTCGGTTTCCTTGCGATCTAGGACTTTACCTCCGTCAGAAATTGTGGTTACAAGTTTGTATAGCTTGGGTGATTCTGGCGACCATAACACGGGCTCTTTCTGAATCATTATATCCGGCCTCCATGAATCATGGGCAAAACTTTCTATACCCAATAAGAAGGAGCAATAAACTTCTCGTTGGTTATAAATCCCGTCATGCCTGTCTTGATAATAACTTACCTGTTCTCGACTAACGCCTGTGAAATTTTTACCGATTGAATCACCAATTAGCGCTCCACTTGGGTCAAACAACTGTTGGCGAATCATGCCACTCAACGGCATTCCGTTTTCGTTTTTGTTGCTAGGTTCATTATTGGTGGTTTGAATGGTTGTTTTAATGTGAATCGCAACATCACCTTTCGGCGCATTGCCAAAGAATTGACTGTAAACAAACACCCCGTCCGGCGCGATGGCCACCGGCGCGGTCTGGTCCAGCCACACGTGCCGGTATATCCCCGCCCCCTCGTAAAACCAGCCCTCGAACTTGCTCGCGTCCACCTTCACCGTGATCAGATTCTTCCCGCCGAACCGCACGATGTCCGTGATGTCCTCGCGAAACCCGTAGTAGCCGCCCTCGTGCCGCGTCACCAGCCAGCCGTTCACCCACACCGTCGCGTCGCGGAACACCCCGTCGAACGTCAGCCAGATGCGCTGGCCCGCGTCCTCCTTCGGCAGCTCAAACGTGCGGCGATACCAGCCCACGCTGTTCTTGGGAAAGCCCGGCCCCACCGGCTTGAACCCGTGGCTCGTGTCCGCGTTCCGGTCGAACGGCAATTCAATCGCCCAGTCATGCGGCAGATCGAGCGTGCGCCAGGAGGTGTCGTTGAACTTCTCGCCCGCCGGGCCGCCGCTCTCGCCCGCCTTGTCCAGCCGCAACGCCTGCGGCCAGTCGTCGCCCAGATGAAACTTCCAGCCCGCATCCAGGGACCGATGGGCGCGCGGCGACTCCGCTGCGCGCAGATTCAAAGCCAGAACCAAAACCGCCAGCACGGCCAGGCGGAACGTGAGCATGGATTTCATCCCGCCAATTTGGGCAACCCCTCCCCGCGTGGCAATTAATTTTCCTCACTCTTTCGGGTAAGGGTGCTGGCGCACGGCCACCGGGCGCACGGCCACCGGCCGGACGGCCAGTCCTTCCGGACGGGCACCTTTCCAGACGGGCACCATTGAGGAATGCCGTCTTTGCGTTCGGAGTTCCGCCATGGTGGCCCGCCGCAAGGCGCAAGTTGCGCGGCGACTGGACCTGTCCGCGCAGCGGTTAATGCGGTCCGCGCCAGCCGGTTCCAGCGCCGTCAGGCGCGGCATAGTCCTTGCGGACGGCCACCTTGATGCCGCTCCGATGGAGCTGGGATTTTCTTGAGGGATGGCGAGCTACAATGATGCCGCGCCTACGGCGCTAAAATACCCTCGACACGGCGGCGGGGCGGGAATAAGGTCAAAATCGGCCGACAGGATAGGCTCAAGAATTTCAAGACAAGACCTGATACTCCATCAGCTGATGAGAACTTACACGTCACACGGTAAAACGATTGAAGTGACTCCTCGATTGTTCGGGATATTTCTATGGATTGGATTTGGTTTCGAGGTGCGCATTGGCGACCGAATATTTTTGCCCAAGATGGATCGTTTTAGTTGGCTAACGTCTACTGAATTTGAATTTGATGCAGACGGAAAGAGAGTTACCGGCATTGTGCGATTGTTGGCACCCATTTGGTTTTTACCTCGTGCCCGATATTCAGTGACTGTTTCAGACGCGGTTATTGCGAGCGATACCCAGACTTTGGCGCGATGGCCATTGATGTATTTTGGCTGGCTGCTCGTTGGCATGATTGTGATGCTGATAGTGATTGGACTATTGACAGTTATTCCTTATTCAGGAGATTGATTTGTGGAGTTTAATTTCCCAATTATCGAGCGCCAAAAGATTCGGGAGTAAATGGGCGGAGGGGGATTTCCCATTTGACAACGGGGCGGGGGCGTGGCTGATTGCGGGTGGAACCATTCACCCGTTTGCTTATGTCCAAAGCGCGTTTATGTCCCAAGTGCGGCCAGCACCTTGCCCGTGTGGAGGCGAGCGACATGGCCACGATTGATGAGCTGGGCATCACCGGCCAGGCCGGCGCCATCTGCTTCACCTGCCCGGAATGTCACGTCATCCTCGGCATCGCCCCCAACCTGGACGCGCTGGAAACCGAGGTGTCCAATCTCCCCATCACGCTGGAACACATGCTGCAGCTCTCCGCCGCCGCCCAGCCGCAAAAGAAAGATTAGCCGCCGTCACTTCCAGCAGTTCCAGTCCACGTCGGGAAACAGGTTGTCGCGGGCCTCGATTTCGCGGAGCCATTTCTCGTCCACCTTGGCCACGGTCAATTGCTCGTGCAGCGCGATGAAGCGGAGCAGATGGTCTTTCACGCGGCGGCGGGCGTAGTCGGGGCTGGTGCCGGCGCGGAGGATGAACGGCCAGTCGCTCGCCTGCGCGAGGAGCAGTTCGCGCGCAGCCTGCTTGAGCGCGCGCGCCTGCAGGCCGGTGGCGGCGGGGAACTTATTGGCCAGATCGGTCATGCGTTCCTGCGCGATCTGCAGGTGCGGATAGATCCACTCGTTCGTATCGTTGAGCCAGACGCGCCAGTAGCCTTCCTCGCCCCAGCTCGAGGCGCCGGGCGTGGCGATCTGGTTCGTGGGGTGGCGCTGGAGATATTCGCCGGGCGTGAGCAAGGAGATTTCCTTCTGCTCGTGGCACAGCTTGCGCGCAAGGAAGTCGAGGAACTCCGGCCCTTCATACCACCAGTGGCCGAAGAGCTCCGCGTCATAGGGCGCGACGATGATGGGCGGCCGGTCGAGCAGCGGCGCGACGGAGCGGACCTGCGCGAGGCGTTCGTCGAGGAAATGGCGCGCGTGTTCGCTGGCGGCGGCGAGGGCGTGGTCGCGCTGATAGACCTGCTTCTCGCCGGTGCCGGTGATGCGAAAGTATTTCATGCCGGTGAACCCGCGATTGTCCGGCGAGGGCAGATGCGGCCGCACGTAATCGAAGTCGAGGTCGAACCCGATGTCGCGGTAGAAGTCGCGGTAGCGCGGGTCGCCGGGATACCCCTCGTGCTTGCTCCACACCTGGCGCGAGGAGTCGAAATCGCGCCCGAACGCGGCGACGCCGTTGGGCGTGAAGATGGGGGCGAACGTGCCGTAGCGCGGCCGCGGCTTGGCGTGCAGCACGCCGTGGGTGTCGAGGATGAACCAGCGGATGTTCGCCTCCTGCAGATATTTTTCCAAGCCCTCGGCGTAGGCGCATTCCGGCAGCCAGATGCCGCGCGGGTCGCGCCCGAAGCAGCGGTGGTAATGGTCGCGCGCCGTCAGGATCTGCCCGCGGATGCTCGGCGGATGGCCGGTCATCAGCGGCAGCAGGCCGTGCGTGGCGGCGGTGGTGATGATCTCCAGCAGGTTCTCGTCCTGAAACTGCCGGAAGGCGTTGATGAGATTGCCGTCGAAATAGCGCCACGTCTCGCGCGCCTGGCAGAATTTGTGATGATACATCCACGCGAGGTCGCGAAAGCCGCGATCCCAGTGCGTGCGGTGGATTTCCTTTTCCGCGAGATCGATCAATCCGTCCAGATGCTTCGCATAGCGGGCGCACAGCAGCGGATCGAGGAGCATCGAGCAGAGCGTGGGCGAGAGCGAGAGCGTGAACCGGGCCGGCAACTGGTCGCGCCGCCAGCCCTGGATGATCTGGACCAGCGGCAGGTAAGTCTCGGTGACGGCCTCGAACAGCCAGCTTTCCTCCAGGAATTTTTCATGCTCCGGATGCCGCACGAACGGCAGGTGCGCGTGCAGGACGATGGAAAGGTAGCCGGACATATCCCAAATAATGATTAATTACAGATCGAGCTTATCGGAAAGCCATTCGGCGATCGCCCGGGCCTTGACGAGCATCACCACACCGGCCACGGCCGGGAGGGATTTGGTGACGCAGGGAATGATTTCCACCGGAACATTATTGTGATGGCAGAGGGTGACATACAACGCGAGTTCCGCCAGCGCCCAGCCGATGAGCGCAGCGGCGGTGAACCGGACGAGCATCAAGGCTCCGCGTTCGGGCGAGTCCATGGGAATCAGAGGTTGTCGGGCAGCGGCGGCTTGAGCGACGGATCCTGCGGCGTCGCGCCGACATCGCCGAGATACTGCGTCTCGCGGACGAATTTCAATTCCGCCGCGCGTCCATCCGTGCCATCGGCGGAAACCGCGACGGCGGGCAGGTCGTATTTTCCGTCGGGCAACGCAAAGCGGAAACTGAACGTGCCGTCGGAGCGCAATTTGATCTCGTGGCCGCCGAGGGTGACTTTCGCATCGGGCTCGGTCGCGCCGTAGATGATAAGCTCGGCATTGACGTTGAACCAGAAACCCTTCGCCTGCGACGCGCCGGCCCCGCCGCCGAACGGGCTGGTGGGACTGGAGGCAATGCCCGGACTGGAAATGCCGAAGGCCGTGACCGGCGAGGTGGTGTTGCCCTCGTGCGCGAGCCGGCGGCGGATGAGTTCGGTGATTTCGAGCGAGCCCATCCAGACGCGGCGGGTCTCGTCGATGCTGATGATCCGGGCGAGCGCCTTTTCCTGCTCCGGCGTCCACTGGCGCGTTGAGCCGGGCGCGATGACGGGCGAATGAATCGAATGGGCAAAGCGCGGGAGGTCGGGATGCCCGGCGCGGCGCAATTCCTCGATGGCCTGCGCGAGCGGGATGTTGTCCCGCACGGCGTCCTCGATGATCTGCATGAGGCGCGCGAAGGGAAATTCAAACGGGATGGTGGCGAATTCCGCCGCGTCTTCCTTGGCGGCGGCGTCGGGCGGGGTGAGCGTGCTGCTGGAGGTGGCCACGCGCAGCCATTTGCCGAGCGCGGAATAATAGCCGAGTTCGGCGGCGTAGGAATTGCCGGCGCGCTCCACGTGGGCGAACCAGTGGCGCGATTCGGGATGGACGTGGATTTCGTAAGTGGGATGACCCTCAATCTTGCCGGCGAAGATGCGGAGGATGAGATGACCGTCGGTGGACTCGGCGTTCAGCTCGTTCTGCTGTTCTCGCGTCAAGTCCCAGTGCGCGTAGAGCCAGTGCGGATCGCGGGCGGTGAGAAAAAGTTTTTTGGTGCCGTAGCTTTCGGGCAGTTCGCCGCCGGAAAAGCTTTGCGCGGGCGGCGTGGCGCCGAGGGAATATTTTTCGCCGGGGCCGCTGACATGCGAAGCGGCGGGCTCGTCGCCCTCCAGCAAAATCGGCGGCACGTCGAGCACCTCCTCCTTCTTGCTGCGGGTGTAGCTGCGGCGGACAATGGTCGGGGCCTCCACTTCAATCTTCGGCTCGGCGGCGGCTTTCCCGGGGGCGCGCTTGGACTTGAGCATTTTTTTCACCGTGTCCACCGCCACATCAAACAGCGGTTTGCGCGGGGCGCGCTTGGGTTTGTCAGTAGCGGAACTTTTGGCGGGCGCAGCGGCCAAGGCAGCATCAGTTTTACTGGTGCGACGGGTTTTGGCGGCGCTTTTTTTGGGGGGTTCCGGCACGGACGCTGGTTTTTTTTTCATGACAGCAGTTCCTTGTTAGACGGCGGGTTCATTGCCGATCCGAAAGAGTAGGCGGGGAAAAAGCGGGAAGCAACGATTTTTTCTCCCGGCCGCCGGCCAATCTTGGCGCTTGCAGGCGGTGACAGCGGAGTGGTAAGGTGCGGTTGCAGGATTGCACTGTCACCATGGCTTTCTTCAGAAGCAAAACGGCGCCAACGACTCCCACGGTTTTTGTGGTGGATGACGAAGTGTTGTTGCTTGAACTCGCCGAAACCATCCTCACCCCGCTCGGCGTCAACGTCCGCACGTTCACGGATCCGGAACAGGCGTTGCGGGAATTTCCGGCGGCCGCCCCGGCGGTGGTGCTGACGGATTACGCCATGGGGCGCATGAGCGGCATGGACTTGATCCGCGAATGCCGGCGGCTGAACCCGAACCAAAAAACCATCCTCATCAGCGGCACGGTGGACGGCGAAGTGTTTGCCGGAGCCGCCGTCAAGCCGGATCAATTTGTCGCGAAGCCTTACGATATCAATCAGCTGGTGGAAATGGTTCGCGCCATGATCGCCGCTTGAGTCGCCGGAAATTTTCTTTCCAACCCGCAGCGGCGCTGGCAACTTTCCCCGAATATGAAAAAGAAAATTCTTCTCGGCCTTGGCATCGGCATCGTTGCCGTCATCGCAATTGCAGTGATTGTGGTCGGCTTCTTCCTCGGCGATGTGATCAAGGCGGGCATGGAAACCATCGGCCCCAAAGTCACCCAGAGCAGCCTCACCGTCGGCTCGGTGCATGTCGGCATCCTCACCGGTTCCGCCGGGGTCAACGACCTGGTGCTGGGCAACCCGGAAGGCTTCAAATCCACGAACGCCATCAGCGTCGGCAAAGCGGCCGTGAGCGTCGCGCCGCTCTCGGTGTTGTCGGATAAGATCGTCATCAAATCCGTGGAGGTGCGCTCGGCGGAAATCACCTTTGAAGGGAATCCCTTCGGCGCGAACAACCTCAAAAAAATCATGGACAACGTCAACGCCTTCATCGGCGGCACGGAAGCCAAGCCCGACGACACCAATGCGCCCGCCCCGGCCGGCGCGAAGAAGCCGGCCAAAAAACTTGAGGTGGATGACTTCCTCATCACCGGCGCGAAAGTGCATTTCAATGGCGCGACCCTGCCCTTGCCGGATATTCACTTCTCGGATTTAGGCAAAGGCCCCGAAGGCATCACGGCGGGCGACCTCGTCAAAAAAGTGCTGGGAGAAATCACCACGGCCACCGTCAAGGCCGTGGCCGGTTCCGTCGGCGACGCCGGCAAAGCCATCGGCAGCGAAGCCAGCAAACTCGGCAAGAGCATCGGCAGCCTGTTTAAGAAATAGCCCCGCCGAAAAATTCCGCCGCCGCGCCGAGCGATTTTCATTGCCAGCGCGGCGGTTTGCTTTTAGTGTCGCAGCAACAAGCCCGAGGAAAAATATTATGTATTTCGGCGTTGATTATTATCCGGAACAATGGGTCTTCCCCTTTGGTGGCACGGCTGAAAATCCCGAGGCGCAATGGCAGCGCGATGCCGAACTCATGGCCGCCGCCGGCTTCAACGTCGTCCGCATCGGCGAATTTTCCTGGGGCCTCTGCGAAACCGAGGACGGCAAATTCAACTTCGACTGGCTCAAGCGCGTGATGGACGTGATGGGCGAAAAAGGCATCCAGGTCATTCTCGGCACGCCCACCGCCGCCCCGCCGGTCTGGCTCGCGGAAAAGCATCCGGAGATTCTCCCCGTGGACGAGAACGGCCGCGTCAAGCACGCCGGCACCCGCCGCGCCGTCTGCCTGAACAGCGATGCCTATTGGAATCATTCCAAGCGGGTGGTTGAAAATATGGCCCGCGCGCTGGGCGATCATCCGCAATTGCTCGCATGGCAGATCGACAACAGCCTCGGCGGCCATTTCACCGAGTCGTCCTTCAACGAAGACACCCGCCGCGACTGGCACCTGTGGCTCGAAGCCAAATACGAAACCATCGAACGCCTCAACGAACGCCTCGGCCTGCGCCACTGGGGCCAAATCGTCTCCGATTGGAAGCAGGTGCCGATGCCGATGAGCGCGCCGACCAACCATAATCCCGCGCTCGTCCTCAACTGGAACCGGTTTTGCAGCGACACCATCGTCCAGTTCGTCAAGATGCAGGCCGACGTGCTGCGCGAACTCACGCCCGACCGGCCGGTGACGACCAATCTCCGCGCGCTGCGCCATCGCTTTGACCATTTCGACCTGGCGGAGCAGCTGGACTTTGTCTCCATCGAAAGCACCGCCGCCATCAAGGCCAAGCCGGCGGAAATCGCCTGCGAGATTGACATGCTCCGCTCGCTCAAGAAAACCGGCATTCGCGCGCCGGACGGCGACAGCGGCTTCTGGGTCATGGAACAAAAAGCCGGCAATGTCAACTGGCAGGATGTGAACGCGCTCGTCCGCCCCGGCGTTTTGCGGCTGTTCACCTATCAACT